>JAHWKY010000001.1 GCA_019347575.1 Actinomycetota bacterium | reverse complement strand
TACCTGCTGAACCACTACGACATCCCGGAGCTCGACGAGCAGCGGTGGCGGTTGCGCGTGCACGGCTCGGTCCAGCGCGAGGTGCAGCTCGACCTCGACCGGTTGCGTGCGCTCCCGCAGGTCACGCGCACCGTCACGATGGAGTGCGCCGGGAACGGCCGCGCCAGGCTGACGCCGCGCCCGCTCAGCCAACCGTGGCTGCACGAGGCGATCGGCAACGCCCGCTGGACCGGCGTGCTCGTGGACGACGTGCTCGCCGAGGCGGGCGTCGGGGAGGGGGCCATCGAGGCCGTTTTCACCGGCGCCGACCGCGGCGTCGAGGCCGGTATCGAGCAGTCCTACCAGCGCTCCGTGGACGTGGATGAGCTGCGCGACACCGGCGCGTTGCTCGCCTACGAGCTCAACGGCGCCCCGCTGCCTCCCCAGCACGGCGCCCCCCTGCGCCTGGTCGTGCCGGGCTGGTACGGGATGACCAACGTGAAGTGGGTCACCTCCATCGAACTCGTCGACGAACCGTTCGACGGTTTCCAGCAGTCACGCTCGTACCGGTTCCGGCAGTCACCGGACGAACCCGGAGAGCCGGTCACGCGCATGCACGTCCGCTCGCTGCTGATCCCGCCGGGGATGCCGGACTTCTTCTCGCGTCGACGCATGGTCGATCGAGGCGAGGTCGAGTTGCGCGGACGTGCCTGGTCCGGTGTCGCGCCGATCGACGCGGTCGAGGTGTCGACCGACGACGGCCGCTCGTGGCGATCCGCCGAGCTGTCGCCACCGGACGACCCTGGCGCCTGGACCGGCTTCCGGTTCGTGTGGGAAGCCGCCGCGGCGGGCGACACCGTGCTGATGTGCCGGGCGACCGATGCCGCCGGCAACCGCCAACCCGACGAGCCGGACTGGAACCTGGGCGGCTACGCCGTCAACGCCGCGCACCGCGTCGAGGTGACGGTCCGCTAGACGCGGGGCGCGGACGCGGTCAGTTGCGCGAGTCGAGCCAGCGGTACGCGAGCCCGGTGGCCACGGCGTAGACGAGGTGGTGCCAGGCGTCGACCGCGACCTGTTCAGCGCCCCACTCGGTCGCGGGCGGCGACACGTCGAGGGCCGGGAGGGTGAGCTGCTCGGCGCCCCACACCGCCCCGAAGTGGGCGGCGTCGGCAGCCGGGGGTGGCATCAGCGTGCCGAGCACACCACGGACGGCGCCCCATCCGGTCCCGTAGGCCCAGTGCACGAGGTTGCCGAAACGCTGCTCGGCCTCCTCGTCGCTGAACTGCTCGATGTCGAGCACCTTCGAGGCCGCGTCGGCAGGAGCGTTGCTCGCACCGCGGTCTCGCAGCTTCATCTCCAAGCTGCTCGACAGGGTCATCGCGGCGGTTCCGGCGAGACCCGCGGCCAGGCCCTTGCCCACGTTGGCGGCGAGCTGTGCGATCACGGTGTCTCCTTCATCACGGACGGTGCCACATCGGTGCCGTTCACTCCACGGTCAGCAACCTCTCTGCGACGAGGTGGAGGAACTCCTCCTGCGCTGGGCCGATCTGGTGCAGGCTCAGGTGGGTGACGCCGGCATCGGCGAAGCTCTCCATCGCCTTCTCGACCTCGGCCAGGTCGTCCGTCACGACCGCTGCCGCGAGCGCGGCTTCCTCGTCGAGGTTGGCGGCGACCGAGGCGAAGTCGCTCGGCAGGCGCAGATCCGCCCCGGCCGTTCCCACGCCTCCGACGGGCCACCACTCGAGGGCGGTGCTGCGGGCGGCGTCACGGTCCTCGTCCCAGCACAGCATCAGCTTCCCGTACACGGGGCGCTCATCGTCGCCACGCTCGCCGTGGAACCGCGCGATCACGTCAGCGTTGGGACCGTCGACGAACAGAGCGTCCGCGACGCGCCCCGCGAGCCCCGCCGCGACGGGTCCTGAGGCGGCGATGAGCACCGGCGGTGGATCGTCCGGCAGCGAGTACAGGCGCGCGTCCTCGACGCGGAAGTAGCGACCCCGGTGCGCGACGAGCTCGCCGGTGAACAGCTGACGGATGACGTCGACCGCCTCCTCGAGCATGTCGAGGCGCTCGCGCGGTGCGGGCCACCGCTGGCCGGTGATGTGCTCGTTGAGGTTCTCCCCCGACCCCAGGCCGAGCCCGAACCGGCCGGGCATCATCGTCGCGGTGGTCGCAGCCGCCTGCGCCACGATGGCGGGGTGGATGCGGATCGTGGGGCAGGTCACGGCGGTCACGACCTCGAGCGCCTCCGTCGCACGGGCGATGCCGCCCAGCACGCTCCACACGAAGGGGCTCTCGCCCTGGGTATCGAGCCACGGGTGGAAGTGGTCGGAGATGGTCGCGAACCCGAACCCCGCACGCTCGGCGGCCACGGCGAGGTCCACGAGCCTTGTCGCCGCGTGCTCCTCTGCCGACAGGTGGTAGCCCAGCTGCATCAGCCGTCTCCGAGCGCGGCGATACGACGCCGGTCGTCGTCGGTCAGGGCGAAGTCGAACACGTCGAGGTTCTCCTGACGGTGAACGGGATCGCTGGAACGGGGGATCGTCGCCACCAGCTCCTGATCGAGCAGCCAGCGGATCGCGACCTGCTGCGCGGTCTTGCCGTAGGCCCGGCCGATCTCCTCGAGGGTCGCGTCGCCGACGAGGCTGCCCGTGTCCAGCGGCGAGTAGGCGGTGACGAGGATGTCGCGCTCACGAGCCGCCGCGACGATCGCGTCCTGCCGGTTCCCCGGGTGGTACTCGATCTGGTTGGTCAGGATGGGCGCGTGCTCCGTCGCCTGCAGCATCAGGTCGACGTCGAAGTTGCTCACGCCGAGGTGCCGGACGCGGCCGGCGTCCTGCTGCTCGCGCATCGCCCCGAGCGTCTCCTCGAGCGGTACGTCCGAGGAGGGCTGGTGGATCAGCAGGAGGTCGAGGTGGTCGGTGCCGAGCTCGCGCAGGCTCGCCTCGGTCGCGGCCGTGACCGAGTCGCGGTCGAGCGCACTCGCGGGGACCTTCGTGACGAGGAAGATCTCCTCGCGAGGGATGCCGCTGTCGCTGATGCCGCCCCCGACCTCGGTCTCGTTGCCGTACTTGCGCGCCGTGTCGATGTGCCGGTACCCCAGCTCCAACGCGTGCCGGACGCCCTCTCGGCAGTCCGGTCCGCGCAGCTCCCAGGTCCCGAAACCGAGGGCGGGAACCGTCTCGCCCTGCACCTCGACGTGCTCCACGTCGTGCTCCTCGCTCGAACCACTCCCAAGGTTCGGGGCAGAGGATGGTCACGTCGGGCCCTCGGACCGGTCGTTGGGCCAGGGACAGGTGGTGCGCGTCAGCTGACGCTAGCCACGAAGCGAGTCATCGGATCCTCCGGCATCCTGTGCGAGAGCAAGGAGTGGATCTTGAGCGAACAGCACGTCCTGTTCGGGCTGTTCCCCTCGCCACAGGCGGACGATCACGCGAGCACCGTGCGGCTGGTCCAGCTGGCGGAGGAACTCGGCCTCGACCTGATCGGCATCCAGGACCATCCCTACCAGCGGCGGTTCCTCGACACGTTCACGCTGATCGCCGACCTCCTGGCGCGGACGGAACGGATCCGCATCTTCCCTGACGTGGCGAACCTGCCACTGCGGGGGGCGGCGATGATCGCGAAGGCCGCAGCTTCGATGGACGTGATGTCGGGGGGCCGGTTCGAGCTGGGACTCGGGGCCGGCGGGATGTGGGATGCGATCGCGGCGATGGGCGGTCCCCGACGCGAACCAGGCGAGGCCGTCGATGCGCTGCTGGAGTCGATCGAGGTCATCCGCCAGCTGTGGAGCGGCGAGCGTGGCCTGCGCCACGACGGCGAGCACTACCGGCTGGCGGGGGTGCACAGCGGACCGGTCCCGGTGCACGACATCGGCATCTGGCTGGGGGCCTACGGTCCCAGGATGCTCGGGGTGGTCGGCCGCCACGCCGACGGCTGGCTGCCATCGTCCCCCTACGCCCCGCCCGATCGGCTGCCGCAGATGCACCAGCGCATCGACGAGGCGGCGGAGGAGGCGGGGCGCGACCCAGCAGAGATCCTGCGGCTGTACAACATCAACGGCCGCATCACCGACGGTCCCACCAACGAGTGGTTGGTGGGCGATCAGGACCACTGGTCACAGGAGTTGCTCCAGCTCCGTGACGAGCACCGCATCCAGGGGTTCATCTTCTGGCCCGACGGCGACGACCACGAGCGCCAGATCCGTGCCTTCGCCGAGCTCGCATCGGAGCTGCGGGGCGCTTGACGGCGGCTGCAGTCGAGCGGGTGCAGATCGACCCGGTAGCCGGGTCCCGATGCACACGCTCGGGTGGTCGCGGGGGACTACGGTCGGGGGCGGAACCGCTCGGGACGGATGGGGTCGAGGATGCGGCGCACACCTGCGTGGCTGGGGGAGGTGTCCGACCGTGTCCGGCTGAGGGCGAGCGGCGTCGACCCCGCCGTGGTCCTGGGCGAGTTCCACTGCGCGCCCGGCGACCCGATCTGGGGTCAACGCAACGACATCGGCCCGGTCCCCCACATCGTGTTCCCGGGGACGGGCGTCGGGATCGCCCCTGAAGGCGGCTCGCCGTTCACTGCGGACGCCACCCAGATCGTCCTCTACGACGCGGGCAGACCCTACCGACGGCGCTTGGTGGATCCGCGAGGGGACCACTGCACCTTCCTCGCCATCCACCCCACGTCGCTCGGAGCGCTGGCTGCCGAGCACGCGCTCGCGGGTGTCACCGGCTCGGTCGCCCGGCCGCGTTTCGTGACCGGGCGCACGGTCGCGACGACGCCCACGGTCCTGCTCCTGCGCGCGCTCCTTGCTGAGCTGCGATCCGGCGAGCCCGATCAGCTCCTCGTCGACGAGGCGCTCGTGCGGCTCGTCGGGGCGGCGCTCGGAGGCGGGGAGGCTGGCGAGGGAACGGCCCTCCGGTCGGAGGCGACGCGTCGGCGACACGAGCGACTGGTCGAGGACACCAAGGCTCTCATCGCCAGCGACCCAGCACGGTCGTGGGCGCTCGCCGACCTGGGCCGCACGGTCGGGGCGTCCTCGTTCCACCTCCACCGGGTCTTCCGCGCGACGACCGGCATGACGATCCACACGTACCAGCAACGGCTGCGTCTCCGCGAGGCCCTGGCGGTGCTGGGCGCAGGGACCGAGGACCTGGCGAGTCTCGCGCACGGACTGGGGTTCTCCAGCCATAGTCACTTCACGGACCGCTTCCGCCGCGAGTTCGGCGTCACGCCGTCTGCGGCCCGCCGTCTGCGGCGCAGCGAGTTGCGCAAGATGGTGACAGCGATGGAGGGGACCGCTACCTAGCGTCCCCGGTCCACCCGACCGAGGGACAGCGATGCGCATCCGTGGGACCCTGCTCGCCGCCACCGTCCTGATGGTGCTCGCCGCCGCGACGGCGGTACCGGCCGGGGCCTTCATCGATGACGACCCCGTGATCCACGACCTCACTGGCCAGGGGCCCTTCTACGGGTGGGCGGTCAGCGAGCTCACGGACGTCGACTCCGACGGTGTCACGGACTGGATCACCGGCTCGATAGGAGCCGACGACTTCTCGGGGTTCACCCAGGTCGTCTCGGGAGCCACCGGCACCGGGCTGTTCCGCTTCCACGGGGCGCCAGCCGAGCTGCACGGCTACGCGATCGCGGACGTCGGCGACGTCGACGCCGACGGCACGCCCGACATCGTCGCGGGCGCGCCGGGGTTCGCCGGTCCCGGGACCGTGTACGTCTACTCGGGTGCTGACGGCTCGACGCTCCTGACGCTGCACGGCGAGGCCGATGGTGACTTCTTCGGCTCGGCGGTCGCGGCTGCCGGAGACGTCGACGGTGATGGGCACGACGACGTGCTCGTCGGGGCCGAGAACAACGACGCGAGCGGAGCCGAGTCGGGACGGGCCTACGTCTTCTCCGGCGTGGACGGGACGCTGATCCGGATCCTGGAGCCCGAGGGATCAGGCGATCTGTTCGGCTCCGCGACCGATGCCGTCGCCGACCTCGACGGCGACGGCATCGATGAGCATGTGATCGGGGCGCGCGACGCCGGCGACGAAGCGCGGGGCGAGATCTACGTGTTCCGCGGCGCCGACGGGTCGCGCCTGTACGAGTTCGAGGCGTCGCCCACGGGCGAGAACCTCGGCTACTTCTTCGTCGCGGGGCTCCGCGACGTCGACGGTGACGGAACCGCCGACATCTACGGCGCCGACTTCGACGACGCACACAAGGGCGTCGACACCGGCAAGGC
This sequence comes from Actinomycetota bacterium, assembly GCA_019347575.1. Classification (NCBI taxonomy): domain Bacteria; kingdom Bacillati; phylum Actinomycetota; species Actinomycetota bacterium. The sequence goes on along the minus strand of JAHWKY010000001.1, from coordinate 290,538 downwards.
GTTCGTGTGGTCGGGGGCGGACGGCTCGCTCATCCACGAGTGGGTGGGGAAGCAGAAGGGCGTGGGTCTCGGGCCGGGGCGGGGCGCGGGCGATGTCGACGGCGACGGACACGAGGACCTCATCATCGGTTCGTGGATCGACGACTTCGGTGGACCGGACGCCGGCAAGGTCACGGTGTACTCCGGAGCCGACGGGAAGCGGCTGCGGACCATCGTGGGCGACCAGCCGGGCCACTCGTTCGGCTTCGACGCGGTCGGACTCGGCGACACCGACGGCGATGGCCTCATCGACTTCCTCGTCTCGGCGGCCAGCGGCGATCACGTCTACGTCATGGCCGGCGTCCCTGCCGGCGACGCCAAGCACCGCCGTTGAGTCCCGAGCGGGTGCCGATCGACCCGGTCCGCGGCTCCGCATGCCCACGCTTCCGTGACAGCGAGCCGAGCGGGTGCAGTTCGACCCGGTGGCCGGGTCCGGATGCACACGCTCGCGTGACAGCGGGCCGAGCGGGTGCAGATCGACCCGGTAGCCGGGTCGCGATGCACACGCTCGCGTGAGCACTCAGAGGAGGTAGCGGCTGAGAGCCTCGACGACGCAGCCGGGCTTGTCCTGGCCGCGGACCTGCACGGTCAGCGTCATCGTGGTCTGGATGCCCCCGGGGACGTCGTCGACCGCCGTCAGCTCCGCCCCGGCCCGGACCCAGCTGCCCACCGGGACCGCGGCGGGGAAGCGCACCTTGTCGGCCCCGTAGTTGAGGCCCATCGAGAACCCGCGGACCTCGACGATCTGGGGCAGGAACAGGTTCGACAGCGCCAACGTGAGGTACCCGTGCGCGATGGTCCCGCCGTACGGCGTCTCGGAGGCGGCACGTTGCGGATCGACGTGGATCCACTGGTGGTCACCGGTCGCGTCGGCGAACAGGTCGATGCGTCCCTGGGTGATCTCGAGCCAGTCGGAGTAGCCGAGGTGCGTCCCGACGGCCCCGCGCACGGCGTCAGATCCCTCGAGAACGGTCGGGGGCACGTCGCGCTCCTGGGTCGGTTCCGATCGCGACCGTAACGCGACACGACCTCTCGGCGATGACTCCGATGAGGGACCATCCGCCCGGGTCCGCTCGATGATCCCAGACTCGCCAGGGGCGGCGGGGAGAAGCACACGGTCGAGCACGACCACGACGAGATCATCGCCGCAGCCCAGGCGAACCAACCCTGGGCGCTTCGACGTCTCTACGAGGACCTCGCCCCGGTCGTGACCGGGTACCTGCGCGTCCAGGGCGCTACCGACCCCGACGACCTCGCGAGCGAGGTCTTCCTCGGGGTCTTCCGCAACCTGCACCGCTTCGAGGGCGACGAGGCCGCCTTCCGGTCGTGGGTGTTCACGATCGCTCACCGCCGCATCATCGATGACCGCCGCCGTCGCGGACGGCGGCCGCGCACCGTGCCTCTGGACGACGTGGACGTCAGCCACGAAGAGACGTTCGAGGACGAGGTCGCGGCGAGGGCCGACCTGGAACGTCTGAAGCCGGTCATCGACCGGCTGCCTAAGGATCAGCGCGATGCCCTGCTGCTGCGCGTCCTCGGAGACCTCGATCACGAGGAGGCAGCAGAAGCGATGGGCAAGCGTCCCGGGACCGTCCGGGTCCTGCAGCACCGGGCGCTCAAGCGGCTGCGCCAGGAACTGAGCGAGGAGCTGTAACGCCGATCGGAGCAGCGACGATTACGGGAGTGAGATGCGGAAACGACGGAACCTTCGAGACGCGACGGCCGAGGCGGTCCTCGGCGGAGCGACGCCAGCCGACCGGCCGGAACTCGACCCGGTGGCTCGCTACCTGGTCGAGCTCCGCCACGCCGCCGACGCCACGGATGCCCGTCCCCATCCCGCACTGGCCACGGCCCTCGAACGAGGGCTGTCACCGACCCATGACGCGACCGTGCACCGGTCGCCTAGGAGGAAGAACATGCTGGAGATCGCTCTCGCGAAGCTCGCGAGCCTGACGCTGGTCGCCAAAGCCGGCCTCGGCGTCGGCGTCGCCGTCGCATCGATCGGCGGAGCCGGAGCCGCGGGGGTCTTGCCCGGCGCCGCCCAGGACACCGTCGCCGGGATCGTCGAGACCGTGACACCCTTCGACCTTCCCGACAGCAGCGATGCCGAGTTCGGTGAGCGCGTGAGCACCGACGCGACCGACCCCGACGCTCCTGGCGTCGACGGTCCCACCGTCGCCGACGAGGCCTCGAACGGTCGCAGCGGCGAAGGCACCGACGCGGATGAGAGCGCGGATGAGAGCTCCGAGTTCGGCGACCGCGTCAGCGACGACGCCGCTGACCCCGATGACCCTGGCGTCGACGGTCCCACCGTCGCGGACGAGGCCTCCAACGGCACCAGCAGCGAGCCCGGTAGCGGGGACAGCGCCCCGCCCGCCAGTGGCGAGGAAGGGACCGACCGCGCGGATGACACCCCCGCGCCCAACTCCGTGCCGTCGCCGGTTCCGCCGGAGGATGCCGGCAGCGACGCCGAGGGCACCGCACCCGAGGACCCCGAGGACAGCGGCGACGCCTACACCCCCGAGGACCCCGAGGACAGCGGTGACGAGTACCGCCCCGAGGACCCCGAGGACAGCGGCGACGCCTACACCCCCGAGGACGTCCCGTCGCAGCCCACGAGCCGTCCGTAACCCCGAGCACCATGCGATCGGCCCCCGCCATGGCGGGGGCCGATCTGCGTTCGCGGGTCACGGGTGCTGGCTACTGACCGAGAGGACCTCACCGGTCAGGTAGCTCGACAGGTCGCTGGCGAGGAACACGACGACGTTGGCGACCTCCCACGGTGTCGCGGAGCGACCGAGCGCCGCGTCACGCTCGAGCTCGTCGAGCAGGTCCTGGCCGGTGACCTTCGCGAGGTGCTCGTGGATGGCGAGGCTGGGGCTGACGGCGTTCACCCGGACGCCGTGGGGCGCGGCCTCGATGGCGGCGGCGCGGGTCAGCGCCATAACCCCGGCCTTGGCCGCCCCGTAGTGCCCCTGCCCCGCCTGGGCGCGCCAGCCCAGCACGGATGCGTTGTTGATCACCGTTCCCTGCTTCCGCGGGATCAGGTGGCGCAGCGCGGCGCGGGTGCAGCGGAACGTCCCGGTCAAGGTCACGTCGATGACGCGTGCCCACTCATCGTCGGTCATGTCGACGAGATCGGCTCGGCCGCCGAGGCCGGCGTTGTTGAACACGATGTCGAGGTGGCCCAGCGCGCCGATCGCCCCCTCGAACAGCGCATCCACCTGATCCCGGTCGCTGACGTCGCAGGCGACGGCGTGGTGGGTCCGGTCGGTCTCGTCGTTGAGCTGCTCCAGGGCCTCACGCAGGCGGCGCTCGTGGCGGTCGCTGAGCACGATGGTCGCGCCCTCCTCGGCCATGCGCTTGGCGGTCGCGAACCCGATGCCGGTCCCGGCGGCAGCCGTGACGAGCGCGTGCTTGCCGGCGAGGAGGTGGCGAGGCTCGGGGTACGGAGGCGGCTCAGGCACCTGGACTCCTCTCCCACTCGTGGCCCGCGAACTCACGGACGAGATCGTCGAGCTCCCAACGGCGGTCGCGGTCACGCTCCTCGGCGTAGGGCCAGCCCCGGAGGAGCTTCAGCTCGCCGCCGCGCACGAACACGACCTGGCCCGTGGCGGGGTTGAGGTCTCGCGGGGCGGCGAGCCAGGCGACGACGGTCGCGACGTTGGCCGGGTCGAACACATCGAACGCATCAGGATCGTCCGGAGCGGCGACCATCTCGGCCATCGCCTCGACCTCGGTCGTCATCCGGGTCCGCGCCGCCGGTGAGATCGCGTTGACGCGGACGCCGTAGCGCTCGAGTTCATCGGCGAGCGTCACCGTCAGCCCGGCGATACCGGCCTTGGCCGCCGCGTAGTTCGACTGGCCGGGCTGGCTGAACAGCCCGGCGTTGCTCGTGGTCATCACGACCGCCGCGTCGACGGCATCGCCGGCCTTCGACCGCTCGCGCCAGTACCCGGCCAGCACCCGCGTGGGGCAGAAGTGCGCACGGAGGTGGCCGCGAACGATGGCGTCCCACTCGACCTCGTCCATCGACACGAACATGCGGTCGCGGAGCATCCCGCCGGAGTTGACCAGGGCATCGACCTGCGCGAACTCGTCGAGCGCCTGCGCCAACGTCGCCTCGGCGCCGGACATCGTCGCGATGTCCTCGGCGTTGCCCACGGCCTCGGCCCCGAGCGCGCGGACCTCCTCGACGACCTGCTGCACGCGTGTCGGGTCGTTGCCGCTGCCGTCGCGTGACGTGCCGAGGTCGTTGAGGACGAGCCGAGCTCCCTGACGCGCGAACTCACGCGCGTACGCCGAGCCGAGCCCACCGGCGGCTCCGGTGATGACGCAGACGCGGCCATCGAGCGCGGTCACCGAGACTCCTCGTCGAACAGGTCCGCCGCGATGCGACGCCGGTGCTCCCGAGCCGAGCCGTACGCCTGCTGCAGCGCCAGCCCCCGTTTGAGCCACAGGTGCAGGTCGTGCTCCCAGGTGAAGCCGATGCCGCCGTGGAGCTGCAACGCGACCCGGTTGGCGAGGCTCGCGGCGTCGTTGGCCGCGGCCTTGGCGACGGCAGCGGCGTGCGCGCGGTCGGGACCGTCGTCGTCGATAGCCCCGGCGGCGTGCCACACCGCCCCGCCCGCAGCGGTCAGCGCGACATGCACGTCCGCCAGCTGGTGCTGCACCGCCTGGAACGCCCCGATGGGTTGGCCGAACTGCTGGCGCGTGCGGGCGTACTCGACCGTGGTGTCGAGCAGACGCCGGGCGATCCCCGTTTGGAGTGCCGCGGTGCCGACCGCGCCACGGTCACGCGCTGGCTCCAGGATGGCCGGACGGTGCGTGACCGCGCTCCGGCTATCCACGATGGCGTGGGCATCGAAGAGCCTGCGGGCGCGGTCCTCCGTCACGACGGGTTCGGCGCCGAAGTCGGTCAGTGCGAAGAGGCTGCCCTCGATCTCGGTGAGGAGGAGGTCCGCGACATCGGCGTCCACGACGTACGGGGCGCCACCGAGCTGGACGGTCACGATGGCATCGCCAGCGGCGATGCGTTCGAGCCAGCCGTGTGCCCACGCCCCGCCGGGAGTCTCCTCGGCGAGGCGCGCGATCTCGGTGAGCAGCGGCACCCCGACGGCGACGGTCTCGAGCAGAGGCTCGGGCAGAGCGGCGTAGCCAGCCTCGCCGAGCACGAGCACGACCTCGCGGAAGCCCCCTCCACCACCTCCATGTTCCTGGGGGACGGTGAGGCCCGTGAGCCCGGCGTCGGCCAGCCGCTTCCAGACGTCGCGGCCGCGGTCCTCTCCGTCCCACAGCGCGCGGAGCCGCTTCGGCGGCGACGCCGCGGCGAACAGGTCGCGGGCCATCTCCCTCAGCGCGTGCTGTTCCTCGGTCGGGAACACGCTCACGCCTTCGGCAGCGCGAGCACGCGACGGGCGAGGATGTTGCGCTGGATCTCCGACGTGCCGGCGTAGATCGTCGCCGCGCGCGCGTACCAGTAGCGCGAGTGCCAACCGGCGACGTCGCGCAGCGGGGCGCGGTCGTCGAGGACCTCGCCGTGCGCCCCGAGCAGCTCGAGGCCGAACGCGTAGAGGTCGCGCTCGAGCTCCGACCACAGCAGCTTCGTCACCGACGCCCCGTCCCCGAGCGAGCCCCCGGCCGCGAGCGTCGCGACCGTCGCAGCTGCCTGATGGCGGTAGCACTCGACGCGGACGTGCAGACCCGCGATGCGGTCGCGCACGACGTCGTCCGTGTCGAGCCCAACGGCCCTCGCGATGTCGATGAGGTCGCGCAGGTCACGCTCGTAGCGGGCAGGCGGGGCGGCCGGGGCGTCACGCTCGGCGGCGAGCGTGGTCATGGCCACGGGCCAGCCGTCGTCGATCTCGCCGATGACCTGGTCGATGGGGACGCGGACATCGGTGAAGAACACCTCGCTGAAGCCGGCGTGTCCATCGAGTTGGATGATGGGGCGGACCTCGACGCCGTCGCTGCGCAGGTCGATGGCGACGAACGTGATGCCGGCGTGCTTGGTGGGTCCGTCGGGTGTCGAGTCGGCGCGCGGGGCGCTGAAGTTACTGGTGCGCACGAGCGCGAAGATCCAGTCGGCGTACGCCCCGTAGCTGGTCCAGATCTTCTGGCCGTTCACGACCAGGTCGTCACCGTCGCGCTCGGCGCGGGTGCGCAGCGATGCGAGGTCGCTGCCGGCATCGGGCTCGCTGAAGCCCTGCGACCAGATCGTGCGCGCGGCGAGGATGTCGGGCAGCCAGCGCTGTCGCTGTGCATCGGTCCCGTGCGCGAACAGCGTCGGGGCGAGCAGGTTCGTGCCGAGGACGGTCACGCGGTCGGGACCGTCCGCGCGGACGTACTCCTCCTCGAAGATCGCCTGCGTGACGACATCCGCGCCCCGACCGCCGTACTCCTCGGGCCAGTGCAGCGCCTGGAAGCCGGCCTCGTGCAGCTCTCGCTCCCACGACACGTGCTGCTCGAACGCTTCGGGTGAGCCGGGAGGCGGCAGATCGGGGACGTGGTCGGCGAGCCACGCGCGTGCCTCGTCGCGGAACGCGACGTGCGCTGAGGTAAGGGGCGGATCCACGACGGCCGAGCCTACCTGACGCCCCGTCAGGTCCCGTCCCGTGATCCTCCGGCCCCGCCATCTGGGCCCCCGCAGCTACCGCCTACAACGCCCTCGACGAACTTGAATGGTTGGATGCATCTGAGTGCCCCCAAGTATCCAAGTTCGTGAGGGACGGAGGTCGGGATGGCGGTACCTGAGGTGTTCGCGGAGCTCGCGGGGCGCGTGAACAACTGGGGACGGTGGGGCGACGACGACGAGTTCGGGACGCTGAACCTCGTCGACACCGTCGCGGTGAAGCGCGGCGCCGAGGCGGTGCAGAGCGGCGAGCGCATCTCGCTGGCGCTGCCCTTGCACGCCGACGGGGTCCAGACCGGGCTGGTCCCACCGGGGCGGCAGAACCCGGTGCACACGGTGGTCCAGGCCAACCACCGCCCGCACGACGATCCCGACTCCGTCGCGAGCAGCGACGACCGGCTCGAGCTGTGGCTGCAGGCCGCGACGCACTGGGACGCGCTGTCGCATGTCAGCTACCGGGGCAACCACTACAACGGCATCCCCACCGACGCCATCACGATGGAGGAGGGGGCGACCCGGCTCGGCATCGAGAAGGTCGAGGCGCTGGTATCGCGGGGCGTTCTGCTGGACGTCGCCAGAGCGCTCGGCTCCGAGCGGCTCGAACCCGGCTACGCCATCACGCCCGACGACCTCGACGCCGCGCTCGAACTCGCCGGCACGCAGCTGGAGGCGGGAGACATCGTGCTCGTCCGCACGGGGCAGATGATGCTCGCCCACGCCGGCGACCGGATGGGCTACCTCTACCCCGCCCCCGGCCTGTCGATGCACTGCGCCCCCTGGTTCCATGAGCGTGACGTCGCCGCCGTGGCCACCGACACGATCGGCCTCGAGGTGTACCCCAGCGAGATCGACGACTGGTCCCTGCCGGTCCACCTGCTCCACCTCGTCGAGATGGGGCTGCTGCAGGGGCAGAACTTCGACCTCGAAGAGCTCGCGGCCCAGTGCACCACCGACGACCGCTACACGTTCCTGCTCTCGGCACCACCCGAACCGGTTGTCGGGGCGTTCGGGGCGCCGGTGGTCCCCATCGCGGTGAGGTGACCCGGGGCGCGCAGCGCCGCCGGTGGCTCACCCGCGTGACCACCGTGCTCAGCCACCTCGTCTCGGCGGAGAAGATGCGCAGCCGCCGGGCCGCGCGGACGCGGTCGGGGACGCTCGCGAACGACCCTGCGCCACGTCCCCCTGCTCCTCGTCGGCCTCGGGCTCGTGACGCTCGAGGTGGTGCTCTGGGTCACCGGCGTCGTCGGTCCTGCCGTCGCCGCGGGGATCGTCCCGGTCGCCCTGCGCGTGGCGATGGTGCGCTACGAGATGGTCAGTGTCACCCGGACCTCTGGAGCCCGGCAGCGGGTCCACCGCAAGTCGGTGTACGTGACCGCGAAAGCGTTGCGGGACACGCAGATGTTCGCTGCTGGTCACCTCCTCGCCGTCATCGTCCTGCCGCGCGTGGTCGAGGCGCTCTGACCACCGCTACGGTGACCGTTCCTCGACCCAGGAGGGGCGTGTGGCGCGGGTGCTGGTCCTCGGCGGCGGCTTCGGCGGACTCGCCGGGGCGCACGAGTTGCGGACCCTGCTCCCCGACGAGCACGAGGTCACGGTCGTCGCGAGGGACGATCGTTTCTTCGCGGGGTTCGCCAAGCTCTGGGACCTGGGAGACGTCCGCCCGCTCGAGCAGGGCACGCGGTCGCTCACAGCGCTGAGCGAGCACGGGATCGGGTTCGTGCAGGCGACGGTCGACCGCATCGAGGCGGCAGCGGGACGGGTCGCGACCAGTACCGGCGATCTCGACGCGGACTTCCTGCTCGTCGCGCTGGGCGCGGTCGACGACCCCGATCACCGCGGGGCGCTCGCCGGTCCCGCTGCCCTGAACGTCTACGACGCCGACGCACTGCCGACGATCAAGCGCGCGCTCGACACGCTCGAGGGCGGACGCGTGATCGTCGGGGTACTCGGGGCGCCGTTCAAGTGCCCGCCCGCCCCGTTCGAGGCGGCCTTCGTCGTGGAGGAGCGACTCCGCCGCAACGGCAGCCGCGACCGCATCGAGGTGCACGTCGCCCACCCCGCCCCGATGACCCTGCCCGTGGCCGGGGCAGAAGCGAGCACCTTCATCGCGGAGGCGCTCGCCGAGCGCGGCATCGGACTGCACCTCGAGCACGGCTACGCCGCGCTCGACGGTGACGTCCGCACGGTCGCGTTCTCGAACGGCGAGACGATGGAGTTCAGCCTGTTCCTCGGCGTCCCGCGCAGCGTCCCTCCCCCGGTCGTGGCGGACAGCGACCTCGCCGGTGAGGGGGGATGGATCCGCCCCGACCGACTCACGCTCCGCACGGAGATCGACGGGGTCTACGCGGTCGGCGACTGCACGTTCATCCCCACCGCTGCCGGCCAGCCACTACCGATGGCGGGCGTGTTCGCGCGGGGCGAGGCGATCTCGGCGGCACGCAACATCGCGGCCGAGATCGTCGGAGGTGAGGAGTCGCACTTCGACGGCCACGGGTCCTGCTACCTCGAGCTGTGGGACCAGCGCGTCGCCGTCGTCGAGGGTGACTTCTACGCCGACGGTGGCCCCGTGGTCGGCCTGTCGCAGCCGACCACGGAGGCTTTCACCGCCAAGCAGCGCTTCGAGCAGCAGCTCCTCGACGCGTGGCTCGGCTGACCGCGGCCCGTGCGGTTCAGCCGCAGATCGCGCCCACGTCGACCTGCTCGCCCCGCTCGACCGCGACCCCAGCCTGCCCCGCGAGTCCCTCGGGCGTCATGCACGTGAGCGTCCAGCTCTCGAAGCTGCGAGGTGTCCGCTCGCCGATGACGTCCTGCGTCGACGCGTTCAGCGAGTACGCGGCCGTGGGGTTGATGATGTTCGTCACACGGAGGGTGTAGCTCCCCGCGGGGACACCTGCGCCGTCGGGACCGGTCCAGGACAGCGAGTTGATCGGTCCGAACTCGGTCGCCTCCGCGACCACCGCACCGTTGGGGTCGACCAGGCGCAGGTGGTACTCGGCGTAGTTGAACACCGTGCCGCTCAGGGTCGCGGCGGCACGGACGGTCGCGGTCAGGATGTCGGCGTCCTCGGTCACGACGAACGTGTGGTTGTTGGCGCGGATCCCGAGTGTCGGTGGGGTGACGTCGTTCACGGTCAGCTCGTCCTTTGGGTCGCTGAGGATCGGCGCCATCCGCGACTGCACGAAGGGGCGCGTCGAGGGGTTGACGTGCCACTCGAAGCTGCCGCCGTCATCCACGATCATCGCGGTCGCAACGGTGTCGCCGACGAGCGTGCCGTTCCACAGCGGGAAGACGCCGGTGCGCTCGAGGGTCAGCGTGGCGCCCGCCGGCGCCGTACCGGTGATCAGCGAGTGCGTCGTGGCGTCGACGGCGTTCTCGAACGCGATGAGCATCGCCTCACGGTTGCCGCCGCCCACCGTCTCGTGCTCGTGCTCGCCGCAGTCCGCAGCGTTCTCCGTCGTGACCGCGCCCGCGTTCTCGGGGGTCACGGCCTGAGCAGCGGCCGTCTCGCCGGTGTACTCGGCGATGACCTCCTCGAACGGCGGGTGGAACTCGGTAGGCCCGATCTCGAACGTGTAGCCGAACCCGCCGGTGGCGTTGTAGCTGTAGTCCTCGGTGGTGCCGGTGGTGTCGTACAGCTCCCAGCCGAACTGGTTGCTGTAGCCGTTCTGTGCGGCCATCAGCTCGCCCAGCCACTGCGCCCCGCGGTCACCCTCGGCGGTCGGGAAGCACTCGTCAGGCGAGAAGCCGACCGGGTTGCCGTCGGGGTGGATCGTGCTCGGCTGCACGCCGACGGGGCGAAGGATGAGGTTGGAGAAGGTGTGGTGGGTTATCAGGGTCGTCACCTGACGCGTGGAGATCAGCGAGCGGATGGCCTGCGTCTCGGGCTCCGAGAACGGGCCTGCGCCTCGGTAGGTCGCCGCCCACGGGTCCGGGGAGGCACCCGGCCCACCCCACAGGGCGCCGTAGTTACGGTTGAGATCGATGCCGGTCCCTGACCCGCCGGGCGAGGCGACCAGAAGGCACGTGCCCGCGGGGTGGGTGAAGCCGTCGAGGTAGCGGCAGTTCTTGCGCTTGTAAGCGTTGCCGGGCGTGGCGAGGATCGCGGTGGTGCCCGGGCCGAGGACGCTGTCCGGCACGCTGGTCACGGGGTCGTAGGTCTCGTCACGCAGGTCGATGAGGTCGCCCGAGGTGCGCGACGCGTCGAAGCCGTCGGGGTTGGACACGGGCACGATGATGGCCCGACCGCGGGTGAGCAGGTCGACGATGCGCTCGTGGTCTGGATGGTCGGGATCGGTGTAGCCCTGCAGCAGCTCGTAAGCGAACTCCATCGGCAGCTCCGCCGAGGGCCACTCCCTGGCGTGGTGGGCGCCGAACATGAGGAACACGGGGCGGCCGTCCTCGGGCTCGTTGACGTCGACGCCGATCTCGATCCCGGTCAGGTCCCGACCCTCGAGGGACTCGCCGATCGAGATGCGTTTGGCCACGTCGGGATGGTCGGAGACGAGCTGGTCGATCTCGTTGCCGAAATCCTCGAGCACCCGGTAGCTGTTGCGCCCGGAGGGCAAGTCGGTCGCGGGGTTGGCTGCCGCGAAGGCCGCGTCGAACTCGCGACGCTCGACCTCGCGCGCCACCAGATCGCCAATGCGAACATCCCACGTGAGCCCGGCCGCCCGCAGGGCCGCCTCGTCAGCCGAGGAGTGCAGCACGACCTCGACGTAGTCATGGCCCGCATGCTCGGTCAGGTCCAGGCCCAGGTCGGTGAGCCGGTCCTTGTCCGCTCGCGTGGGCGTGTCCACCGTGACGAGCTGCGGGGTGAAGTCGTCCGCGGCGGTCGGGGCGGATGCCGAGTCCGAACCGCCGCTCGCCGGCGCGAAGGCCAGCGCGAGCGCGGCTGCGGCGCACAGGGCGAGGGCGGTGCGCCCGCGGGTGACGACGGAGCGTCGCGGGGAGAGGAGCATGGAGGCTTCCCTTGGTCGCGGGCAGCGTCGGGCGACGCGCCGTCGGTTGCTGGACTTCTGGTTCGTACTTCGACGGCGCACGCCCGAGTTCCTTGTCGAGCGAAGGGAACTTTCTCGTGCGCTGTACGGTCCGGCGCTCCCCGGTCCGGGTCAGCCCGCGTATCCGCCTCCGACCACCTTGACCTGACGGAGCGTCAGGTTTCGGGCTAGGCTCGGAGGCGTGACCGATCAGGCCTCACCCCCCAGGCCGGCAACGCCGGCCCCTCCCCCCTCCAGGGGGGAGGCATGACCGATCAGGCCTCACCCCCAAGGCCGGCAACGCCGGCCCCTCCCCCCTCCAGGGGGGAGGCGTGACCGAGTGGGACACACGCGAGGTCTCTGACCGCCTGCAGATCGCGGAGCTGCTGGCGACCTACACGCACGCCATCGACGCGCGCGACTTCGACCTCGTCGCATCGTGCTTCACCGAGGACGCGACGCTCGACTACACGGCCAGCGGCGGACCGCGCGCGCCCCGCGACGAGTCGGTCGCGTGGCTCGCCGAGGGACTGTCCGGCATCCCCTTCACCCAGCACTACGTCACCAACCAACGCATCACGCTCGACGGCGACGACGCCACCTCGCGCGCCTACTTCCTGCACCCGCTCTCCCTCCCCGGTCGCCCCGAGCCCGTGCTGATGGGTGGCACGTACCTCGACCAGCTCCGCCGCACCGACGAGGGATGGCGCATCACCGAGCGGGTCCAGAGCCTCACCTGGGTCCAGGGCGTGGACCCCGCCACGCTCGGCGTGACCATCGACGGTGCCTGAGGTGCTGCTCGAGGGGCGGGCGGCGATCGTCTCGGGGGTAGGTCCCGGCATGGGGCGCTCGATCGCGCTCGCCCTGGCGCGTGAGGGCGCGAACGTCGCCCTCGGGGCGCGGACCGCGTCGACCCTCGATGAGGTCGCTGCCGAGGTGGAGGCGCTGGGCCGCCGCGCCCTCGCCGTACCGACCGACATCACCGACGCCGGGGCGTGCGAGGCGTTGGCGGACGCCGCTGCGGAGGCGTTCGATGGCATCGACGTGCTGGTCAACAACGCGTTCGTGCAACCTCCGCTGGAGACCATCGAGGACAACGACATCTCGGTGTGGGAGGACGCCTTCCGCATCAACGTGTTCGGCACGCTCCAGGTGACCAAGGCGGTCCTACCTCACATGAAGGCGCGCGCTTCGGGCTCGATCGTGTTCATCAACTCGATGTCGATCCGCCGGATCCGCCGCAACTTCGGGGCGTACGCCGCGACGAAGTCGGCGCTGATGGCGACCGCCCAGACGCTCGCCAAGGAGCACGGTCGCGACGGCATCCGGGTCAACTCGATCGTCCCGGGCTACATCTGGGAGGACAAGCTGAAGTGGTGGTTCGGTCACCAAGCCGAGCAGCGGGGCGTCGACCCCCAGATCGTCTACGACGAGGTCGCCTCCGAGAACCCCCTCCACCACCTCCCGACGCCGGACGAGATCGCCGACGCGGTGCTGTTCTTCGCCTCCGACCTGTCCCGGGTCATCACCGGACAAGCCCTCGACGTCAACGCCGGCCACTGGTTCCACTGATGCGCTTCTGGATGGGCATCGCCTTCGCCGACAGCGACCATCTCGTGCCCTTGGGGCAAGCCGCCGAGCGCGCCGGGTTCCACGGTGTCGCGATCAGCGACCACATCTTCTACCCGCAGGAGTTCTCCGAGCCCTACCCCTACAGCGACGACGGCGCCCCGCCCTACCAGCCCGACACGGCGTGGCCCGATCCCTGGGTCACGATCAGCCACCTCGCGGCGGTCACGGAACGCTTGCGCTTCAGCACCAACGTCTACGTCCCGGTCGCGCGCGATTTGTTCACCGTTGCCAAGGCCGTGAGCACGGCTGCCGTGCTGTCGGGAGGGCGGGTCGAGTTCGGCGTCGGTCCCGGGTGGTGTCGCGACGAGTTCGACCAGATGGGCCAGGACTTCGCGACCCGGGGGCGACGACTGAACGAGATGCTCGAGGTGCTGCCTCAGCTGTGGACGGGCGAGTGGGTCGAGCACCACGGCGAGTTCTTCGACTTCGACCCGCTGCGCATCGCCCCGACCCCGCCCGACCCGATCCGCATCATCGTCGGCGGACATAGCACGGCGGCCTACCGCCGCGCCGCCCGGTACGGGGACGGCTGGCTCGGCGTCCTCTACACGCCGGAGGAGGCGGAGCGTCGGGTCGGTGAAGTCCACGAGGCGCTCGAGGCGGCGGGGCGCGACCCCGACGGTTTCGACCTCACGCTGTCGCTGCTCGCCCGCGACGACCTCGACCTGTACCGCCACGTCGGGTCGCTCGGCGTCACCGGCATCCTCCACGCCCCGTGGATGCTGGCCACCGATCCGGACGGCAACCACAGCACCGCGCTCCCCGACCGCCTCGCCGCCATCGAACGCTTCGGGGCGGAGGTCATCGCCCCGCTGACCTGACGAGTGGGAGCCGCAACCCGCGCACAGCGCAGCGAACCGCTCCCACTCCGGCTACTCGGGCGCGTACGGGGTGTAGGTCGGGGCGCCCCGCTCGCGCATCCACACCGGATCGCGGACGTCGAGGCCCTGCTCGGCGAGGCCGCGGGTGACGGTCTTGTTGGTGGCGGTGTGGGGCATGCGCGACAGGATGCGGATGTAGGTCGGACGTGCCTTCCGGCCGAGGTCGCGGCGGCTGTCGACCCAGTAAGCGAAGTGGTCGGGGTCGAAGGACGTGCCCTCGCGGAGCACGATCGCGGCGACCACCGCGTCGCCCACGTCGTCGGGCACGCCGTAGACGGCGACGTCGACGATGTCGGGGTGCTCGCCGAGCGCTTGCTCGATCGGGGCGACCGCGAGGTTCTCGCCGTCGACGCGGAGCCACGTGCCGAGCCGCCCCGCGAAGTACAGGTGCCCGTCCGCATCGCGGTACCCGAGGTCGCCGCTGTGGAACCTGCCGTCGTGCACACGCTCCGCGTCGGCTTCCTCGTTGCGCCAGTAGCCCTCGAACCGGCCGACGGAGTCGACCCGGACCAGCTCACCGATCGCCTCCTGCGGGTTGCGTAGGAGCCCCTGGCCATCGAGGTCCGCGACGGCGCACTCCTCCCCCGTGTCCGGGTCGAGGACGCGGACGTCACCGACCGGCTGTCCCAGCGAACCTGGCGGCGTCTCCTCCGTGCGGAACACCGCGATGCCACCCTCGCTCGAGCCGTACGCATCGGTGACCCGGCAGCCGAAGCGCTGCGCGAAGCGCACGACATCACGGGGCGAGGCCTCGTTGCCGAACACGCGGCGCAGGGGGTTGACGTCGTCGCCGGGGCGCTCCGGTTCGGCCAGCACGTAGCTCAGGGGCTTGCCGACGTAGTTGGCGTAGGTCGCCCCGAACCGCCGCACGTCGGCCATGAACCCCGACGCGGAGAAGCGTCGCCGCAGCGCCAGCGTCGCCCCGACCGCCAGCGAGGGTCCCCACGCGGTAAGCAGCGCGTTGGAGTGGAACAACGGCATCGCGCAGTAGGTGACGTCGTCGGGTCCGAGCTCGACCATCTTCGCCGCCGCGATGGAGCTCGCGACCACCTTGTCGTGGCTGTTGCGGACCGCCTTCGGGTCGGACGTCGTTCCCGACGTGAAGATCAGGACGAAAAGGTCCTCCGGCGACGGCCCGACGGTCGGGATCGGCGCCGGCGCGTGGGTCTGGACCACCTGGAGGTACCCGCGCGACTCCACGTCCCACAGCGGGACGTCGACACCCTCGACCAGCGCGAGGTAGCCCGCATCGGTGATCACGAACTGGCAGTCGGTGTGGGCGACGTCGCGCTCGAGATCGGCGGGCGAGCGCGTCGGGTTCAGGCCGACGACCACCGCCCCGGCCATCGCTGCGGCACCGAGCAGCAGCGGGTACTCGGGCGCGTTGTCGAGGAGGAGACCGATGTGGAACGGTCCGTCGTGCCGCTCGGCCTGGAGGAAGGCCGCCCGTGCGGCGCTGAGCCGGACGTGCTCCTGCCACGACCACGAGCGGTCCTCGAACCGCAGCGCGGGGCGCGGATCGTCGGCGAGCCGGCGGTACAGATCGGCGACCGTGAGGTTCACCGGCTGCGATCCCGCTCGAGGTGATCGCGCAAGCGTGAGAGGATGCGACGGTTCTCGGCACGGATCTCGCCGCGCAGCCGCCAGAGGTCGTACCGGGCACGGCCGCGGGCACGGAAGTGGTAGTGGCGTTGGACCCGGGTCCCGCCGGGTAGCTGCTCCAAGCGGTAACACGTCGTGATGGTGGCATCCCCTCTTCCCCCGAGCGCCTCTCGGAACGCCAGCCGGACCGGTGGCTCGAACCGCGTCACCTCGCCCTCGGCGAAGCGTTGCTGGAACACGTCGCGGTAGCGCGTCCCCGCGCCGACCGGCGCGTCCCCATCCACGTCGACGGTCCGGAACGAAGCTGACGCGCCGAGCCAGTCGCCGTAGCCGCGCAGATCCGACAGCAGTTCGAACACCGCAGCCCGGTCGGCGGCAACGTCGACCTCCATCCGCAACCTCACCGCGTCTCCGAGCGAGCCATCCCAGGCAGGCGTCAGTCTGTCAGGAGAGGCAGGACCTCCGCACCGAACCGGCGCAGCTGATCGTCGAGTTCGTCGGCCGACCGTGAGCGGAACGTCGCCTGCACGTGCGAGACGCCGAGATCACGCAGCGGCCGCAGGTGCTCCGCGAGCTGCTCCGGCGCCCCGCTGGTGCACCAGCGCCCGACCTCCCAGTCGGGCTCGCCGACGTACAGAAGCTCGTTGGCGCCCACCGCGATGTCGGCGGGATCGCGCCCCGCTGCCTCCGCCGCCTCGCGCAGCACCGCGATCTGCTCCCCGAGGAGGGGGCGGGGTGTGCCCTGAGGCAGCCAGCCGTCGCCCCGCTCGCCCACCCGCCGAAGCGCGCGCCGAGAGGAGCCGCCAACCCAGATCGGGGGCCCGCCGTCCTGGACGGGGCGGGGCGCGACGCCGACGTCGGCGACGTCGAGGCGGTCGCCGTGATGCTCGGGCCACTCGTCGACGAACGCGGCGCGGATGACGTCGATGGCCTCGTCGAGCACTGCGCCCCGACCGTCGAAGTCCGCCCCGAGTACCTCGAACTCGACCTCGACGTGGCCCGCCCCGACACCGAGCAGCGCGCGGCCGCCCGACAGCACGTCGAGGGTGGCGAACGCCTTGGCGACCAGCAGCGGGTGGCGCAGCGGCGGCACGAGCACGTGCGACAGCAGCGCAACCCGCTCGGTCACGGCTGCGAGCCAACCGAGCGTGGCGACGGTGTCGAACCACACCGTGCCCATCTTGTCGGCGCGGTCGCGTGGGATGGCGACGTGGTCGCACACGCCGATGTAGAGCAGGCCTGCCTCGTCGGCAGCGCGGGCGACCTGCGCGAGCTCGGCTGCTCCCGCGTCGAGCTCCCAGTCCTCGACGTACAGCCGGCTCTGGGATTGCACCGGGAGCTGGATCCCCACGGACAGCCGGTCCGTTGGCGGGGCGATGCGCGCGGTCGCACCCGCCCCTCTCGCGGCACTCACAGCAGGTCCGTATCGCTGTGCTCAAGCAGCCCGGAGGGCGGTAGCACGGACCCAATCGCTGGGTCCTTGCCTGCCCCGAAGCCGCCGAACGCGGAGGTGATGCCGACGAACGGGGTGCCATCGAGCTCGGGGGCGGCGACCGCCTCGAGCATGCGCCCCGGACCGCCCCAGCTCAGCTCGAGCTGCTTGGCGCGTCGGGTGTAGAGCTGCACGTCGATGGCACGGGTGAAGCCGATGCCGCCGTAGACCTGCTGGGCCTGCTTGGTGACGCGCTTGTAGACGTCGCACGCCTCGTACTTGGCAAGGTGGATCAGCGGGGCGACGTCCTCCCCCTGGTCGCGCCGCCACGCGGCCTGCCACACGAGCACCTCGGCTCCGACCAGTTCGGTGGCGAGGTCGGCGATGGGGTGGGCGAGGCCCTGGAACGATCCGATCGGCTTGTCGAACTGGACCCGTTCCTTGGCGTAGGCCACCTGCATGTCGAGTGCCTTGCGCGCCCCGCCGATGGCGTAGGCGGCCGCCGCGATGCGCCCGTCGAGCAAGGCGGCCTCCAACGCCGCCCACCCGGCACCGGGGTCACCGAGGAGGTCCGTCGCGGCGACCTCGACGTCGTCGAGGTCGAGCTGGAACTCCGCCTCCGACGACAGCACCGTGGTGTGTGTCAGGGTCACGCCGGGACCGGACGGGTCGAGCAGGAACGCCCCGATGTCGGTCGGGGCGTCGCCGGTACGCGCGAGCACGATGATGCGGTCCGCGCTCGACGCGAACGGGAGGCGGATCTTCGTCCCCGACAGCCGGAACGCGTCGCCGTCCGCCTTGCCGGTCAGCGCGACTCCCTCCGGCCCGTCGGAGCGCTGCGGCTCGTGCCAGGCCACCGTGAGGATGGCGCCGCCGGTCGCGATCCGGGGCAACCACGCGCCCCGCTGCTCGTCCGACCCCGCGGCGAGCAGCATCTCCGCGGCGATGACGTTGCTCACGAGGTGCGGGGCGCTGACCAGCGCGCGGCCGAGTTCCTCGTGGAGGACGACGAGCTCGAGCGCGCCCATCCCCGAGCCGCCGTACTCCTCGGGCAGGCACAGGCCCAACAGGTCCATCTGGGCGAGCCCGTCCCAGACGGGGCGGGCGAACCCGGTGGGGTCGTCCTCGAGCTTGCGGACCACCTCCGGCCCGTGCCGCTCCTCGAGGAAGCCGCGCACCGCCTCGCGCAGCGCCTGCTGCTCGTCGGTCCACGTGAGGTCCATGGTTCCTCCTAGTCCTCCAGATCACCGGCGGCGGCTGGCTGCCACCGGTCGCCGCTGCGCGCCCACGGGTTGTCCTCGGCGTCCGTCGGCAGCGCGACGCGTACGGCCGCCTCGGTCATGATCCGGTCCTCCACGCTGATCGTGACGCGCAGGTCGGTCCAGCTGCAGCCGATGTCATCGGTGTGCCGGCCCGTGACCGCCCCGTCGAACACCATCCGGTGCCCTGGCTGGATGCTGGCCTTCATGCGGAAGCGCATCTTCCCCAGGCGCCCGCCCGGCCCGGTCCAGTCGGTGACGTAGCGCTCGATCCACCCCGCCTGGTTGGGGGTGTTGAGGAAGATGTCGGTCCCCTGCTTGGCCATGGCCCAGGCGTGGTCGTGGTGCTGGGGCTGCCAGTCGCGGCTCGCCGACGCCCCCATCACCACCGTGCGGGCGGTCACGTCGACCGCCAGCTCCGGCAGCGACGGCCCGGCCGCCCCGCCGGCGTTGACCTCCTGCGAACTTGAATGGTTGGGGGCACCTGACTGCCCCCGAGTATCCGAGTTCGTGGCGGACCCCTGCGAAGCGGGACCTCGCCGGTAGCCGAACATGTTGTAGGTCTCGATGCCTGCGACCTCACCGCGCTGGTTGGTGTAGGTGACGTCGATACGCCAGTAGCGCCCCGTGCCGAGCCGGTTGGTCCGGGGCGCGCTGATCTGGCTGACGGTCTGGCGCGTGGAGATGAGGTCACCGGGGCGGACCGGCTCGTGGAACTCGATCTCGTTGTAGGTGACCACCCCCTCGGGGAGGTCGAGCGCGTCCTTCAGCCGGAAGTGCACCTCCAGTGGCCGGATCGGCTCGTCGCCGTCCGGCACGTCAGGACGGAACATCAGCGGCCGCATCCACACCGACAGCATCGACGGCGGGGCGATCCAGCCGCTCGTGAGCTGCTCCGCCACCGTCTCGTCCCACCACAGCGGGTTGGCATCCTCGACCGACTCGGCCCAGTGGAGGATGTAGCCGCGCTCGCAGACGATGTTGCCGGGGCCCGCGTCGAGCGTGTAGCCGACCCACTCCGCGACCTCCGCGTCGAGCCCAGCCGCCTCGGCACTCACGCCACCACCCCCTGCTCGAACAGCGTGTCGAGGTCATCGACGCCGGCCTCCGCGAGCACCTCGCGGGTCTGCGTCCCGACCCGCGTGGGCATCGGTTCCGTTGACCGCACCGCCCCGGCGATGACCGCCGCGACCTGCCTCACGGTGCCGTGCTCGGGGTGGATCGCCGCCCCGAACGCCCCGCGCGCCGCGAGGTGGGGATCGTCCGGCACCTCGCTGACGGCGAGCACCGGCGCGACGCAGGTGTCGTGCGGGGCGAGCTGCGCCACCCACTCGCCGCGGTCCTTCGTGGCGAAGCGCTCGGACAGCGCCGCGCGCAGCTCATCCTGTCGTTCCTCGTCGTACTGCGCGGCGGCGAGTTCCTCGGGCAGCTCGAGCAGGCGGACGAGGTTGGCGAAGAAGCGCGCCTCGATGGCCCCGACGGCGACGAAGCGATCGTCGGCGCAGCGGTACACGTCGTAACAGGCGTAGCGCCCCAACAGCACGTTGCTGCCAGGGCCGGGCTCGGCGCCGGCGGCGAGCGCCTCGTCTACGTGCAGGCTCATCAGCGACAGCACACCCTCGGTCGCGGAGACGTCGAGGTACGCGCCCTCGCCGGTGCGCTCCCGACGCAGCAGCGCCGCGAGGATGGACATCGCCGCGTGCATGCCGCCTCCGGCGGAGTCGGCGACGGTCGCGCCCGGGATGGTCGGCGCCCCGTCGGCGCGCCGACCCTGCGCCCCGAGGAAGCCCGCGACCGCGAGGTAGTTGAGGTCGTGACCGGCCCAGTCCGCGTAGGGACCGTCCTGGCCGTACCCGGTCGGCGCCGCGTACACGATGGCCGGGTTCGCAGAACGGCAGGCGTCGTATCCGACGCCGAGACGGTCGGCGACGCCGGGGCGGTAGCTGTCGAGCACGACATCCGCCGTCGCGACCAGCGCGAGGAACGCCCCGACGCCGCGCTCGTCCTGCAGGTCGATGCGGACCTGGCGCGTGCCGCGCCCCGCCCCGTAGGCGTGCCACACCGGCTCGATGCCTCCCGACAGGCGCCCGACCTTGATGACGTCCGCCCCGAGGTCGGCCAGCCACGCCGAGCAGCGCGATCCCGGCCCGACCGTGGAGGTGTCGAGCACGCGCACGCCGACGAGCATCGGGGCGTCCGCCTCGGGCGCGTCCGTCGGAGCTGGTGCCACGTCGGCCACCGCGGTCAGCGCTGGACCGGCAGGCCGAGACCACGGCGCGCGATGATGTCGCGCTGCACCTCCGACGTGCCCGCCCCGATGGTGTCGACGATCGAGTAGCGGTAGGTCATCTCGAAGATGCCGTCGAGCGGGGCGTTGGGTTGGTCGCGCTTCAGGACGCCGGCTGCACCCGCCAACTCGAGGAAGGCGTCGGCGAGCTGCTGGCCCAGGCGCGTGGTCCACAGCTTGAACATCGCCGCTTCGATGTTGGGTACCTCACCGGCAGCGGCCTTGCTGATGACCTTGAGCGTCAGCATCTTGGCGAGCTCGAACCTCACCGCGAAGGTGGCCAGGGTGCGACGGATCTCGGGGTCGTCGCGCAGCGGCTCGCCATCGCGCTCCGCGGTGCGGACCCAGTCGCGGAAGCGCTCGTACTTCTTGAGGTAGGCGCTGACGGTGTAGAGCGTGAAGCGCTCGAAGTCGAGCGCCTCGGATACGTAGTAGAAGCCGCGGCCGACCTCGCCGACGACGTAGCGGTCGGGGACGAACACGTCGTCGAGGAAGACCTCGTTCACGCGCTCGTCGCCGATGGTGGGCATGTCGGTGATCTGGATGCCCTCGGCGTCCATCGGCAGCAGGAACAGCGTGACGCCCTCGTGCTTGCGCGGGGCGTCAGGGTCGGTGCGCGCGGCGAGCCAGTACCAGTCGGCGAAGTGGGCCGAGGTCGTGAAGCGCTTCTGGCCGTTGATGACCCACCCGCCCCGCTCGTCGTCGCGGGTGGCGCGGCAACTGAGGCTCGCGAGGTCGGAGCCCGCGTCGGGCTCGGTGTAACCGATCGCGAACTCGACCTCGCCGCGGCGGATGCGCGGCAGGAACTCGTCCTTGAGCTCGTCGCTACCGTGGCGGATGAGTGTCTTGCCGACGATGCCGACGTCCTTGCCGATGTAGGGCGCCCCGACCGCGGCAAGCTCCTCGTTCAGCAGGTACTCGTGCAACCCCGCGGAGGCGCCCCGACCTCCGTACTCCGCGGGCCAGGAGAGGCCGAGCCAGCCCATGTCGGCCATCGCGTGCATGAACTCGCGCCGCTTCGGCGTGTCGACGAGCTGCGCCATCCCCTCGCGGCGCGGATCCATCACGTCAGGGTCGTAGTGGTCGCGGATGAACGCACGCACCTCGTCCTGGAAGGCGCGCTCCTCGGCGGTGAACTCGAAGTCCAAAGCTCGCCTCCTGACCCGTGCTGGTCCTCGTCCGCAGAATCTGACGGTGTGTCAGGAACGTAGCTGACGGGGCGTCAGGTCCACAACGGTCGTAGATGCGTGGCTGGTCGCCGGAGCCGTGCGGGGCGTCATCGAAGGTTGTTGCTCGATGTGCGCGCTGAACACACGTTAGGACGATGTGTTCGAGTCCAGATGTCACACCCCCTCTCTAGCTTGGGCGTCGTGATCGAGACGCGTCGCTCCTCCAACCGCCGGGCCGAAGCCCGCAGCGGCGGCGCGCGTGCGGAGGTCGGGGCGTCGGTGGCGGGTGAGGTGCGGGGCGGCTACGACCCCGGCGAGGACATGCCGACGGTGCGCGATGTGGGTGAGGCGCTAGGTCTGATCACCCAGGGCCTGGACGCCCTGGCGGCGCTGGATCTGCGCGACGAGATCGACCGGGACGTCGCCGATGCCGCCGTCGCGGCGCAGCGCGAGGTCAACCGCCTCCAGGCGCAGCAGACCCGACTCCTCGAGCGTGTCCGGGCCAGCGGCGTTCACCGCCTCGACGGGGCCGTCTCGATCGCATCGTGGTACGCGGCCCAGACCGGCCTGGACGGGTCTGCCACGACCCGGATCGCCCGGCGTGCCCACCGACTGGACTTCTTTCCCGAACTGCGGGATGCCTACCAGGCCGGAGACATCTCCTCCGAGCACGTCGACCCGGTCGTGCGCGCCACCACCGCACGCCGGTTGCGGGCGCTGCAAGCCGCCGAACCTGCCCTGGCAACCCTCGCCCGCCACGGCAGCCCCACCGACGTGCGCCGCGCCGTCAAGCTCATCCGCGACCACACCGATCCTGACGGTACCGATGCCGAAACGCTGGGGCCGGGGCTGGACGAGCGCCGCGAGCTGACCGTGCACCCCTCCATCGACGGCCTCGGAGACCTGCGCGGCACGCTCGTACCGGACGTGCACGAGCTGTTGGCGCAGCTGCTGGAGACCCTGGCCACCCCCGACGGCAACGACGTACCCAAGGAGCAGCGCCGCACCGCCGCCCAGATCCGCCACGACGCCTTCGCCGAGATGCTCAAGCGAGCGGCGGCCGCGACGTCCGAGACCAAGAACGGGGCCCGTCCCCACGTCAACCTGATGATCGACCTGTGGACCCTGCTCGGCAAGGACGCCGCCGCGACGTTCGAATCGCGTCTGCGCCGTACCGGCACCATCGACGATGACACCGCCCGCAACCTGCTCACCCGCTGGGGGCTGCACGAGGACGGCTTCCTCACCAACGTCATCCTCACCGCCGGCCCCTACCGCCCGGTCGCGTTCGGACGCTCCCTACGCACGCTCCCCGACTGGCTCCGTCCGCTGCTGGAGCACCTCCACCACCGCTGTCGCTACCCCTACTGCGACCGCCCCGTCGCCTGGACCGAAGCCGACCACGTCATCCCCTGGGCCGACAACGGCGATACGGAGTGGGACAGCACCCTGCCCGCCTGCAAAGGCGACGACAGCCACCACGCCATGCACACCACCGGCGGCTGGAGCGCCGCCTACGACCCCCACACCGGCATCGCGACGTTGACCTCGCCCACCGGCCACCAGATCCGCACTCACCCACCCCCACGACGATGTTGAACCGACCCGACCACGCGTCGACGACGCGGGCGTGTGAAGCCGGACCTCTCAAGTTCGTGGCCCATGGGACCGACTGACCCCGGAGACACCCGGGGGACTCGTCCTGCGAACACTCCACACCGCACTGGCCACGACCGTCGTCGCGGTCGTACTCGCGTGCGCCGGGGCTGCGGCGAGCGCCGAGGCGCCGATCGAGGCCCTGCTCATCGTGCCCGACGGGGCGGAGCTCGTGACCGGCCCGGACGGACCGGTGCATCCCGACTACGGCAGCTTCCTAGATGCACATCAGGGCCTGGACATCCACCGCGAGATCGGCGCACTCGGGATCATCCGGCGTGGCGACCAGCGTCTGCTCGTGAACGCTGTGCGTCTTCGCGATCGCGACGAGGCAGCGCGCGCCCTGGCTGCGATGGACCCCTCTTCCCTACCCGAGTGGACACCGGTCCCTGAGGTGGCTCCTCACACGGTCGCGCACCTGGCCACGGTCGGGACGGAGGGCAACGGGTTCACGCTGCTCGAGGTCGCACGCGCGACCGGCCGCGACCTCATCGTCTACGCCCAACTCGACCACCAGCCGACCGTCAGCGACCTCACACGAGAGGCGCTCGCTGCACACATCAAGATCTTCCCCGACGTGACGCCACCGGCCGGGACGCCGCAAGGAGGCGCGCCGTGGCTCGTCGTCGCCGGCGGGGCTGCCGGGCTCGTCGCTGTGACGCTGCTCGTCGTGGGCCGACTCCGCCGCCCGAGAGCACAGGCAGCCCCGCCGACCCCGATCGACCCCGGGCGTATCCGCGTCAACTGGTAGCCGCGCGCTGGTGCAGGATCAGCCCCGTCGCCTGCGGGGCAGGATCGACGCCAGCGCGACACTGCCCACGATCCCGCCACCGATCGGCAGCCACCCCGGCCCACCCGAACCAGTGACCGGCGGCACATCCGTGTCGAGAACCGCGACCTGCTCACTCAGCTCGTCCGTGAGGGTCGCGCTCTGGACGTCCGCGGCGATATGCAGGCCCAACGTGGGTGCGACGTCCGCGAGCGGGTTCACGCATCCAGCGTCGCAGAACATCAGCGCCCACTCTCCGGTCTCGACCTCCGGGACGGTGAACGACGCCTCGGCCACGAGGAGGTTGGCGTCGCCGTCCTTCAGATCGACCGCCCCGACCTCCAGGGCCACCTCGGGCGGCGACCACCAAGCCCCCGGCTCCGGCACCATCATCGCCTCCTCGAGGGCGGCGACATCGATGCCACGCAGGAGGTAGGCCGCGTAACCCTGGTGCACGCGGGCCGCGTCGGCCTCGGCGACCGTGGGGAACATGACCGTCGCGCGGGCCGTGACCTCCTCGCCGATCGCGAGGTAGGTGTCGTCGAGCTGGATCCAGCTCCACCAGCCGCCGGCGGCGGCGGGCCCGACCCACAGCGTGAGGCTCGCCGCAGCGGACGCGAGCGCGACCGACAGGGCCCGTCGGGAGACCATCAGACGAGCTGGGGTTCGCGCTCGTCGGCCGCCGTCCGTCCACGGTTGCGGAGCGACCTCACCGCCAGCACCAGGCTGAGGAGCGCGAACCCGATCGTCGAGGCCGGCCACCAACCGGCGGCGTTCGAGCGTTCATCCGCTACCGCGGACGCGAGCGCCCCGCCGTCGACGAGCACCGCCCCGGCCATCCCGTGACCTTCGGGCGTACCGTGAAGCGTGCAGTAGACCGTCGCGACGCCGGACTCATCGAAGCTCACCTCCCAGCTCTCGCCCGGCTGCAGCACACCGCTGTCGAAGCTGCCGTCAGCGGCGGTGAAGGTGTGGGGCGCCTGTCCCTGGTTGATGACGGTCACGCTCATCCCCGGTGCGACGGTGTGCGCCGTCCCCTGGAAGCAGTGATCGAACATCTCGATGGTGGACGCCTCTGAGTAGCCATCACAGATCGCGCCACCTCCACCCCCGGCTCCCGCGGGTGCAGCGGACCACAGCGTGGCGATGGCGATGAGCGTGCTGATGACGAGGACGCGGCGCATGGTTCCCTCCCGATGATGGCGCTCATCTCGTGCGACGAACGACGACGCGCGAACGTTCAGTCAGCAGCTCGCGCCTTGACCATGACCAGGTCGGGCGGACCGCGGTACTCGAAGTGCGCCGGGTCGGGGACCAGCCAGAAGCCGCCCCAGGTGAAGCCCCAGCGCTCCAACGTCTCGACCAGCCGCGGATCCTGGACCGAGGCGATCCCGGTCGGGTTGGCGTCGTAGTTGAGGTCGAACGCCACACCCCACGCGTGGTGCGAGACGCTGCCACCTGGGGTGGTGAGCCGCGGGTTGTGGCACCCCGCGAAGGCGGTGGGGTCCACGAGGTGTGCGAGCCCGCGCGCGACGAGGTCCTCCAGCGCCCCGCGCAGCGCGTCCACGATGCCGCGGTGGCACCGCACCACGCCGAGCAGCGGCACCTCCTCGCTCACGATGTTCGCCGCCTCGAACGCCGGGTCCGGCTCGAACTCGCGCTCATCCCCCGGTGGTGGACGGAACGAGAACTCCCCGAAGCGCTCCTTGACGAGCACCTGAGGGAGCACGGCGTCCCCATGGCGCAGGAACGGGGTCTCCCCCGGTGCCCGGACGCGCAACGTGAGGTCGGGTGCGGCGCCGCGGATCGCGCTCTCGACGGCGGCGCGCTCACCCTTGTACGTGAGCAGCACGAACCGGTCGGTCACGATCCCGACATCGCTCGCGGTCGCACGCGCGACCACGACCTCAGCACCGGCGACGTCCTGGTCGTCGACCACGGCGCCGATCCGCAACTCGACCCCCGAGGACGTCACGAGGATCCCTCCAGCTCCGGTACCCCGCAGACGCGCCGAGGTCTCGCCGAGCACGGCTTCGCCCCCTCGCAGTCCGGCGAACGTCGCGGCGCTGGTGGGAGGCAGCAGCGCGGCGTACCCGACGGGATCGACGGCCAGCGCGTCGAGCGGCACGACCGAGCCATCCGCCCACGACCCCACGACCGCACCGTCGGAGTTGCGTGACTCGACGAGGTCGACGCGATCGCCCGCGACGACGGTCGTCGAGGTGATACCGGGCAGCGCAGCCAGCGTGTCCGCGAGGTCGGTCGGGACACCCCCCGACCCCCAGACGAGCAGGATGCGCTCGGCCGGAGCGGGGAGCGGGGCGGCCGCGACCACCGGCACCTCGGACGCAGCGGGCTCCTCGGGCACGGCCGGCGCCTGCACGGCGACGACGGTGAGCGCCCCGAGGACGACCCCCGCCAGGGCGACGGCGACCAGCTGCGCGATGCGCCTCACGCAGCGGCCTCCAGGCTGTCGGCCACGGCCAGCAGCTCGGTGAGGTTCAGCGTGCGGCTCCTCAGGGCCACGAGGGTGTCGCCCTCCACCCACTCGAGCTCACCGCGGCCGGGGGTGTAGCGCCCCGCCGTGCCGCGCACCTCGACCCCGAGCACATCCGCTGCGAGCGGGGGCCCGAGCTGGATCCCCGACCGCTGCACGATCACCAGCGCGCGGTCGCCGGCTCCGGCGTAGCCGAGCACGACAGCACCGTCGCCCACCTGCACACCCGGTGGGCCGAACCCGGCCAGCTCGGTCGGGACCAGCAGTCCCGGTCGCGCATCGATCGCCTCCGTCAGCATGCTGGCGGCAGCCTCGGCCCAGCCGCTGGGGACCGCGCGCCCCGTCACCTCGAGCGAGTCGGCGACCCGCAGGAGCTCGACCGGTGCGATGCTGCCCGTGACCACGACGTCGACGTCGTCGCCGTGGAGCGCGACCGTGCGACCCCCCTCCGCGACGTACACGACTCCGTCCTCCAGATCCACGCGACGGACCACCCCACCGAGGTCGCCGAAGAGCCGCGGCTGGTCCCAGCTCACGGTGGCGCGGACCTTCACCCAGGCACGACCATCGGTCCAGCTCGCGACCCGGATGTCGGTTCCCTTGGTGGGCAGGACCGCGCCGGTCAGGTGGGGCGCGAAGCCGTCCGGCAGCCACGTCGGCTCCGGGACCTCGACCGGACCCGGTGTGAACGCTCCGGCTACCGACGTCGCCTCCGTCGGCACGGGCGGAGCGGCGATCTCGACGTCCTCGTTGATCGCGATGGCACGGAAGCGCACCGCGAGGATCACGTCACCTGCCGCGTCGGCGTACCCGTGAGCCGCCGCCCAGCGCTCACGTTCGTCACCAGACCCGGCCGTGACGACGACGTCGAGCGGCACCATCCAGCGCTCGTCGAGCCACACCTCGGCACGGTCGGAGGGATGGAAGGCGCGCCAGTTCCCAGCACTCGTCAGCGTGTCCAGCACCGGCGCGACCTGCGCCGCCGGAACGGCCACGCCGACCGTGTCACGGGAGCCGATACGCCGGGTGCCCAGATCCTCCACGGGTCCGTCGGGCGCGAAGCTGGTGACCGGCACGACCAGGTCGAGCGCCGACGGAACCGGTGCCGCGAACGGCTCGCGCCGCTCCCACGCGACCGTCCTCGGCCCCAGGCTGCATCCCGGCTGCGCCGAGGACGGACACCGAGGGGTCCCGCGTTGCCACGCGCGGTCGTCATCCACGACGAGGGCCGTGTCGTTGCTCCGCCACTGCTTCGATGGGTACTCCGTGCGGTCCTCGAGCACGAGCACGAGCGTCTCGGGCGCGCGGTAGACCAGCGAGCCCTCGGCGCGCCGCACGGGAACCTCGGGGTGCCAGCCGTGCTCGACGATCTCGACCTCAGCGGTCAACGACTCCACCCCAGCCTGTGCGGCGAGGACGCGGCGGCCGATGCCCTCGGCGACCGCGGGGTTCGGGGCGAACAGACCCGCCGACAGCGCCCCGACCGCGAACGCGACGACGAACGTCGCGGCCACCAGGAACAACGCGGGGCGGCGCGACCGGACGCGGGCTCGCTGACGGCGCTCGAGCTCGCGACGCACGCTCGACGCGATGTCGCCGACCTCGGCGACCGCCTGGACCCTCAGCGAGTGGCGGATGAGGTCCGTCCCGTGGAGGAAGGCCCGGCAGTCGCCGCAGGTGGCGACGTGCGCGTCGAGAGCGGCCGTGCCCGAGGTCAGCTCGCCGTCGGCGCGCTCGGACAGCAGCTCCTGCGCGAGGTCACACCTCACCGGTGCCCTCCTCGTCGCCGTCGGCGAACCAGGACGTCACCTGGCGCCGGGCGTGGAACACGCGGCTCTTGACCGTCCCCTCCCGGATGCCGAGGAGCTCGCCTGCTTCGCGGTAGGTGAACCCCGCAACCTCGATGAGCAGCAGCGCCTCGCGCAGCTTGGGTGACAGGTCGGCGAGCGCGTGCTCGAGCTCGGTGTGCAGGTCGGGTCCGGGACGGTCGAGTCGCGGTCGCACCGCCGCCGTGAGCGCATCCCGGCGACTCCGGCGCCGCAGCTCGTCGATGGCGAGGTTGCGTGCGACCTGGAACAGCCAGGTCGAGAAGCGCGACCGGAAGCGGTACGACGCGAGCTTGGTGTGCAGCCGTAGGAACGTCTCCTGAGCGAGGTCGTGCGCGAGATCGGGGTCGGTGACGAGGTAGCGCAGGAACCGCCACAGGGGGTCCTGGTACGCACGCACGATGGTCTCGTACGCGGCCAGGTCGCCCCCAGCCGCTGCTCGCACGAGATCCGCCGGTGGCTCGTACACCCCACGCCTTCGGCCGGTACCGACGCCGCATCGTCCTCCACCACGGTGTGCTCGTCCACCGCCGTCACCCGTTGCGACGACCGAGGACCCCCGAAGGTTCAGTGTGATGCCAGGCTGCGCCCCGACGCGGGGCGTAGGTTCGAAGTGCCTTCACAGGTACCACCGACCGACGGAGGGAACCGTGCCGACCACCGACCGTGAGACCATCGCGACCTACACCACGCCGGAGGAGGCGCACGCCACCGCCGACGAGCTCAGGGCGGAGGGCCACGACGCCGGGGTGCAGCGGGTCGATGACGATGGCTACGAGGTCACGGTGCCGAGGAGCGAGGCCATCGGCGCCGAACGTCTCGCCACCGAGCGAACACAGCGCAGCGTCCAGACACACGCCTGATCGGAGCCAACATCGTGCCCGAGCAACCACCACAGATGCGCCCCGAGAACCAGCCCGTGACGGTGGCGACCTACACCTCCGAGGCGGACGCGCGCCAGGCCGTCGAGGATCTGCGTGCCGAGGGGCACACCGAGGTCGACATCGTCGAGGTGGGAGACACCCAGTACGAGGTGACGATCACCGGTGGCAACCCGCCCGACGCCCAGGACGATCTGACCCCGAGCGTCACGCCGCCTCCTGGCGAGTAGTCAGGCGGTCGCGGGCGCGCTGGCCGCTGCGACCGATCGCAGGCGCAGGGTCGCGAACTCGGTGACCTCCTCACCCACCATCCCGAGCTGGAAGCGGGCGCGCTCGTCGATGACCTCACCGTCGTCGTCGTACACCTTCACCGCGACGGTGTTGATACCAGCCCCGAGCGGCGTGCACCAGCCACGGAGCGCGTGGACGATCGTGCGCAGCTGCTCGAGCGTGGTGACGACCCCCTGCCACCCGGCTCCCGTGGCGATGCATCCCACGGGCAGGCCGGTGCAGTACGCCCGCTCGTCGTCCCTGAGGTCCTCGGTGTAGTCGATGGCGTTCTTCACCAGGCCCGAGACGCCACCGTGGTAGCCCGGTGAGGCGAGGATGAGGCCGTCGGCGCGGCGCAGCTCCTCGATCAGCTCGACCGCGCGGGGGTGACGCTCGGGGTTCTCGGGCGCGTACATCGGCAGCTCCGCGAGATCCGCACCGAAGAAGCCGCGCGTCGTCGCGCCGTGCTCCTCGGCGCTGCGCAGCGCGAAGCGCAAGGCCTTCTCGGTGGAGGAGAACGGGCGGGTCGTTCCGCCGATCCCGACGATGTGGGGCTGGCGCTCGGTCATCGGTCGTCCTCCGGGCGGGGCGTCAGCGTCGGCCGTCCGCGGCGTCAACGGTCAGGCGGTCTCGGACTCGAGGCGCAGCTCGTGGCCGAGCTTGTCGCGCTTGGCCTCGAGGTACTTGAGGTTGTGCTCCGTGGGGGCGGTCTCGAGCGCGACCCGCTCCACGATCCGCAGACCGTGCCCCTCGAGTGCCGACCGCTTCAGTGGGTTGTTGGTCAGTAGGCGCAGCGTCGTCAGGCCCAGGTCAGCGAGGATCTGCGCACCCGTGCCGTAGTCGCGGCTGTCGGCGGGGAAGCCGAGCTCGAGGTTGGCCTCGACCGTGTCCTTGCCCTCGTCCTGCAGCTTGTAGGCGTGCAGCTTGTGCACGATGCCGATGCCGCGACCCTCGTGGCCGCGGATGTAGACGACGACGCCGGCCCCCTCTTCGGCGATCAGGCGCATGGCGTCGTGTAGCTGCACGCCGCAGTCGCAGCGAAGCGACCCGAACACGTCGCCGGTGAGGCACTCCGAGTGCATCCGCACCAGCACGTCGGCGCGTCCCTCGACGTCGCCGCAGACGAGCGCGACGTGCTGCAGACCATCGCCGGCGGACTCGTAGCCGATGGCGCGCCACGCCCCGAACGCCGTGGGGATGGTCGCCTCCGAGACTCGGTGCACCAGGGACTCGGCGCGGCTGCGGTACGCGATCAGGTCGGCGATGGTGACGACGTGGAGGTCGAACCGCTCCGCGATCGCGAGGAGCTGAGGCAGCCGCGCCATCGTCCCATCGGGGTTCATGATCTCGCAGATGACCCCGGCCGGTGAGAGCCCGGCGAGCCGTGCGAGGTCGACCGCGGCCTCGGTGTGGCCGGCGCGGCGCAGCACGCCGCCGTCCTGCGCCCGCAGGGGGAACACGTGGCCGGGGCGGCGGAAGTCGGCGGGGCGCGCGTCGGCCGAGACGGCACGGCGGATGCACCGTGCCCGGTCGAGGGCGGAGATGCCGGTGTTGCCGCGCTCGTCGAGATCGATCGAGACCGTGAACGCGGTCTCTTCCAGCCCGGCCGACTCCGGCACCATCGGCTGGATCGCCAGCTCCTCGAGGCGCTCACCCGTGAGCGGCAGGCACAGCAGGCCGCGGCCGTGGGTGATCATGAAGTTGACCGCCTCGGGCGTCACCCAGTCGGCCGCCATCACGAAGTCGCCCTCGTTCTCGCGGTCCTCGTCGTCGACGACGATCACCATGCCGCCCGCGCGGATGGTGTCGATCGCGTCCTCGACCGTCGACAGGTCACGTCCGGGACGTGGTCCCGCGAAGCGCACCTCGTCCAGAGCGTCCACGCCGTCCACCTCTCTGGTCGATGTTGGTTCGATATATCGAACGCTCGGTCGCTATCGTGAAAGCGAGCCTACGCCGGGGGCGGGGAGCACGTCAACCGTCGATCAGCCGCGGACGAGGTCACCGAGGGAGGCGAACAGGCTGCTGCCGACCACGACGAACACCACGATCCCGGGCACGATCCCGATGGCGGTACCGATGAAGAACACCTGCCACCGGACGCCGGTGACGCCGAGGAGCCAGTCGGCTGGGGGGAGCTGTCCCGTGACCAGCCGCAGCGCGATGACCTGGGCCGTCCCGCCCCGCGCGAGCCGGTCGTCGAAGGCGCGGACGCGGGGCGGGATGCGGCTCGCGACCCAATCGCGGGCGACGAACCGTGCCCACGCGAACGCGATGGCGCTCGCCCCCAAGTTGCCGATCCACGACAGCGCGACCGCGGCCGGCCACGACCACGCGAGTCCGGCGGGGACCATCCACACGAACCCCGGCAGCCCCACCGGCTGGACGATCCACATCGACAGCACGTACACGGCTGGGCCCCACGGGCTGGCGAGGAAGTCCTGGAACCCGTCGCCCCGCAGGGCGTCGTCGAGTCCGGTCGCGAACACGAGCAGGGCCACGCCGACAACCGCGGCGACGGCCACCAGCCGCAGGCGCCACGCCACCACGCGGCCGCGAAGGGGCCTGCCCTCGGCCGTCACCCGCGCAGATCGACCAGGCCCCCGCCGCACTCGAAGCCGGAGGCCGGGGCGAGCCGCACGAACTGGCCGTTCTGGACCTGGGTGTACAGCTGGCAGTCGCTGGGCCACTTGCGCCCGATCTCCTGCGGCGGGTGGATGCCGTTCATGTCCCAGCCATCGACCTTGGCCAGCTCGGCCAGCAGCTTCTCGCGGGTGAGGTCGGGCCCGATCTTCTTGGCGAGATCGATGAAGAGCCACGCCGCCGACCAGGCGTAGACGCCCAGCGCGGTCGCGCGGTTCCCCGGCGCGACCCGCTGCACCCACTCGTCGTACTCCTGCAGCTCGGCGTACTGATCGATCTCCTCGAGCATGACGCTGACGAGCGGGACGATGACGCCCTCGATGGCGCTGCCGCCCTGCGCCAGGAAGTCAGGGTGGTAGACGTTGGCCTGGAACAGCAGAACGTCGGGCTCGTAGTCGCGCTTCTGCTCGATCGCCTGGGCGAGCTTGATGGCCTGCTGCCACGCGCCTTGGAACGCCACGATGCGCACGCCTTTGTTGGCGAGGTCCTCCACGTGCGGGGCGTAGTTGAACTCGCTGATCTGGATCGACTGGTAGACCGGCCACTCGTAGCCGATCGACTCCGTGCCCCTCTTCGTCATGCCGGTCTGGTACCGCGTCACCTCGCCCTCGATGAACAGGTACCCGGCCTTGGTGATGGCCTCCGGGTCATCCTTGAAGACGCTGTTCTTCAGCCAGACGTAGTCGCCGATGGTCTGCACGTTCGCGGTCATCGCGTCCGCTGGGTAGACGACCTCCGAGTCCTGGAGCACGGGCGTGAGCGCGGTCGCGCGGATGTCGGGGATGCCGCAGTCCTCCGCGGGGGAGGTGACGCCCTGGTCGAAGGCGGACATCGACCCCACCGCGGCGACCGTCTTGTTGCAGGCGTCGAGGTAGGCGTTGCGGTTGCCGTTGACGTCCATGCGCGCGTCGTACTCGATGAGGTCGAGACTACGGCCGTAGATGGTCCCCTCGGTGGCGCGGAACTTCTCGACGGCGGCCCGCACCGCGAACTGGGTCTCCTCGAACAGCCCCGGCACCGGTCCGCTCGTATCGGACACGTTGGCGATGGTGATCCTGTCCTCGGTGACACCGACGTCGGTCTCGCCGCCGTTGCCGCCGGCGGGCATGGCGCGCGTGTCGGTCGTGTCCTCGCCGGCGGGTGCGTCCGTCGGCGCGGTCGCGGGGTCCGGCTCGGGCTGTGCCTGTCCCGGCTGCTGGCCGGTCGCGGGCTGGCCCGAGGTGGACGGGCCCGACGGAGCGGTCGAGCCGCTCGGAGTGGTGGCCGCCGGGAGGTCGGTGGCGGTGCCCGACGGGGCCGCGGCGCTGGCCGGATCGAGATCGACGTCACCGTTCGTGGTGACGCTCGCCTCCCCTGGCGCCCCGCCCCCGAGCTGGTCGATCGCGACGCGGATCTCATCCTCCCCCAGACGCGCGCCACACGCGACCGTCACGAGCGCGAACAGGAGCAGGCCCGCGATCGATCTCAGCCACGTCACGGTCAGCCTCCAGATCCCCTTGCACGGTACTTCGACACGCGAGCCCGTGAGCCCTGTCCCGAACCTGACACCCTGTCAGGTCTGGGTCTAGTCTCACACCACACTGCCGCCCGCCCGAGAGGTGCCACCGCATGGCCGACGACGTCTTCTCCGCGTTCTCGCTCGAGGGCAAGGTGGCCGTGGTGACGGGCGGGGCGAGCGGGATCGGCGAAGCCACGGCGCAGGTGCTCGCCGCTGCCGGCGCGTCCGTCGTGGTCGGCGACATCGCGCTCGAGGGCGCCGAGCAGACGGTCAAGTCCATCGTCGACGCGGGTGGGAACGCGGTCGCCGAGGCGACCGACGTGACCTCGCGGGGCGACGTCGATGCGATGGTGGCACGTGCCGTCGAGGAGTACGGCCACCTCGACGTGATGTGCAACATCGCGGGGGTCGCGGCCGACGGGCCCGCGCTCGACATCGACGAGGTCGACTTCGACCGGCTCATGGCGATCAACGCCAAGGGCGTGATGTTCGGGGCGCAGGCAGCTGCCCGGCAGATGATCGAGCAGGGAAGTGGCGGCAGCATCATCAACGTGTCGTCGACGTCGATCGACACGCCCGCCCCGGGCTACGCCCTCTACGCCATGACGAAGGCGGCGGTCGCGCAGCTGACGATGACGATGGCGTTCGAGCTGGGCAAGCACGGCATCCGCATCAACACCGTCGCCCCGGGTATGACGATCACGCCGTTCACGTTGCGCCACAGCTACGACGAGGACGGCAACCTCGACCAGGACAAGTACGACGAGTTCGTGCGGCGGATGAGCCACCTGTCGCCGCTGCGGATGGTGGGCGAGCCGATCGACCAGGCCCACCTCATGCTCTACCTCGCCTCCGACGCCGCCCGCTGGTGCACCGGCCAGGTCTGGCGCGTCAACGGTGGCCAATCCATGCCCCGCTAATGGGTGAACAGGCACCTCGCGGACGCCTGCTACCAGTGGGCGTTCGCGGCGATCACCGCAAGCCCCGGCGCCCGAGCGTTCTACGACCAACGCGCGGCCAAGGCGACACCACTAAGCCCTGCGCGCCCTGGGCAACCGGCACGTTGG
This sequence comes from Actinomycetota bacterium, assembly GCA_019347575.1. Classification (NCBI taxonomy): domain Bacteria; kingdom Bacillati; phylum Actinomycetota; species Actinomycetota bacterium. Next base: position 255,523 of record JAHWKY010000001.1, on the reverse strand, counting down.
GATCCTCCATGGCTGCCTCACCCACTACACCCCATACGACGAACACCTCGCCTGGCGTCACCGGCAGGCACTCGCTGCTTGACACCTACAACCGTGGGATATCTAGCCCACCTTCGTCACCGGCTCGGTCGACGCCTGGTTGTCGTGGGTGCTCGGCAGCGAGCTCGGCGAGGACGACGGACGGTTCGGGGTCCTCAACCTCCTGGACCAGCGCGAGGGGCGCGCCGCGAGTCGAGCGGAGCTGATCCGGCATCTGTGGGGCACCTCGTACCTCGGCAGCAGCAACGTCGTCGACGCGGTCGTGAGGACCCTGCGACGCAAGCTCGGCGGCCACGCCCACCTAGTCAAGACGGTCCGCGGAGTGGGGTACCGGCTCGCCAGCCGTCGAGCTGAACAACCGGCGATCTGCTGCCCACCGGCATCGAGCGGCCGACGGTGCCCTGGTGAGCGACAGCTCCGGTGACGATCCTGGGCCACGGCCGGGCCGGACTTCCCGAAAGGCACGTCGAAGTCGCCTCTTCGGGCGCCCCATCGCGCACGGTCCCAGGCGAGGCCACCTGCGATACTCCTGGATGGAGCTCGAGCCGAGGAGGGGGCGGTGACGGTCCGCACGGGTCCGGTCGCGCGGACGGCGAGGGTGCCGCAGGGACTCACCGCCCGGTCGCGCTCACGTCGAGGCCCCTACGCCACCGACGAGCTGTTGAGGTTGCAGCGGTCTGCCGGTAACCGCGTGGTCGTGGCGCTGCTCGGACGCGCAGACGCCCCCGCAGGTACGCATACAGGCAGCTCGAGGATCCAGCGTCGAGAGCTGCGCGACAACCCTCGTGTGAGCCGTGTGCTGCTACCCCAGCACTGGGAGCGATCCGACCGGATCAGCTGGACCCAGCGCTGGAAGTCGGCCTGCCAGCACAACCTGCTCCACGTCCGCCGCGGTGAATACACCACGATCGAGCAGCGACGCGACTTCTACCGCTGGTTCTACGAGGCGACCGCCGCACGCGGCTACCACACCCGCTGGGCGCTGGCGGCCTACATCGTGGCCAGCGGCATGGCCGAGATGGCATCGGTGGACCTGACCGAAGGCATCTCGCCCATCACCAATGAGCTGCAGGGTCTGGCCCGGATCGGCAACCAGGTCATCTTCGACGACGTGCTGCCCAAGCTCAAGCGGCTGTGGGTCAATGGGCCTCTCACCGGCGCGGCCGCGTTGCAAGCCGATGCCGAGATCCTCGCCGAAGAGCAGACGCTCATCCAGACCATGTACGACGACCTGTCACCGGACACGATGCGGCGGTTCCAGCGCATCGCCAACAACCGGTACACGCGCACGCAGCTGGGTCGCGGACTGGGACTGGGCGGCCACGTCTCGTCAGGGCGCCACCGGCGCGGCGGCGGCGTGCCCACCTTCTCTTCGGTCACCGGCAACGGCGATATCAACCGCCCCGAGGATCGCTGGAGCTACGGGATGGAATTGGGGGCTCGGTTCAGCACCCTGCCCGCCTACGGCAGCATGCGATCGATGCCGGCCGTGGGGTCGGACTACCGCTCGGGCGCCGCCTTCCGCCGGCTCAACGTCCGACCCAACCTGCACATGCTCGACGCTCGGCTGAACGACACCGACGTCCCCGAGGGCGAGGTGGTCCAGCTCCTGAAGAACCTGAACGAGACGGTCGAACAGCCCGAGCTGATGTCGAACCGGTGGCGCATCCGGAACCTGGCCGACGCGCTCAACGCCAGCGAGATGCGCGAGGGGATCGAGAAGCTGCGGCGCGTCCCGGTGCGCGACCGCCTGTTCCTCATGGGCGGCTCGGTCGGCTACGACTGGTCGGAACTCGACTACAGCGACGTCCAGTCGATAATCACGAACGCCGCGCCCAACGACCGTCGCCAGCTCCACGTGACCTACTGGAAGAACAGGTTCATCCAGATCTGCGACGACGACACGATCGTCGACGCCACCCGCGATCTGGGCTTGCCGCCCGCCACGGCACGGGCATGGATCCGCGCGGAGCGCTCGTGGCTCTGACGTCGCCACGTCCACGAGCCGTTCGAGTTCGATCCATGTGCTCTCGACCGCGGTGACGCGCCGACAGCCGGGTAGGACGGAGCGTGTCCGGTCGGTGAGGAGACGTTCGCGGCGAGCGCGGTCGCGATCCGGTACCTCGGGGCCGAGCCGGAGTTCATCGGCGCCGAACGGGACTACACCTCCACCGGGGACGGGGCGCTGCTGACCGACGACGGGGACGTGGCGGAGCGGGCGCGGTTGCTGTCGACGTAGGCGCGGACCCGGTGCCGCACCACGAGCACTCCGAGCTCGGTCCAACTACCCCCTGTCGAACCTGATGGCAGGGGGGGCGGGCAGCTCTGGGCACTGCGACGACCCGGTGGCACGGCGGGGGAACGTCTACGCGGGACGTTGGCCGGCGAGGGCCGCGGTGACCTCCTCCGCGGCATCGACCAAAGTCGTGGCGTACCCGGGGACGTCCTCGGCGGGGATCTGACCGCGGAAGCCGATGAGGAACAGACCCAGCGCGACCTCGCCCCCGGGACCGAACACCGGCGCCCCGATGTGGTTGATGCGGTAGGCGGCGTCACCCGCGAGCTCGAGGAGCGCGTACTCGTCGGCGCCCTCGGAGCCGTCACCGACGTGACCCGCCTCGGTGAGCGCCTCGACGAGGCGCTGCTGGCCCTCCCCCGCCAGCGCGACCGAGTAGCCGCGCTCGCGCACGGCCGCCAGCGCGCGTCGGTAGAGCTTGCGCTCGCGCTCGCTCACCGACGGTCCCAGCCGTCCGAGCCACGCCTCGATGGCGTCGTCGCCGGCCCACGCCACGAACACCGTCCCGAGCGGCGGCACCAACGGCAGACGCTGGCCCGGGGCGATGTTGATGCCCAGCGGGCGGGGCGTGCCCGCGCGGGCGAGGATGACGATCTCGTCGCCGATGCCGGCCGACGCGATGACCTCGAGGTCGAACTCGTCGGACAGCTCGTCCATCGCGGGCCGGGCCAGCCGTGCGGCGGGGTACGCCCCGGCGGCCGCGTTGCCCACCGCGATGAGGGCGGGTCCCAGCCCGTAGGTCTTGCGCTCCTCGTCGCGGGTGAGGTAGCCGGCGTCGGTGAGCGTGGTCAGCAGCGAGTGCGCCGTCGCCTTGCTGAGATCGAGGTCGCGGGCCAGCTCGGACAGCGTCCGCGGCTGGTCGGGTGCCGCGGCGAGGTGGTTGAGCACCGCGACGCAGCGCTCGATGGCCGGGGCGCGCCTCGCCACCCGTCACCTCCTCCCTCGTCCCTACTCCGTGTCAGCCGATGATCGTCCGGGCCTGCGCCCCGATGGCCGCGGCCATGCGGGCGTGCCCCTCGTCGCTGGGGTGGATGCCGTCGGCGAGGTGCTCGGGTCCGATCAGCTCCGACCCCCGGAGGAGGTGGAGGTGCTCGTCGTCCTCCATCCGGTACGCGACCTCGAGCTCCATCGCGTCGCGCAGCTGCGCCAGCGTCGCCCCGAGCCGGTTCGGGGTCTCCTCCGCGCCGGGGCGCACGACCGGACTGACGACCTGCATGGGCGTCGTGCCGTGCTCGTCGCGCAGGACATCGAGGAACGCCCCGACCCCCGCGCGGAACAGCGCCACGCTGTGCGGGGTGCGCGTCCAGCAGTTGGTGCCGTGGGACACCGTGATGAGGTCGGCGTCGAGCGCGGCGATCTGCTCCGCCGAGGCGATCTCGCCCCGCGCAGCCCCGGCGTAGCCGAGGTTGACGACGTCGAGACCGCGGTCGCGCCCCGCCACCGCTGGCCACGCGAGCGCCGGGGCGGACGCGGTCCACCCTTCGGCGACCGAGTCGCCGTAGACGATCCAGCGATGCTGGGCCGGCGCCGGCGCGATGTCGCCACCCACACCCCGCACGTCGAGCACTACCGGCCGCATGCCCTCGGGGAGGTAGACGATGGTGCGCTGGTCGTCGCCACCGAGCGGGACCCGTGCGGTGCCCGGGCCGACGACCGCGCGGTCCTCGCCGAGGAGCGAGCCGCGGTGCCACGCCGCGAACGTCGTCCCTGCCCCGTCGCCGCGGTAGCCGAGCTGGTCGGTCTCGGTGCGGTACTCGATCCCGAGTTCGCTGGCATCGCCGATCAGCTCGAGGCGGACCCCGACGGGGATCGAAGCCATCTGCCACGTGTCGCCCGGCAGCCGGAGCCGGTCCCGCGGTGCGGCCCGGGGGTAGGGCACGCGTCGGCTGCCGGGCCACACGACCCCGCGCAGGTACGGCTCGGGACCCTCGGGGCGCTCGCCACGCCCCGCCTCGGGACCCGAGACGAGGTGCGGAGCGGACTCGCTGCTCACGTCGTCGCCGATCCGTCGCAGGCACGGGCGTCGCGCCGCATCAGAGGTCCATGGGGTAGGGGAACTTCGCGCTCACGCCACCGTCCACGACGACGGTCTGGCCGGTGATGTGGCGGGCCAGATCAGAGACGAGGAAGAGCAACACCCGCGCGATATCGCTCGGCTCCGCGATGGCGCGCAGCGGCGTGTTGGCGACGTTGGCCTCGCGGCCTCGATCGCCGACCAGCTCCGACACCCTCGGGGTCCACACGAAACCCGGCGCGACCGCGTTGACGCGGATGCCGCGCGGGCCGAGTTCCACGGCGGCCGAGCGCACCAGCGACATCAGTCCTGCCTTGGCCGCCCCGTACGGGGCGTGCAGCGGGGCGGAGGTGATGCCGCTCACCGATGCGACGAAGGCCATCGCCCCGCCGTCCTCCATGGCCTGCGCGCCGAGCTGGGTCAGCAGGAAGCCGTGGCGCAGCACCATCTCGAACGTCCACGTCCAGTCGTCGTCCGAGACGTCGAGCAGCGGGCGGTAACGGGCCATCCCGACGATGTCGACGATCGTGTCGAGACGGCCGAACTCCGCCACCGCGCGATCGACCGCACCGGCGATGTCATCCCGGGACCGCACGTCCGCGACGTGTGCGACCCCCCCGACCTCCGCCGCGATCCGCTCGGCCAGTGCCTGGTCGTAGTCGAGGCACAGCACCCGCGCCCCGACCTCCGCGAGGGCGTGCGCAACCTGCCGGCCGATGCCCTGGCCCGCGCCAGCGACCAGCACCCCGCGACCATCGAGCCGCAGCAGGTCGGCGTAGACCGGCACCTCGCTGTCATCGAAGCTGGTGTCGGCGCCACCGTCGGTCACGAGGAGTGCTCAAGTAGCGAAGCGGTAGCACACCAGGAGTGCTCAAGTAGCGAAGCGGTAGCACACCAGGAGTGCTCAAGTAGCGAAGCGGTAGCACACAAGGACGTGCTCACTTCTCGACGACGGTGACGGAGGCCTCGGCGTCCACCTCGGGCAGGACGTGCTTGCCGATGAGCTCGATCGACCTCATGATCGCGTCGTGGTCGAGGTCGCCGAACTGCATGTAGCAGAGCAGCTGGTCGACCCCGAGGGACTCGTAGGTCTTCATCTTCTCGATGCACTGGTCGGGGTCGCCCACGATGATCATGTCGTAGTCGTTGAACATCTTGGGCTCGAGGTCGCCCTCGGCGTGCTTCTTCATCAGGGGGAAGAGCTTGTCCTTCTCCTCCTGAGGGAAGTGGGGGAACTCCCACTCGAGCATGAACTCGGCGAGGTGCTGGTACCACCACCACACCGCGTCCCAGACCCCGTTGGTCTCGGCCTCGTCCATCGAGTCGGCGCAGTGCACCAGCGTGTACGCCGCGGCGCGGTTGTTGACCACGCGCGTGAGCGGCTCCTCCATGCGCTCGCAGGCCGCGCGGTAGCGCTTGATGACATCGGCCATCACCTGGATGGGTTGCATGATCGCGAAGCTCAGCAGGCCGAGCCCAGCCTCGCCGGCGACCTCGGCCGACGAGGGTGACGTCGCCGCGACCCAGCACGGCGGGTGCGGGTCCTGCACCGGCTTGGGCGTGACGTTGCGCTTGGGGAAGGTGAAGTACTCCGAGTCCTCCTCGTAGTACTGGGTCTCCCACATGCCGACGACGGTCTCGATCGCCGCACGCCACTTGTCACGTGACGCCTCGCGGTCGACCCCGAACGCGGTCTGCTCCATCGGCGTCGAGCGCCCCGTCCCCCACTCGACCCGACCGTTGGACAGGACGTCGACGGTCGCGACCTTCTCGGCGACGCGGATCGGTGGCGTGAACTCGTGGGGCATCAACGCGACCCCGAAGCCGAGCCTGATGTTCTCGGTGATCTGGCTCAGCGCGCCGAGGGTGGCCTCGGGGCACGAGGAGTGCGACCGGCCCTCGCGGAAGTGGTGCTCCACCATCCACACGGTGTTGAACCCCAGCTTGTCCGCCAGCGCGATCTGCTCCAGCGCCTCCCTGTAGGCGCGCTGCTCCCGCTTGCGCTGGTTCTGCGGCCACGGCTCGGGGCCCCAGGGCTTGGGCACGTCGATCTCGTACAGCAGGTCGAGCTTCATGGCTTCCCTCGCGAGGTGTTCGTGATAGCGAACAAGTGGTCGACTTGGCGAACAGAACCGTACGTCGCAACCTCACGCGGTGTCAACCGCAGGCAGACGTCACCGAGCCCGGGTGAACCGAGCGCGCCCCGTGTGCGTAGAGCACGGTGAGGAGGATGGGAGGCTCCGCCACACCCGAGGGCAGGAACACGGGCGGCGGGGGTCGAAGGTCCCAGCAAGTCGATCGCTGGAAGGGGAGCCATGCGATCCCGGAACCTGTTCGCGCTCGCTGCGGTCGCAGCGCTGATCGTCGCGGCCGCCCCGCCCCTACCGTCCGCGCTCGATGCCACCACGGCCCCGACGGCCCCCGCCCCGCCCGGTCAGCACATCACCGTGATCGCGCTCACGTACGTGCCCGAAGAGGTGACGATCGAGGAGGGGGCCAGCCTGACGCTGACGAACGCCGACCTGCCCGCACCCCACAACGTCACCGCCCGCGAGTACGGCGAGGACGGCGGACCGCTGTTCGCCAGCGACACGATCGCCGCGGGTCAACAGGCGGACGTCACCGGGACGTCGCAGCTCGCGCCCGGCACCTACGACTTCTACTGCACCGTGCACCCGACCACGACGACCGGCACGCTCGAGGTGATCGAGCGCGTGACGCCGGAGTCGCCGGTGCCGGTGCCCGACTCCGCACCGGTGCCGTCCGCGGGTGCGGTCGCCACGCCGACCAGCATCACGGTGCGAGACGACACGATGTACGCGGCGAGCTGGTCGCAGGGCACGGTCGAGGCGCTGCCGATCCTCGAGGCCGGCTTGCTGGGGCCGGCGGAGTCCTACGCGACCGGGTTCAGAAACCCGCTCGGGATCGTCTTCGACGACGACGGCTGGCTCTACGTCGCGGACTCGCACCCCTCGGCGCGCGACGACCGCGATACGGCGGGGCGGGTGTGGGCCATCCCTCCGGGAGGAGGTGACGCTGCCGAGGTCGGTGAGGTGGTCGTGGACGAGCTGCCGAACGGTCGGCACAACACCAACGGGATGGCGATCCGGGGGGACCGGCTGTACGTGACCAACGGCAACTCGACCGACGACGGCGTCTCCGGAGGCCTGCCGGAGGAACCCCTCAGCGGCACGCTCATCTCGATCCGCATCGGGGCGCGTGAGCTCACGCCGGACGATGCGGTCTTCGGCGAGATCCCCGAGCCCGACGAGGGCGAGGAGCTCGTCCTGCCCGACCTGCTCGTCGAGGCCACGGGGATGCGCAACAACTTCGACGTCGCGTTCCGACCCGGCACGACCGAGGCGTGGATGACGGTCAACGGCCCCGACCAGCTCGACCCCTACGGCGAGGACACGCTGGTCGCGGTGCCCGACGTGACGTTCGTGCACGACGCCCCGACGCACTTCGGCTTCCCCGAGTGCGTCTACGCGAACCTCGATGGTGAGTGGGACGTCACCCAGAACGAGGCGGTGGCGACGACGTGTGGGGAGCACACCCCTCCTGAGCAGCTCCTCGGCCTGCACGTCGCCGCCACCGGCCTCGCCTTCGGGCCCGACGGCGACCTCGTCCTCGGGCGCTTCGGCAACTTCTTCGGCACGACCCCTCGCGGCCGCGACATCGTGCGGCTCGACATCGGCCCTGACGCATCAGCGGGCGAGCCCGAGACGATCGCGGTGCTCCCGGCCCCGCTCGACGTCACCTACGACGGCGACAACCTCTACGCCGCCGACTTCGCCCTCGGTCAGATCCTGCTCATCGCGGGTTCCTGACCTCCTGTACGGTGGCCGCAGGGACGCCTGGACGGGCAGGAGAACGGGCAACCGCCGTCGAAGTTGGCGGCTGAGGAGCCATCCGCGCGGTTAACGAGAGGGCTCGGACAGCGTCCTCGGAGCACGACGTTCCTGGAGGGGAGAACCGTGTCCGAGCTCGCCACGCGCGAGGACGTCTCGCGACTGATCAACCGCGTCGCCTTCGGCGCCACCGAAGCCGACCTCGACAAGTGGAGCGGGCAGCCGTACGCCGACCTCGTCGAGCACCTGCTCGACGTCCCGACCGAACCCGCCCTACGCCAACCGACCGCTGGCGAGGTGCTGCACCGAGCCGACGGCATCGACACGTTCATCAACCTCACTGGCGATGACCCGGTCAGCCACTGGCTCGAGGTGATGCGTACGACGCCGTACCCGTTGGAGGAGCGGTTCACCTTCTTCCTCCACGATCATCTGGCGACCGCTCCCGAGGGCTCCGCCCCCAGCATCCAGCACGTCGCCGCGCAGATCGTCCGCATCCGCACGCATGCGCTGGGCAACTTCCGCGACCTGATAGCCGCCATCACCATCGACCCGGCGATGCTGTACTGGCTCGACGGCGACACCAACACCAAGGTCAAGCCGAACGAGAACTACGCCCGCGAGCTCATGGAGCTGTTCACGCTCGGCAAGCTCCCCCAGGTCTACACCGAGGAGGACGTGCGCGAGGCTGCGCGCATGCTCACCGGCTGGCGCCCCGCCGACGCGATCGACAAGCTCCTGAGGGCCGACGCCCCGTTCTTCGGCGGGCCGCAGACGCGCGACGACGCCCAGTTCTGGCCCGACGACCACGACGACGGCGACAAGGTCGTCCTCGGCCGCGCGTTCAGGTCCCGCGGGATCGATGAGTACCTCGACCTGATCGACCACCTCCTGGCGCAACCGAGCGCCTCGCGGTGGATCGCCTACCGGATGATCCGGGCGCTGGCGTACACGCCCGACGTCGGCAGCGTCTTCGGTGAACCGCTGATCGAGGAGGTCGCCGCGGCGCTGGTCGCCAACGACTGGGACCTGCGCCCCGCGATCCGCGCGCTGCTGCTCTCCGACGGCTTCCGCTACACCGATCGTGCCAACGGCCAGCAGCTCGTCCGTCCCCCCGCCGACCTCGTCGTGCACGCCGCGAAGGTCCTCGACCTGACCTTCGCCGACGATCTGCCGTTCATCAACGGCAGCTTCATCGGCGGCGCTGACGACTACCTCGAGCAGATGGGGCAAGTGCCGATGTACCCGCCGTCGGTGTTCGGCTGGCCCGACAGCGAGCACTGGCTCGGCACCACCGCCGTGGCCCACCGCTACCTACTGGGCTACGCGGTGATCGGAGCGACGCGACCCTTCGTGGGCTTCGGCACACACGCCGATCTTCCCGTCTCCAACGACCTCGACGGGTGGGCCGCCAAGTTCGGCCTCGCGGGGTTCTCGGTCAACACCAGCGCAGCCATCAAGGACTACTTGGAGAGCCAGGCCGGCCGATCGGAGTCGGTCCTCCAGGAGGGTGTCCTGATGCTGGTCCTGTCCGCGCCGGAATGGGAGGTCGTGTGATGCCACTCACCCGCCGTCAGTTCATCCAGACGTCCGGCACCGTCGCCGCCAGCCTCCCGCTCATCGCGCGGGTCGGCGAGGGCGTCGCGTTCGCCGAGGTCGATCCAGCCACGCGCCTGCGTCCCCGTCTCGTCGTGCTCGTGCTCGACGGAGGCAACGATGCGCTCAACATGGTGGTGCCGCTCGAGGACGTGCCCGGCGCAGCTCGGCGCACCGTCTACGAGAAGGTGCGTCCGTCCATCCAGATCCCGCGCGAGCAGCTGCTACGGCTCGACCAGTTCGACGACGCCGACCAGCAGCTCGGCTTCCACCCGGCGTTGACCTACCTGCACGGGCTGTACCAGGCCGGCCGCATCTCGATCGTGCAGGGCGTGGACTACCCCAACCACAGCTTCTCGCACCAGACCGGGACCGAGGCGTGGGAGTCCGGCTCGCCTCCCAACGACCAGGAGCTCAACACCGGCTGGCTCGGTCGTCACCTCGACCGCGTCGGCATCGGCGAGGGCGAGATACGGGGCGTGGGCATCGTGCCCGAGCTGCCGTTCATCCTCCAGGGCGAGCGTCAGAGCGGCATCGGCATCGCCCGGTTGCCGTTCACGCTCGCGGACGGATCGATCGGCGGCGCCGAGCAGCGCTACGAGACCGTGCAGCGCTACGCGATGCACGACCCCGCCGAGCGCCTACGGCGAGCGTACGGCCGTCGCCTCAGCTCCTCGATGAGCGTGGTGGGCGAGCTGTCGCAGGCGACCGCTCCCCCCAACGTCAACGGCAACGCCCTCGCGGTCCGGCTGCTGACGGCGCGCAAGCTCCTCGAGGGTGACTACGGCTGCGAGGTGGTCTACCTGCGCCAGAGCGGCTACGACACCCACAACGGCCAGGCGAGCCGGCACCAGGATCTGTACTCGGACCTGTCCGAGGGCATCCGGATCTTCTACGAGGGCACCGGCAACACCGGCCCGATGCCGACGGAGCTGGCCGACCGCACGCTCTTCATCATCACGAGCGAGTTCGGGCGGCGCATCGGCGAGAACGGCTCGGGCGCCGCGGCGGGCACCGACCACGGCGCCGCCGCCCCGGTCCTCCTCATCGGGCCGCCGCCGGAGTCGTCGGCCGGTCCCGAGACGCTGACCCCCGGGCTGTACGGCGACCACCCGCCCATGGGTACGCCCCTGGCCCCCGCCGACAACCTCGCCATGACCCAGGACATGCGGCGGGTCTACCAGTCGGTGCTGACGTCCTGGCTCGGGAACCCCGAGCCCTACTACGGCAGCGGGCTCGACCCTCTGCCCGCACTCTTCGGAGGCTGATGTGCACATCCGGACCGCGCTCGTCCTCCTGACGGTCTCGGCGCTGCTCCTCGGGGTGGCGCCGACGACCGTCGGTGCGGCGCCCTCCGAGCACTACATCACGACGGTGAACTTCCAGTACGTGCCGCCACAGCTGCTGATCGAGTCGGGCGACGCGCTGACCTACGTCAACGCCGACCTCGCCGTCCACGACGTCCACTCGGTCGACGAGGACGTGTGGGGCGATCCCCTCTTCTCGAGCCGGATCATCGCCCAGGGCCAGTCCGCCCCGGTGGAAGGGGTCGAGGCGCTCGGGCCCGGCGACTACGGCTTCTTCTGCACCACCCACCCGGAGATGACCGGCACCCTCCACGTGCTGCCACGGACGAGCCCGCCGTTGCCCGTCCCCGTGCCGCCGCTGCCCTCGGTGGCAGCCGTGGCGACCCCGACGAGCATCGCGGTCGTGGGCAACAACGTGCTGGCGGCGAGCTGGGCCCAGGGCACGGTCGAGATGTTCCCGATCCTGGCCGGTGGAGTCCTGGGCCCGGGTGAGACGTACGCCAGCGGGTTCAACAACCCGCTCGGGATCGTCGTCGACGACAACGCCGAGTGGCTGTACGTCGCCGACTCGCACGGGTCCTCCACCTCGGGCCGGACGACGGCGGGGCGCGTGTGGGCCATCCCCGCGGGTGGCGGTGACGCCGCCGAGGTCGGACAGATCGTGGTCGACGAACTGCCCAACGGCCGTCACAACACCAACGGGCTCGCCATCCGTGGTGACCGCCTCTACATCACCAACGGCAACTCCACCGACGACGGTGCGACCGGTGGCGACCCCGAGACCCCGCTGAGCGGCACGTTGCTGTCGGTGCGGCTCGGAGCCCGCGACCTCGGTCCCGAGGACGCGGTGTTCGAGCTGGAGGATCCGGAGCAGCCCCTGCCGGAGCTGTTCGTCGAAGCGACGGGGATGCGCAACAACTTCGACGTCGCGTTCCGCCCCGGCACGCCCGAGGCGTGGATGACCGTCAACGGCCTCGACGAGCAGGATCCCTACGGCGAGGACACCCTCGTCGCGGTCCGCGACGTGGACCAGATCCACGACCCGCCGACCCACTTCGGTTTCCCGGAGTGTGTCTACGCCGATCTCGAGGACGGGTGGGACGTCGCCCAGAACCCAGCGGTCGAGGAGGAGTGCGGCGAGCACACCGCGCCCGAGCAGCTGCTCGGGCTGCACGTCGCCGCCACCGGCCTGGCGTTCGGACCCGATGGCGACCTCGTCGCCGCGCGCTTCGGCAACTTCTTCGGCGACGAGCCGGTCGGTCGCGACGTCGTCCGCATCCCGATCGACGACGATGGCGACGCCGGCGAGCCGGAGACGATCGTCAACCTCCCGGCGCCGATCGACGTGGCGTTCAACGCCACCGACCTGTACGTGGCAGACTTCGCACTGGGACAGATCCTGCTCCTGCGAGCGATCTGATCCCCTAGACGGATCCGGGGGGTCGGGCCTGGAGGGGTCCCGACCCCCCGGATCCTCTCCTCCCGCAGACGCGGCGGTACCCCTCTGCACGCCCCGCTACGCGTCCGTTCCGCCGGGATCGTCCGCTTCTGACCGCCCTGCCCAGGCGTCCGCCTCGTCAGCTGCCCACGAGCCGTGCCAGGGCGCGACGATCGAGCTTGTGCATCGCGGTAAGTGGCAGCGCCGCAACGGTGACGCCGTCCTCGGGGAGCTTGTAGCGCGCCAAACGCGCGGCCGCGTGCGCTCGTAGCTCGTCGAGGGTCGGCGGGCGCGCCGGGTCGACGGGGACCACGACGGCCACGCCGACGGCGCCCATCACCTCGTCGGGGCGCGGGGCGATCGCCACCTCCGCCACCAGCGGGTGCGCCGCGAGCACCGCCTCGACCTCCTGGGGGTGCACGTTGTAGCCACCGCGGACGTACATCTCGCGCTCGCGCCCGGCCAGCACCAGCCGTCCCCGGTCGTCCAGCGCACCGACGTCGCCGGTGCGAACCCAGCCGTCGACCAACGTCGCGGCGGTGGCCTCGGGATCGTGCAGGTAGCGCGTCATCGCCGCTGGCGAGCGCAGCCACACCTCGCCGTCGCGGACGTCGAGTTCGATGCCGTGGCGCGGTCGCCCGACGGTGTGCACGCCGTCGTCGTCGGGGTCGGCCAGGTCGATGGCGCAACCCAGGCCGCCGGTCTCGGTGGACGAGTAGCGGATGCCGAACGGTGCCTCGAACCGGGCCATCGCCGCCCGCACCAGCGCGGGCGGGGCGGGTCCTCCCCCGCTGACGACGAACCCGACGCAGTCGAGGTCGAGCTCGTCGACGAGCGGGTGGCGCAGCATCAACGCGAGCTGGGCCGGGATGCCCCCCAGGAAGCGGATGCGGTGCTCGGCGACCAGCCGCAGCGCCGTCTCCGCACGCCAGCGATCCATCAGGTGGGTGGTCATCCCGACGCGCAGCTGCCACGCGAGCTTGGTCATCGCCCCGATGTGGACCAGCTCGGTGGAGCCGAGGACCGGCTCGCCGCCCTCGCGCCGGTCACCGGCCTCGATGTCGGCGATGGCGGCGAGCTGGCGGTTCGTGAACACCGCGCCCCGCGGCGTACCGGTCGTGCCGGAGGTGAGCACGACCGCGACCTCGCGGTCCGGATCGTCGTCCAGCTGCGGTGAGGTGGCGTCGGCGACGCGCAGCGGGGTCAGCACGTCCGCGGCGGCGGGGGCGAGCACGACCTCGACGATGTCGAGGTCGTGCGGGGCGCCGTCCGTGAGGTCGGTGGTCGCGAGGAGCCAGGAGGGCCTGAGCTGGTCGAGGACCGCGCGCCGCTCGGTCGCGGTGAAGCGCGGGTTGATCCCGGTGGTGACCGCCCCGAGCTTCGCGAGCGCGACGTAGGCGACGACGAACTCCGGGCTCGACGGCAGCGCGAGCGCGACGAGGTCGCCGGCAGCGACGCCCCGGCGGGCCAAGCCGACCGCGACCTCGTCCGACAGCCGGTCGAGGTCGGTGTAGGTCAGCGGCCAGCCCGCGGAGGCGAGGTAGGCGGGGCGGTCGCCGAAGCGAGCGGCGGCATCACGGACGACCGTGGGCAGCACGTTCGCTCAGGCGTCCGGGGGTCGACGTCCGGTGACGCCGGTGAACACCAACCGCGCCAGGCTCACCCGCAGCGCGTCGTGCTCCACCCCCCAGGTCTCGAGGCCCGCGTGGTGCTCAGCGACGTGGGCCAGCATCGACACGAGCGCTGCTGCCTGCGCCACCGGTTGGACGTCGTCGGGATGACGGCCGTCGGCCTTCAGCTCGCCGATGAGATCTCCCAGCGCCTCGGTGACGGGACCCAGCAGGTCGTTGCGGATCTCGCGGAAGCGCGGATCGCCCTCGGCGATGTTGAGGTCGATGAGCCGGATCAGCGCGGTGTGGTCGTCCCAGAACCCCAGGAACGCGTCGACCATCGCCGTGGCCCGGCCGAACCCGGCGCGTCCCGACCAACGCCCGTCGAGCACGGCCTCGGCGAGCACATGCCCCTCGTCGGCGGCTCGTTCCGCGAGGACCAGGATCGCGGTCTCGACCTCGGGGAAGTACTGGTAGAAGGTCGCCGGCGAGGTGCCGGCTTCCCGCGCGATGTCGACCACCTTGAGGTCACGCCACGAGGTCGTCTCGAGCATGCCCGCGGTGGCGTCGAGCAGTCGTTCCCGGGTCGCGCGCCCGCGCCGTCCCGGCACCCGCCCGTCGGCGGCGCGGATGGTCTCGGACGGTTCCTGACGGTGTGTCACATCGCCAGCCTACTCCGACCTAACGCCCCGTCAGGTCGGCGATCGCGCCGACGCTGAAGAGTTGAGTACGCCTCGGCGCACCCAGCGCTTCAACCTCGCGGGTCTCCAGGGCCGGAGGTCCAATTGGCGACGATCTCGTCGACGGTGGTGAGGGTCGCCAGGAGGCGCAGGGTGTGCTCGATGACGGCGTCGGCGTACTCCTGTGGGATGCCCGCGATGCCGTCACGGGGCAGCACGACGCGGTACCCGCCATTGACCGCATCGAAGACGAGGTCGGTCATGCCGACGTTGATCGACACACCGACCGCGACGATCGTGCGCGCCCCGAGGTTGCGTAGTACCGGGTCGAGGTCGGTCCCGCCCATCGGGCCGAGGCCGTGCAACCGGGTGAGCACGAGATCGGTCGGGGCGGGTCCGAGCTCGGGGAGCACCTCGACGGCGGGCGAGCCGGGCAGCAGCTTCACGTCCGCACGCGTGGCCGCGTCGAAGAGCAAGGCGTTGTCGTTGGAGCCGCGACCGTCCTCGCGTCGCGCGGCGACGCAGTGCACGACCGCGACGTCGACCGCGCGCGCCGCCTCGACGAGACGCGCTACGGCCTCGACGAGCCCAGCCTCGCGCGCAGCGGTAGCCAGCTCCGGGAAGATCGCGGGCTCACCGAGCACGCCCCGCTGGCACTCCTGCGTGACCACCACGGTGTGGGCGGGGTCGACGAGGTCAGCGAGCGAAGGAGGCATCGGGGCGAGCCTACTCAGCCCTGTCCTAAACCGAGCGTGTGCATCCAGGCACGCCCACCGGGTCCCGATGCACACGCTCAGAGGTGGCGGGCAGCGAACGTCTCCAGCGCGCTGACCGCCTCGGAGGACCGCTGCCACGGCACGACGATGAGCCGGTCGACCCCGGCGGCGGCGTAGGCGTCGAGAGCGTCGCCCGAGCTGACCTCACCCATCACCGTGACGGTGACCCCACGTCGGTCGCGCCCCGCCGCCTCCAGCAGCTCGGCGAGTCGCTCCACGCGGGGCGCGACCGACCCGGGGGTGTGGGCCATCCCGATCCAACCGTCGCCCCGCTCCGCCACGCGCCGCAGCGCGCGGTCGGACTCCCCTCCGATGACGATCGGCGGGTGCGGGTGCTGCACCGGCTTGGGCTCGAACGCGACCGGCAGGAAGTCGAAGAACTCGCCGTGGTACTCGATCTCTGGCTCGGTCCAGAGCCGCTTGCACACGTCGATGGCCTCGTCGAGCCTCCGACCCCGCGTCGAGGGATCGAGTCCGACCGCCTCCCACTCGGTCTCGAGCCATCCCGCCCCGACCCCCACCTCGGCACGGCCGCCCGACACCACGTCCAGGGTCGCGAAGCCTCGCGCGGACACGAAGGGGTGGCGCAGTCCCAGCAGGTAGACGAACGTGCCGAGCCGGATCCGCGACGTGATGCCGGCGAGGTAGCTGAGGTACGCCGGGGCGTCGTACACCGGGGTCGTGGGAGGCACCGGCGGGTGCTCCTCCCCCGGCACGAGCTGTCCTTGGATGTCGAGCGGGAGGACGAGGTGCTCGGGGAGCCACACCGACTCGTAGCCCAGCTCGTCCGCCGCCGTCACCGCGTCCACCCAGACCACGGGGTTGAGGCGCCCGAGCGTGATGGCGATGTGCAGTCGAACGCCCTCCCGGTGCATCGGGACGCGACGCTACCCGAGCGACCGTCCGGTCGAGCGCCCCGCATCATCGGCAGCGTGGCGGGCGTCGGCTACGACGTCGGTCGAGGAGGTGGCACGTGGCCAGGCTGCGCTTCTTCTACGGCACCATGAACCGCGGCAAGAGCACCCTCGCGCTGCAGATCGACCACAACCGCTCCGGCGCGGGGCACCGTGGGCTGCGGATGACGATGCACGAGCGTGAGCGCGGCCGCATCACGTCCCGCATCGGCCTCGCCCGGGACGCGATCGACCTCACCCCGCACACCGACATCGAGGCGCTCGTGCGCGATGCGCTGCGGGGCGGCGACCCGGTCGACTACATCGTGGCCGACGAGGTGCAGTTCTACACGCCGGCGCAGATCGAGCAGCTCGCCCGGCTCGTCGACGACCTCGACATCGAGGTGTTCGCCTTCGGCCTGCTCTCGGACTTCACGACCAACCTGTTCCCCGCCTCCAAGCGGCTGCTCGAGATCGCCGACGAGCGCTGCGAGCTTCAGGTCCAGGCGCAGTGCTGGTGCGGGGCGCCGGGCGTGCTCAACGCCCGCACGGTACGGGGCGACATCGTGCGCGAGGGCGAGCAGGTCGTCGTCGACGACGTCGACGACGACGCAGTTGCCTACGAGGTGCTCTGCCGCGAACACCACCGTCTCGGCATCACGGCGGCGACCGCCGATCGGAGTCCCGAGCCCGCCGACTCCGAGGAGCGGGCGGGGCGCTGACCTGGCGTCGGACGGCCGAGATGTCGCACCCCACCGCTAGCGTCACGACGACCGAGCCGGGGGCGGCCGGGAGGTCGCCGTGCCCGCGCCCGTTCGCACCTGCTCCGTACCCGACTGCACGAACCCCTCGATCGCCCGCGGCTGGTGCCACGCCCACTACTCCCGCTGGAAGCGGTGGGGCGATGCGAAGCCCGAAGTGCCACTCGATCGGCCGCGCGGGGCTCCGCCGGTATGCGGCGTCGAGAACTGCGATCGCCCACGCCAGTCACGCGGCTGGTGCGAGAAGCACTATAAGCGCTGGCAACGCACCGGCGATCCCCTCCACGGCGACGACCGCCCCACCGCGTGCACCGTCGACGGCTGTGATCTGCCCGTCGACGGCCGCGGCCTCTGCCACGGCCACCTCCAGCGCCTGCTGCGCACCGGCGACGTCGAAGCTGACGTGCCTCTGGGCCGACGGCGACAGCCCGAGATCTGCACGATCGACGATTGCGAACGGCCGACTTCCAGCAGGGGTCTGTGCACGACCCACCGAGCTCGTGAGCGCAAGCACGGCGACCCGCTCGCCCACTTGCCCATCGTCACACCCACAGGTGATGGATACGTGAACCACGGCTACTTCATCGTTCCGGTACCAGCGGAGCTGCGCCACCTCTCGAACGGCGAAACCTCGTACCCGGAGCACCGCTTGAACATGGCCGCGTACCTCGGACGACCGCTCGCCCCCGACGAGGTCGTCCACCACCGCAACGGCGACAAGCTCGACAACCGCATCGAGAACCTGGAGCTGTGGTCGACCTACCAGCCGAAGGGCCAGCGGATCGAGGACAAGGTCGCCTACGCCGTGGAGATCCTCCGGCGCTACCCGGGGCATGCATACTCATGCAACTGAGGCGGGCGTCGCCTAAGACGACGTCCTCTGGTTCGGGAAGTCAGATGCCGCAGAACGGCTAGATACGGTAGCCCCGAGGCGATTTGAACGCCCGTTTCCGCCTTGAGAGGGCGGCGTCCTGGGCCAGCTAGACGACGGGGCCGTATGGTTATTCAGTTGTCCACCGGGGGAGACTCAGGCCTCGCTCGGCACCGGGACCACCGCCGGAGCTCGGGGGGAAGGACTCGAACCCTCAATAACTGGACCAGAACCAGTCGTGTTACCGATTACACCACCCCCGAAGGGCTCGCAGAGGGTAACAACCTGCCTGAGACCCCACCAACCGCGCAGCCAGGCGGCTAGCTTCCCGCGCGCCCCGCGCCCCCCGCTCCCGTGGCCAGCGTCAAAGCCAGCACCAGCGCCCCGAGTGCCAGCGCGACGACGACGCCACCGGTCACCGGCGTCGACGTGCCGCCGCCCCCATCCGAACCCGGCCCCGGCCCGGTGGAGCCGTTGGCGGAGCCGCCGCCACCAGCGGCTGCGACGCAACTCGACCCCGGCATCGCCGCCACCCAGCGGGGGTCGTCGAGTTCGAAGCGGACCGCTTCGAGGTAGTCCTCGGGATCGAACAGCCAGAGCACCTCCGGTGGGTGCTCGAGCAGGGCCATCTGCGCCTCGAACTCGTCGACGTAGGACGCCTGGCCGGCCGAGATGACGGGCGCCCACGCGTCGGCGTGGGTGGGGATGAAGACCTTGGGGTGGCCGTGTTCGACGTACAGGCGCGGATCCTGAAGGCCCGACACCGGCTGGTCGAACCCGAGGATGGCGTTGGCCATCACGTCGATGCAGCCGGGGAAGGAGTCGAGCGCCTCCTGGACCTCGGTCGAGGTGAAGATGGGACCGGCGGAGTCGCCGAGGTAGAGCGTGAAGTGCTCGCCGACGCGGAAGTGGTACGCCCAGGTCCCGCCCTGCTCGTCGCCGAGGGTCTCGAGGAAGCGCAGCAACGCCTCGGGGTCGTCGTTGAGCTGCTCGATGTAGGGCGCCGGATCACCCACCGGGAGGAACGGGTCGGGCTCGTTGTCCTCACCGGGCGGCGTCGCCGCGGAGTGGAGGTGCTGCAGCACGGTGACCGGCGCGAGGTCGGAGAACAGGCGCAGCTCCTGTGTCGTCCCCGGGGGTGGCTCGTCCATGGTCCCGGTGATGACACAGGTGAACGCGTCCTCGTTGCCGTCCCGCGCGGCATCCTCCTTGGCGGTGTCGCAGATCTCCTCACTGCCGACGACGACCGCCCCGGTGCGCCCCGCGACGTACCCGGCATCGGCGGCGTGGTCGAAGTGGCCGTGCCCGATGAGGATGGCCTCGGGTTCGATCGCGGCGAGGTCCTCCCGTCCAACCGGCGAGTAGTCGGCGTGGAGACCGATGATCTCCCAGGCGTCGAACAGGAACACGTGCCCACCCAGGCTCACGATGAACGAGGACACCCCGTACCAGTACAGCGTGACCGCGCCCCGATCGTCCCAGCCCGGGCCGAGCAACTCGTTGCGCGCAGCGACCGCCGCCGCCGAGGGCGAGGACGGTGGCAGTGGCTCGAAGTCCGCGACCGGGACGCGGTCCGGGGGGGCCTCCTGGGCCCTGGCGTTCGCGCCGCCGAACGCGCTGGACAGGACCACGATGGCGACGAGCGTGACAACGCGACGCACCTACAGGCCCCCTCTCTCAGACGAACGTAGCTCGCGCGTGCGCGAGCCGTCGGAGCGCGCGGTCACGTCCGATCAGCTCGAGGGACTCGAACAGCGGCGGACTGACCGACGAGCCCGTGGCCGCGACGCGGATGGGCTGGAACACCTTGCGCGCCCCGAGTCCCAGCCGTTCCGGCAAGGCGCGGAGAGCCTCCTCGATCGCCGTTGCGGTCCACGCCTGGACTTCCACGAGCACGTCCTCGGCGGCGGCGAGAACCCGACCAGCGTCCTCCGTCCGGAGGAACTTCTCCACGCTGTCCTGGTCGTGGTCGAGCTCCTCCGCCAGGAACGCGGGCGCGTAGCGCTGGACTTCGTCGAGGCGCTGCATCCGCTCCTGCACCAGCGGCACGAGGCCACGCACGATCTCGCGGTCCTCGGTGGCCGCCTCCGAGCGGATCAGCGGTTCGCCGTAGGTGCCATCCAGGTAGGGCATCAGACGGCGGGAGAGCTCATCCGCCGGGAGGTCGCGGATGCGCTCGCCGTTGAACGCCGTGAGCTTGTCCTCGTCGAACATCGCCGCGGGCTTGCTGACCCGGTCGAAGTCGAACGCCGCGATCATCTCGTCGAGCTCGAGCCGTTCGCGGCCGTCGCCAGGAGCCCAGCCAAGCAGTGCGAGGTAGTTGACGAGGGTCTCCGGCAGGTAGCCCTTGGCGATCAGTTCCTGGACCGCGACCGATCCGTGGCGCTTCGACAGCTTCTTGCGGTCGGGCCCGACGATCATCGACAGGTGCGCGAACGCGGAAGGCGGCTCCCAGTCCGGCTCACGCGCGGGGAAGCCGACCTCCTCGAGGGCGGCATCGATGAGGCCGTCCCCGCGTAGGACCCGGTGGAGGTGGACCTGGAACGGCGTCGCGGACAGCAGGTCCTCGCCCCGACAGATCAGCGTCATGCCTTGAGCGAGGTCGTCGGTCGTGTTGGCCAGCGGGTAGGTCGCCGAGCCGTCGGAGCGCACGAGCACGGGGTCGGCGACGTTCGCCCAGTCCCAGCGCACCTCGCCCCGCACGAGGTCGTCCACGACGAGCTCGCCCTCGTCGGGCAGACGCAGACGGAGGACGTAGGGTCGCTCGTCCAACGGGTCCTCGGGCGCGTCCGAGTTCGAGGCCTTGATGGTCGGGGCCAGGCCCAGCGAGCGTCGCTCGGTCCGCCACGCCTCGAGCTCGTCCGGGGTGCGCTGGTCGCGCCAGGTGTGCCCGGCGTCGTCGAGGTGGCGCGCGACCACACGGAACAGCTCGATACGCTCCGACTGGCGGTAGGGGCCATGCGCCCCGCCGACCTCCGGACCCTCGTCCCAGTCGAGCCCCAGCAGTCGGAAGCCCTCGAGCATGGAACGCATGGACTCGTCGGTGGCGCGCTCCTTGTCGGTGTCCTCGATGCGCAGGACGAACGCGCCGCCGTGCTTGCGCGCGTACAGCCAGTTGTAGAGGGCGGTACGGACGCTGCCGACGTGGAGCCACCCGGACGGGGCGGGGGCCATGCGGACGCGCGGGGTCGGGCTCACAGGTGCTCAAGTAGCGAAGCGATAGCACAACCTGAGTGCTCAAGTAGCGAAGCGGTAGCACGCGACATGTCGGGCTCCGGTCGGCGGGGCGTCAGAGGATGGGGGCGGGCTCGTACGCCGCAGCGTCGGGGTGGCGGGCGACGATGGTGCCGACCGCCTCGACGAAACCCCGCACCTGGCGGGCAGCGGCGCCCGCGAACGAGCCCGGCTCGGCGACCAGCCCGTCGAGCGCGGCGCGGTCGAGTGGGATGCGCTCGTCAGCCGCGAGCCGGTCGAGCAGGTCGTTGGTCTCGACCGCCTTCTCGCGCATCTCGAGCGCGACCGCCACGGCGTGCTCCTTGATGGCTGCGTGCGCCTGCTCGCGCCCCGCCCCCGCCCGCACCGCGGCGCTGAGCACGCGGGTCGTGGCGAGGAACGGCAGGTACCGGCGCAGCTCGCGCTCGATGACGGCGGGGTACGTCCCGAACTCCGCCATCACGGTCAGCAGCGTCTCGACCAGGCCATCGAAGGCGTAGAAGGAGTCGGGGAGCGCGACGCGGCGGACCACCGAGCACGACACGTCGCCCTCGTTCCACTGGTCGCCGACGAGCTCCGCGGTCATCGTGAGGTGACCCTTGAGGACCGAGGTCAGCGCCCCGATGCGCTCGCACGACCGGGTGTTCATCTTGTGAGGCATCGCCGACGAGCCGACCTGTCCCGGCTGGAAGCCCTCGGTGACCAGCTCCTGGCCGGCCATAAGGCGGATGGTCCTGGCGAGGTTCGCGGGGCCGGAGGCGAGCTGGACCAGGCACGACACGACGTCGAGGTCGAGCGACCGCGGATAGACCTGGCCGACGTTGGTGAGGGTCAGGTCGAAACCGAGGTGGGACGCGACCGCCCGCTCGAGCCGCGCCAGCGCGTCGGTGTCGCCTCCGAGGAGGTCGAGCTGGTCCTGCTGGGTGCCGACCGGCCCCTTCAGTCCTCGAAGGGGGTAGCGCGCGATCAGCTCCTCCAGCCGCCGGTACGCGACCAGCAGCTCCTCGCCCGCGTTGGCGAAGCGCTTCCCGAGCGTGGTCGCCTGCGCCGGCACGTTGTGGGAACGACCGGTGATCACGACATCGGCGTGCTCCGCGGCTGCCTCGGCGAGTCGGGCCAGCACCGCGACGACGCGGTCACGTACCAGCTCCAGCGCGCGTCGGACCTGCATCTGCTCGACGTTCTCAGTGAGGTCGCGCGAGGTCATGCCCTTGTGGATGTGCTCGTGACCGGCGAGAGCACAGAACTCCTCGATGCGCGCCTTGACGTCGTGGCGGGTGACGCGTTCCCGCGCGGCGATCGAGTCGAGGTCGACCTGCTCCACCACGGCGTCGTAGTCGGCGATCACGTCGTCACTCACGTCGACGCCGAGGTCGCGCTGAGCCCGCAGCACCGCGAGCCACAGCCGTCGTTCGAGGACGATGCGCTCGTGCGGGGACCAGATGGCGACCATCGCATCGCTCGCGTAACGGGTCGCGAGGACGTTGGGGACGTCGGGGCGGTCGCGTGCCTGGTCGGTGGTCAGAGCAGCGCCTCCACGTTCTCGGGTGGTCGCCCGAGGACCGCACGGCCATCGTCGGTCAGGACCACGGGGCGCTCGATCAGGATCGGGTTGGCGACCATCGCGTCGATCCAGCGATCGCGGTGCTCCTCGTCCCGCGGCCAGTCGGCGAGGCCCAGCTCGTCCGCCACCGGCTCCTTGGTCCGCACAAGCTCCCACGGCTGCATCCCGAGGCGGTCGAGCACCCCGCGTAGCTCACCAGCGCTGGGCGGCTCGTGCAGGTACAGGCGCACCTCCGGCTCGACGCCGGCGTCCTCGAGCAGGCCGAGCGTCTGCCGGCTCTTGGTGCAGCGAGGGTTGTGCCAGATCTCCACGGTGTCGCTCCCGCAACGAGGGGACACTTCGCAGGATAGGGCCGTCAGGCGTCGTCGCTGACCTCGCCGTTGCCCGGTCGGACGGCGGTGCGGTGGATCACCGGGTTCTCCAGCCGCCCGATGCCGTCGATCTCGACGCGCACGATCTCACCGGGCTCGATCGGGCCGACGCCCGCGGGGGTCCCTGTCAGCACGACGTCGCCCGGCAACAAGGTCATGATGCGGGAGATGTACCCGACCAGGGTCGGTACGTCGAAGACCATGTCTGCGGTCGTCCCGTCCTGGCGCAGCTCGTCGTCGACGTAGCAGCGGATGCCGGTATCGGTGGGATCGATCTCGGTGCTGATCGCCGGCCCCAGGGGGCAGAAGCTGTCGAAGCCCTTCGCGCGGGTCCACTGGCCGTCGCTGCGCTGCAGATCCCGGGCGGTCACGTCGTTGGCGCCCGTGAACCCGTAGATCCCTCCCGCCGCCTGCTCCGTCGTCGCATCGCGTAGCAGCCCACCGATGACCACCGCGAGCTCGGCCTCGTGGTGTACCTCCCGGGTGGCGCCGGTCGGGTAGCGGATGGGCTCGCCCGGTCCGATGACGGCGGTGGAGGGCTTGAGGAACAGCAGCGGCTCGGGGGGCACGTCACCGCCGAGCTCCGCAGCGTGATCGCGGTAGTTGCGTCCGACGCAGACGATCTTCGACGGCACCACGGGTGCGAGCAGTCGCAGCCCCTCCAGCGCCACGACCTCACCCGTCGGGGCGTGTGGCGTGAACGGGTGCGGCTCGATGACCGCGACTCCGCCCTCCTCGACGATGCCGTAGGCGGGCCCCTCGGTGTGCGCGAACCGGACGATACGCATGTGCTACCGCTCCGCTACTTGAGCACGCCTCATCGTGCTACCGCTGCGCTACTTGAGCACTTCGCGCCATCAAGACACCCAGTTGTCCCGCAGGATCGCGTGCGTGTACGCGTCCGACAGCGCCTTCCACGACGCCTCGACGATGTTGGGGTGGACCCCGACCGTATCCCAGTAGTCGCTGCCGTCCGTGCTGGTGACCAGCACGCGCGTCACCGCGTCGGTGCCCTGGGATGCCTCGAGGATCCGGACCTTGTAGTCGGCGAGATGGATGCGATCGAGCTGGGGCCAGGTGCCGTTGACCGCGCTGCGGAAGGCGTGGTCGAGCGCGTCGACGGGTCCGTTACCCTCACCCGCCCCGAGGCGACGCTCGTGCCCGATGAGCACCGACAGGATCGCCTCGGCAGGGCCTTCCGCGCTGGGGGAGTCCGAACCGCCCCCGACGGTGACCCGGTAGTGCTGGGTCTGGAACGGCTCGTCCTCCGGCAGCAGCAGACCGGTCGTGCGGCGCAGGAGCAGCTCGAAGGAGGCATCCGCTGCCTCGTAGGTCCATCCCTCCTTCTCGCGCCGCTTCACCTCGTCGAGGACCGCGGCGGCCTGCTCGTTGGTGATGTCGAGACCGAACTCGCGGGCCTTGAGGAGCACGTTCGAACGCCCCGCGAGGTCGCTGACCACCAGCCGCATGTTGTTGCCGACCGCGCCCGGATCGATGTGCTGGTACATGTCCGGGGCCTTGGCCATGGCCGAGGCGTGCAGACCGCCCTTGTGGCTGAACGCGGTGTGGCCGACGTAGGGCTGGTTCGACGGCGGCGTCTGGTTGCACAGCTCGGCCACGGCGTGCGCGATCTCGGTCATGCGCTCGAGCCGGTCCGGCGGCACCAGCGCCAGGCCCCGCTTGAGTTGCAGGTCGGCGATGACGGTGAAGAGGTTGGCGTTGCCACAGCGCTCCCCCAGGCCGTTCGCGGTGCCCTGAACGTGCACCGCCCCGGCGTGGATCCCGACGAGCGAGTTCGCGACGGCGCAGCCACCGTCGTCGTGGAAGTGCAACCCGACGTCGCACGGCAGCGCCCCGACCAGGTCAGCCACGATCGCGTCGACCTCCCACGGCATCGTGCCGCCGTTGGTGTCGCAGAGCACCACGCACTCGGCTCCGGCCACGGCCGCTGCGGTCACGACCTCGCGGGCGTAGGCCTCGTCGCGGCGGTAGCCGTCGAAGAAGTGCTCGGCGTCGAAGAACACCCGCCGGCCGAGCGAGATCAGGTAGGCGATGGAGTCGGACACCATCGCGAGGTTGACCTCGCGCGGCACGCCCAGCGCCTCGTCCACGTGGTAACCCCACGACTTGCCCACCAGGCAGATCACGTCGGCGCCCGATCCGGCCAGCGCCTCCAGCAGCGGGTCGTCCTCGACCGTGTTGTTCGCCATCCGGGTCATGCCGAACGCGGTCAGCGTGGCGTTGTCGAGTGGCAGTTGGCCGTCGGCGGCGCGGGCGAAGAACTCGGTGTCCTTCGGGTTGGCGCCGGGCCAGCCTCCCTCGATGTAGTGCACGCCGAGCGCGTCCATCCGCGCTGCGACGCGCAGCTTGTCCTCGACGCTGAGGTTGATGCCCTCGCGCTGGGTGCCGTCGCGCAGGGTCGTGTCGTACAGCGCCAGCCCGGGTCCTGCCCCGGTCGGCAGGGGCGCATCGCCCATGACTCGTCCTGTCGGTATCGGCGGCGAGGATGAGGATGCACGACCGGGGAGGTCGGTGCCCAACCGCGGCGCACTCTCCGAGACGGATCAGTCGATCTGCTGGCCCTCGTCGAGACGGAAGCCGACCTGGAGCACCACCTGGAAGTGCTGGGGCTCGCCGTCCTTGATCCAGCCGCGGATCTCCTTGACCTCGAACCAGTCGAGGTTGCGCATCGTCTCGGACGCACGGATCACGGCGCCGCGGATCGCGTCGTCGATCCCCTCGCGGCTCGAGCCGACGAGTTCGATCTTCTTGTAGACGAAGCTCATGCCCTGCTCTCCAGGTCGCTGTTGCATGGGTACTCCCAGTATCTAGTCGCATCGATGCTGCTACATCGCACCCTCTACGGTTGCGGAGTACCAGCGCGGACGGGGCGGGCTGGTGCCTCCCAGGGGCTCGTGTGTCGGCGGATGAACCCCCCGACCTCGCGCAGCGCGCGCCGACTCTCCGGCATGCCGGGGAAGGCGTGGAAGACGTGCCACATGCCGTGGAACACGCCGACGTCCGCCTGGACACCCGCCTCCCGAGCGCGGCGGATCAGATCCTTGCCCTCATCGATCAGCAGCTCGTCGCTGCCCACGTGCACGAGCATCGGCGGTAGGCCCTTCAGGTCGGCGAACAGCGGCGACACGCCGGGATCGTCGGCCGGCAGATCGCCGCGGTAGGCGTCGGCGGCCAGGTGGCCCAGTTCGGCCGGCAACCACGGGTCGTCGATGACGCCCGGCTGCCACGACTCCATGCTCAGGGTCAGGTCGACCCACGGTGACAGCAGCACGGTGCAGACGGGCTGCGGCAGGCCCAGGTCCTTCAGGTGCACGAGCAGCGACAGCGCCAAGCCGCCACCGGACGAATCGCCTCCGACGACCAGCCGTGCCGGGTCGATGCGACGGTCCTCGAGCAGCCAGCGGTACGCCTCGACGAGGTCGTCGCGCCCCGCCGGGAACGGGTCCTCAGGGGCGAGCCGGTACTCGGGGACGAAGACCCTGGCACGTCCGCCGCGCGACAGCGCGTAGCCGAGGCCGCGGTGGGTGCGAGGCGAGCACATGCAGTGCGCCCCGCCATGGACCCACAGCACGACGCGGTCGGGTTCGGCGCTGCGATCCACGACCCACTCACCCGGGACGCGAGCGTCGTTCTCGACGGCGATCGTGACCCGCTCCGGCAAGCGCGCACGGGCGGCGAGACGCTCGATGCGCTCGCGGTACGCCTGGATGTCGATGTCGCCGATCGCGGCGTCGGGCGAGATGTCGCCGACGCGCAACAGGGTCAGGGCGCGCACGAGGCTCGCCCGGAGGAGGCGTGAACTCAGACTCGGCACGCGCCGCTCAGTCGTTGACGTAGCTGAGCCAGTCCTTGAACTGGTCCAGCTTGCCGCTGACGGCGTCCATGAAGGTCGACTGCACCTCGGTGGTGACGGGGCCACGCGTGCCGCTGCCCACCTGACGGCCCTCGACCTCGCGGACGGGAGTGATCTCGGCCGCCGTGCCGGTGAGGAAGATCTCGTCGGCGAGGAACAGGTCGGTGCGCACGACGTGGTCCTCGCGGACCTCGTGGCCGAGATCGCGCAGGATGCGCAGGCACGAGCTGCGGGTGATGCCGCCGAGGGGACCGTCGGAGAGCGGCGGTGTGGTTACCACGCCGTCGCGGATCACGAAGATGTTCTCGCCCGTGCCCTCGGCGACGAAGCCGTCCTCGGACAGCATGATGGACTCGTCGTAGCCCGCCCGGAGCGCCTCGACCTTGGCGAGCGACGAGTTGATGTACTGACCGTTGGTCTTGCTCGCCGGCGGGATGGTGTTCTTGCCGATGCGCCGGTACGAGCTGACCATCACCTTGACACCCTTCTCGAGCGCCTCTTCGCCGAGGTAGGTGCCCCACTCCCACGTCGCGATCGCGATGCGGGGCGTCGAGGGCAGCGGGTTGAGGCCCATCTCGCCGTACCCGAGGTAGATGACGGGCCGGATGTAGCAGGCACCGTGCCGGTTGACGCGGATGGTCTCGAGGATGGCGTCGGCGACCTGCTCAGGGGTGAAGGGGATCTCGTCGAGCGGCGGGTAGATGCGGGCTGAGCGGAAGAGGCGGTCGACGTGGGGCTCGAGCTGGAAGACGGCGGGGCCGCGGTCCGTGGCGTAGGCGCGGATGCCCTCGAAGACGCCCCACCCGTAGTGGATCGTCGGGGTGAGGATGTGGACGGTCGCGTCGTCCCAGTCGACGAACTCACCGTCCATCCAGATCTTGTCCGCCTTCGGGAAGGGCATGTCGTGCTCCTATCGAGTGGTGCTACCGCTTTCGCTGCTTGAGCACTATCAGGTTGTGCTACCGCTTTCGCTGCTTGAGCACTATCAGGTTGTGCTACCGCTTTCGCTGCTTGAGCACTATCACGTTGCACTAGGCCTCGTGGGCGACCAGCTCCGCGAGCCGGTCCCCGACCTCGTTGGTGGAGTATCGCGCACCGTCGTCGCCGGTGCCTCCTCGCGAAGCCAGCCACGTCGCGACGGCACGTTCGACGTGCGCGGCTGCCTGCGCCTCGCCGAGGAAGTCGAGGAGCATCCCCACGCTCATGACCGCAGCGGTGGGGTCGGCCGTTCCCGTCCCAGCGATGTCCGGGGCGGAGCCGTGGACGGGCTCGAACACCGACGGCGAGCGCCGTGTCGGGTCGAGGTTGGCCGAGGCGGCCAGACCCATGCCGCCCTGCACCGCCGCCCCGAGGTCGGTGATGATGTCGCCGAACAGGTTCTCGGTCACCACGACGTCGAACCGCTGCGGCTGGGTGACGAGGTAGAGGCACGCGGCATCCACGTGGACGTAGTCGCGTTCGACCTCGGGGAAGTCGGTGTCACCGACCTCGGTGAACGTGCGCATCCAGAGGTCCCCCGCGTGACTCAGCACGTTCGTCTTGTGCACCAAGGTCAGGTGGCCGCGCCGCCGACTCGCGAGCTCGAACGCGTAGCGGACGGCACGCTCGACGCCGTGACGGGTGTTGACCGACTCCTGCGTCGCGACCTCGGCGGGCGTCCCGACGTAGAGCGCCCCGCCCGCACCCGCGTAGACCGACTCGGTGTTCTCTCGCACCACGACGAGGTCGCACTGCTCGGGGGTGAGCCGCGCGATGGGCGAGGTGACGCCGGGGTAGAGCTTGATCGGCCGCAGGTTGACGTAGAGATCGAACGCGAACCGGAGCTTGAGCAGCAGGCCGCGCTCGATGATCCCAGGCGGGACGCCGGGGGTGCCGATCGCCCCGAGGTAGATCGCGTCGAAGGCTCGCAGCTCCTCGGTGGTGTCGTCGTCCAGCACCTCCCCGGTGCGCAGGTAGCGCTGCCCACCGAGGTCGTACTCCACCCGCTCGGTCGCCACGTCCTCGAGCGCGTCGAGCACCTTCAGGCCCTGCGCGACCACCTCCGGGCCGATGCCATCACCGCCGAGCACGGCGATGCGGTGGGCCACGTGCGGTCTCCGGGGCGGGGCTGGCGATGGTACGGGACCGTACGCTCCCGCCGTGCCCCCTGAGCAGCCCACCTTCGACCGCGCCGCGCTCCGGCGCGCGCTCCTTGCGGCGTACGCGTGGCTCGACGCCACCGAGGTCGGTCCGCGCAGCGTGGAGGCGGGTGAGTGCGACCGTTGTGGTGACGAGGCCCGCCTCGTCGCGACGTGCGGGCCGGTGCCGTGGCGGGCGCTCGGCCGCGACTGCGCGACCGAGATCGGACTCAGCGCGTGGTGCGACGGACACCACGCGGACGGTGAGGCGGCGCTCGAGTGGCTGGCCCGCTTGCCGGAGGAGGCCGACGACGTAGCCCGGCTGTGGTGGGTCGCGACCGGGGAGGCGCGACTGGATCCGGCGCTGCTCAGTCGCCTCGAACTGCCTCTACGTGCTGACCGAGGGCGGCCCGGAGCGCAGCCACGTCGGTGAAGTGGTGCGCGGCGAGACCGGCCTCGAGCGCGCCTTCGACGTTGACCTCGCGGTCGTCCACGAGGTAGGTCTCGTGTGGCTCCGCCCCGACCACGTCGAGCACGCGGAGGTAGAACTCCGGGTCGGGCTTGCGCGCCCCGACCTCGTACGAAGCCACGACCTGGTCGAGGAAGCCGGCGAGCATCCCGTCGGTGAGCTCGTTCACCCAGTCCGGGTAGTTGGTGGCGCCGATGCGGCGGACCACGCCGGCGAGGTCGTCGAGCAGCTCGCGCATCCCCTCGATCCAGCGGTAGCCGGAGCGACGGGCGTTGTGGAAGGCCGCCACGTCCACGACGAACCCCGCGTCGGTGTAGTGGGCCCAGTACTCGGCCTCGGTGATCTCGCCGCGTTCGAAGCGCGGGTACGCCCGCGGATCGCGGGCCGCCAGGATCTCGCGCACCGGACGGCCGGTCGCAGCCTCGAGCGCCTCGCGGAAGGGGTCGCGGACGAGCGTGTCCATCACGTCGAACAGCACCACCCGGATGCTCACGACGCGAGCGCTCCGAGCTCGGCCTCGAGGTCGGCGAGGTCAGGGCGGACGCCCTTGAACACGATCTCGCCCTCAGGGTCGATGAGGACGAACGCAGGCTGGTAGGCGACCTCCCACCTCGCCCACAGCGAGCCATCCTCGGTCGCCGCGTGGGGGAAGTGGCCGACATCGTGGCGCTCCACGAACTCCTTCATCCGACCGATGGTGTCGTGCCCGGCGACCCCGATGAAGGTCACCTCTCCGTCGTAGCGTCGCGCCAACTGCGCGATCTCGGGAGCCTCCCGGTTGCACGTAGGTCACCAGGGCGCCCAGAACCACAGCGCCACCGCCTCACCGACGAACTCCGCCCCGACCACCTGACCGCCGGCGACGGCCGGGGCGGTGAAGTCGAGCGCCTCCGGTACCGCTGCCGCGGGTGCATCGGTGGCCGTCGGGGTCGCGGGGGGCGTGGTTCCGGTCGGGGCGATGGTCGCCGGCGGCGCGGTCCCACCCGCTACATCGGAAGCGGTCGCGGTCGTCTCGACGATCGCGTCCCCGCCCCCACTGCACGCGGTGGCCAGGACGGCGGCGAGCGCCACGATGGTGCGCACCGCGGTGCGAGTCCCCGCCACGTCGCTCCCTGTTCCGGCCCTCACCTCAACCCTCCGTCTCCGCCGCGAGTTCCCAGTTCCAGGCCTGGACGCGACCGAGGTCGGCCCCGAGGAAACGGCGCCCTAGCCTGCGGAACGTGGGCGGATCGCCGGAGGTGAGGAAACGGCGCCAACCGGGCCCGGCCAGCCCGCCCCGCGCCCAGCCGGTCCGCCCCAGGATGTCGCGGACCTCGAACGCGGTCTCGTCTGCGGACGAGACCAGGACCACGCCCCGGCCCACCGTCTCCTTGATGGTCCGGGCCAGCAGGGGGTAGTGCGTGCAGCCGAGAACCAGTGTGTCGATCGCGGCATCGCGGAGGGGCGCCAGGCCGGCGGCGACGATCCTGCGGGCGTGATCGGAGTCCGTGTCGCCGCTCTCGACGAGCTCGACGAACCCGGGGCACGCCACGACCTCGAGGTCGAGCTCGGCGTGCAGCTGCTGCGCCGTGAGCTCGTAGATCTTGGAGTCGGCGGTCATGCGGGTGCCGATGACCCCCACGCGCCCCGACCGCGTCGCCCTGACCGCGGCGCGGACGCCGGGCTCGACGACGCCGATGATGGGGACCTTCGGGTGGCGTTCGCGCAGCAGGTCGAGCGCCGCAGCGGACGCTGAGTTGCATGCGACGATGATCATCTTCACGTCACGCTCGAGCAGTGCGTCGGCGATCTGGGTCGAGTAGCGGCGCAGGACGTCGCGCGGCTTGGACCCGTAGGGGTAGCGCGCGGTGTCACCGAAGTAGATGAGCCGCTCGGTGGGCAGCAGGTCCGCCAGCGCCTGCAGCACCGTCAGGCCGCCGAGTCCGCTGTCGAAGACCCCGATGGGTCGCTCGTTCACTGCAGGTGCCCGGGAGCGCCGTACCCGACCGTCGCGCGCGTCACGCTAAGTGGTCCCTCCTGGAGGTCGACGACGTGACGGAGGCTACCTCTGCTTGCATGCGGCCCCGTCGCCACCAGGACCATGTTGGAACCCCAGACCGAGTCTGTTGGTCTACCGCCCTCCGGGCTACTTGAGACCGAGTCTGTTGGTCTCCCGCCCTCCGGGCTACTTGAGACCGCGGTCTCTCCTGCTGCGCCCCGCCTGCCGGCGTACGGCAGCGCGTCGCTGGCGGATCTGGGACGCGCGCTCCTGCACGCGGTCGGGGTCCACCGCGGAGACGACCCGCTACGGCTGCCTGCCGCAGACCGCGTGATCGTGCTCGTCCTCGACGGTGTCGGTGCGGCGCAGCTGCACGCCCACCGTGACGCCGCTGCGTTCCTCGCGGCACACAGCGAGCGGGCGCTGACTTCGGTGTTCCCGTCCACGACCGCGACCGCGCTCACCTCGCTGGCGACCGCGGAGCCGCCGGGGCGTCACGGGCTGCTCGGGTACACCGTCGGGCTGCCTCGTTCCGACCGCCCGCTCAACCTGCTGACGTGGCAGTGGGGTCCGCCGACGGAGGCCGAGGATGCCCGGGCCGAGGTCATCCCGGAGAGGTTCCAGCCGCTACCGACCATCTTCGAGACGGCGACCGCGGCGGACATCGACGCGACCGTCGTGTCGCTCGGCGAGTTCGTGGCTTCGGGCCTGACGCGAGCCGCCCTTCGCGGCGGGTCGTTCGTCGGCGCCGACGGTCCCGACATCACCCTCCGCCACGCCCTTGACGCGGCCGGACGGTCATCTCGTGCACTGGTGTACGCGCATCACGGTGCGGTGGACACCGTCGGGCACCTCCACGGCCCCGGCAGCGACGCGTGGCTGTCGGCGCTGAGGGCGACCGATCACGCGGTCGAACGCGCAGCTGGGTCGCTGCCGGAGCGCACGCTGCTGGTCGTGACCGCCGATCACGGGATGCTCGCCATCGACGAGACCGACTGGATCGAACTCGACGACGAGCCCGATCTCGAGGCCGGCGTCCGCGTGATCGCCGGAGAGGCTCGGGTCCGTCAGCTGCACGTCGTCCCCGGCGCACAAGCCGACGTCCTCACGGCCTGGAGGGAGCAGCTGTCCGACCGCTTCGCGGTCGTGACGCGCGAGGACGCGGTCGCGGCGGGCTGGTTCGGACCGGAGCCCCGCCCGGAGGCGGTGCTCCGGATCGGCGACGTGATCGCCGTCGCCCACGGCGACGCGGCCCTCGTGCACCGTCGCTGGGATCCCTTCGGTGGCCGCCTGCCCGGGATGCACGGGGCGCTCACCCCCGAGGAGGTCGACGTCCCGCTCGCGACCTTCACCAGCGCGGAGTAGCGGTGGACCGGTCCGGGGCCCCTTGCAGCCCGAGCGGCCGAGACCGCGCTCTCGGTCGCGGACCCCTTTCGACCGCCCCATCGACGATGCGGATGCAGCGTCGCTCGTACTAGTCGAGGGGTAGGGAGACGGCGAGGTCGTCGAAGATGACCACGCCGGGGGTCCGGATGGAGCCGTGGCCGGCGTACATGTCGGCGGTGCCGGAGACGGTGAGGAACAGCGACTCGCCTGCGTCGAGCTCGACGACTACACCCGGCAGCTCGATCGTGCCGTCGTAGGTGTCGGGGACACCGGCGGCGGGCTGCGTCGGGGCGGGCAGGTACAGCGGCATCGTGTTGTTCTGGATGATGGTCGCGTCGGCCTGGTTGGTGCCCTTCGACAGGGCGAAGAACACGCGCGAGTCGACACCGACGTTGAACGCCTCGTAGTCGAGCGTCGGGACGCCGGCGAGCGTCATCGGCTCGGACGCGGTCAGCAGCGGCAGGTTGATCGGAGCGCCGGCGCCGGTGATCGCGATGTAGCCGTCCTCGAGGGTCACGTCGACGTTCGCGGACACATCCGGTCCACCGCCGATCTCGAGCGACTCGATGGCGATGCACTCGCCATCCGCGGTCGTGCCTACCGCCTGGGTCCCGGTGCCGAACAGGTCCGCGGTGGAGCCGTGGTCGAACCCGAACGCGCGCTGGTAGTAGGTGATCCGCACGCCGTCCCATCCGCCGGCCTGGCTGGCGCACTCGTTGCCGCCCGAGGCGCTGCCCAACGGCACCGCGCTCGGTAGCGCGTGTCCGCCGTTGTAAGCGACGAAGCTCGACCGCGAGCGAGCCTCCGGTGTGAGCGTGTCGAGGAAGTTGTGCACGCCCTGGTTGAGGTTGAACAGGTTGTCGGTCGTGCCCTGCAGGATCAGCGCGGGGACGTCGAGCTGCACGCTGTCCTCGACGAACGACACCGGGCTGTGCGCGTGGAACACGGCGTCGATGTCCGGTTCGACGCCGGGGTCCGCCAGTCCCTGGCCGGGCTGGAACTCGCCGTCGGGCCACTGCCCGGTGGCGGCGCCGTAGGCGAACGCCTCGTGGATGTACTGCGGCACGGCGCTCGCCCCCGCCGCGTAGAGCGCGCTCACCCACACCGTGCGGACCACGGTCTGGGGGGCCAGCGACTCGGGCAGGTCGTACCAGGAGATCTCGGGCGCGATCGCGTTGAAGCGGGTGCTGCCGGACTCGCGGGTCTCGGTCAGCGCGGTGATCCACTGGTACCCGCCGCCGTAGGACCCGCCGATGGCGCCGAGCAGCGGGTCGGTCGGATCGTCGACGAGGCCACCCTCGCCATCAGCGACCTGGTCGTGCAGCACCCACGGCTGCTCCGCGATCCAGTCGATGAGGCTCTTGACGTCCTGGGCCTCGAACCGCGGATCCTGCACGTTGGCCTCGCCGCCGGAGGCGCCGAAGCCGCGCTGGTCGAAGCTGACGACCGCCATGCAGGCCTCGGTCCAGGCGCTGAACCCGCCGGTCGAGCGCCTGCCGCCCCAGCCGTGGCTGTGCAGGATCACCGGGACCTGGAAGGTCTCGCTGGCCTCGGCGGGCCGGATGACGGTGTAGGCGAGCGTGATGGGCGCCTCGCCGGAGGTCTCCAGCGTCAGGTTCTCGATGACCTGATCACCCGAGCAGCTGGGCGGCTCGGCGTCGTGGGCGGCGATCGTGGTGGTGGCGAGTGCGGCGAGAGCCGTGAAGGCTGCGAACGTGCGCAGGCGGGAGGGTGCCATGGGCCTACCTCGGGACGTTGGGGGGTACCCAGGGTGTTCGACACCGGGCCCGGCAACTCCTGTAAGCGGCCTCGGCCGGCTGGTCAGGAGGCGGCACCCGTCGCCAGTGCGACGACCAGCTCGCCGATCGCAGCGGGACCGCCGACGACGGTGAGACTCGTCGGGCGCAGACGCGAGAGTTCCGCTGAGACCGAGGTCGGCACGGAACCGTCGGACGGCACGAGGAGGAGGGGTGCCCCGGTCGCCGCGGACGCCGCACCAGCAGCGATCGCGTCGGGGAAGTCACGCCCGTCGCCAGGTAGGCGGTCGCCGGATGGGGTGCCGACGACGCCGCGCTCAGCGCGGCTGCGGTCGCGTAGCGGTCCGATCCCTCGATCCGTACGACCTCCGCACCGGTCGCCCGCGCCAAGGTGTCAGCGCCACCTCCGATACCGCTCCTGTCCCACCGGCGAGGACGATTCGCTCGGGCGCGAGCCGCTGCAGCTCGGTTCGCATCGCCTCCGGGACGTTGTCGGAGCGCACGAGCAGCAGCGGGCCCGGCTCGGTACCGGCAAGCGAACTCAGGGCGAGCGCGTCCGGGAAGGCGGTCCCCGTCGCCATGTAGACCACCGCAGGCGCGTGCTCGTCCCGGTGACGACGATCTCGTGGTCGCCAGGGCTCGCGGCAACGACGTAGTCGGTCGCGCCGTCGACGTCGTCCCAGGCGAGGTCGGCGGCGCCGTTGAGCGGCTCCGCCGTGAGCCCGCCCGGTGTGGCCGGGGCCTGGGGCTCCGGCGGTGCCGCATCCTCAGGCGTCGCGAGCGGAGCCACGGGTGCAGCGACCGCGGCTGGGCCGAACCCGGCCTCGTTCCGAGACGCGACCTCGGCCTCGTACGTGACGCCGTTGACGAGGTCGGTGAACTCGTGCGACAACGTCGCAGCCGACACGTCACGTTGCCGCGTCGTGCCGTCGCTCCCAGCGAGTTCGACCCGGTGGCCCTCGATCGGTGCGCCTCCGTCGTCGGCAGGAGGCGACCAGGTCAGTTCGACGCGTCGTTCGGATGCGCTGGCCACGAGGTCGCTTGGAGCGCTCGGGGGTCCGACGACGAGCACGGTCCGCGTCGCCGCGCAGCTGTCACCGGTGCTCGTGAGGGCGGCGACGTGGACGCGGTGGATGCCGCCCTGGAGCAGATCGGAGAAGGTCGCCTCGCGGACGTCCGCGCCGAACTCGACGACCTCGCCGGCGGGGTCGAGGCGGACGCGGTAGCCCGTCACGGTGCTGCCTTCGAGGCTCGTGGGCGGCTGCCACGAGACCAGTGGGTGCAGATCGACCCGCCTACCGGGTCCAGATGCACGCGCTCGTCACGACGCCGTCGGCAGCCACCCCGGGCGCCCCGCCTCGAACGCGGCGATGGCGTCGTCGTGCTCCAGGGTCAACCCGATCTCGTCCAGACCCTGGATCAGGCAGTGCTTGGTGTGCGCGTCGATGTCGAAGCTCGCCTCGAAGTCCGGGGCCGACACGGTCTGCGACGGCAGGTCGACGGTGACCTCGGCGGTGGGGTCTGCGGCCACGAGGTCGAACAGGCGCCGCACGTCGTCACCGGGCAGCTCCGCCGCGAGCAGCCCGATCTTGCCGCAGTTGCTGCGGAAGATGTCCGCGAAGCTCGGAGCGATGATGGCCTCGAACCCCGCATCCTGGAGGGCCCACGGGGCGTGCTCGCGTGACGAGCCGCAGCCGAAGTTGGGACCGGTCAGCAGGATCGACGCGCCCTCGTGCTCGGGCTTGTTCATGGGGAAGTCGTCGCGGGGACGGCCGGCCTCGTCGTAGCGCCAGTCGTTGAACGCGAACGGGCCGAACCCGGTGCGCTCGATCCGCTTAAGGAACTGCTTGGGGATGATCTGGTCGGTGTCCACGTCGGCCCGGTCGAGCGGGCAGACGGTACCCACGACCCGCTTCACGGCCTTCACGCCCCGCCCTCCTCTCTCTGTGCTACCTCGCGAACGTCGACGAACCGGCCGTGCACCGCCGCGGCGGCGGCCATCTCGGGCGACACCAGGTGGGTGCGGCCGCCCGCGCCCTGCCGCCCCTCGAAGTTGCGGTTGGAGGTGGACGCGCAGCGCTCCCCCGGGGCGAGCACATCCGGGTTCATCCCCAGGCACATCGAGCACCCCGGCTCGCGCCACTCGAACCCGGCCGCGGTGAACACCTCGTGCAGCCCCTCGTTCTCGGCCGCGGCCTTCACCAGTCCCGACCCGGGCACCACCATGGCGCGGACCGAGCCGGCGACCTGCCTTCCCTCGACGTAGCGAGCGACCCGGCGCAGGTCCTCGATGCGCGAGTTCGTGCACGAGCCGATGAAGACGCGGTCCACGGTCAGGTCGGTGATGGCCTCGCCCCCGTCGAGACCCATGTAGGCCAGCGCGCGCCGCCACTGGTCGGCGGTCTGCTCGTCGGGTGCCTCGTCGACGTTAGGGACGGAGCCCGAGATCGGGACCGATTGCGCCGGGTTGGTCCCCCAGGTGACGGTCGGCTCGAGTGCAACAGCGTCGATCTCGACGACCGTGTCGAACGTGGCCTCATCGTCGGTCTGCAAGGTGCGCCACCACGTGAGCACGTCCTCCCAAGCCGGTCCCTGCGGGGCGTGCCTGCGGTCCTTGAGGTAGGCGAAGGTGGTCTCGTCGGGAGCGATGAGCCCGGCCCGCGCCCCGCCCTCGATCGACATGTTGCAGACCGTCATCCGTTCCTCCATCGAGAGGCTCGAGACG
This sequence comes from Actinomycetota bacterium, assembly GCA_019347575.1. NCBI lineage: Bacteria > Bacillati > Actinomycetota > Actinomycetota bacterium. The sequence goes on along the minus strand of JAHWKY010000001.1, from coordinate 217,937 downwards.
ATCGGTCCGCGGTACTCGATGACGTGGCCGATCCCTCCGGCCACCCCGATCTTCGCGATGATCCCGAGGATGAGGTCCTTGGCCGTGACGCCGTAGGGCAGCTCGTCTCCTCGTACCTCGACCGCCATCGTCCTGGGCCGGCGCTGCGGCAGCGTCTGGGTCGCCAGGACGTGCTCGACCTCGCTGGTGCCGATGCCGAACGCGAGCGCCCCGAACGCCCCGTGGGTGGCGGTGTGGCTGTCGCCGCACACGATCACCAGTCCCGGCTGGGTCAGCCCGAGCTCGGGTCCGATGACGTGGACGATGCCCTGGTTGCGCACACCCATGGGGTAGAGCGTGACGCCGAACTCCTCGCAGTTGCGAGCCAGCGCCTCCATCTGCGCCGCGGACAGCTCGTCCTCGAGCGGCTCCTCACCCCGCACCTGCGCCGGGTCGGTCGGCACGTTGTGATCCATCGTGGCGACGGTCAGGTCGGGCCGCCGGACCGGTCTGCCGGCCTGCCGCAGCCCCTCGAACGCCTGGGGCGAGGTGACCTCGTGCACGAGGTGCAGGTCGACGTAGAGCAGGTCCGGCTCGCCCTCCGCCGTCCGCACGACGTGGCTGTCCCAGATCTTGTCGACCAGGGTCCTGGGTGCGTCGTTCACCTCAAGACCAGCGCTTCGACGCCTCGGTGCGGTGACTGACCGCCTGGTAGTCGACCTCTTCGGGCTTGTTCAGCTCGAACTCGATGTGCTCCTCCCCGGTCGTCTCGGAGATCGCGGCGGCGACCTGCGCCACCAGCGCCGCTTCCTCCTCCGGTGTCTGGTCCGGGGGGACGTTCAGCTTGATCTTGGCCATGCCCTGACTCCTCCAGGCCTCGAAGGTACTCCCTGCGCGTGTCACGGTCGGAACTCCTGCGTACGGGGGACGATGCGTTGGACTCGGTTGAGCGCGTCGAGGTAGGCGCGGGCGCTCGCCTCGACGATGTCGGTGCTGACGCCGCGCCCCGTGTAACGGGTGCCGTCGTCCGCCTGCACCACCACGGTCACGTCGCCGAGCGCGTCGACGCCCTCGGTCACCGCCGAGACGTCGAAGCTGACGAGCGTGACCCCGTTGCGACCGATGGCGTCGCGGATCGCGCGACAAGACGCATCGACCATGCCGTCCCCGTCGGCCTCGCCGACCGAAACGCGGTTCTCGTCCACGAGCCGGATCTCGACCCGGGCGTGCGGGACCCGCTGGGTCCCGCTGGACACCTCGAAGGCCACCAGCTCGTAGGCGTCGTCGGCTCGCACCTTGGTCTCGGCGAGCACGATCGCCTCGAGCTCCTTGGTGGTCACCTCGCCCTTCTTGTCCGCCAGCTCCTTGAAGCGCTCGAACGCGGCCTGGACCTCGTCGGCCGAAAGCTCGATCTGCAGCTCGTCGAGCGCCTGCTTGAACGCGTGGCGTCCGGAGTGCTTGCCCAGGACGATCTGGCTGCCCTCGGCACCCACGTCCTCGGTCCGCATGATCTCGTAGGTCTGGCGGTCCTGCAGCACGCCGTGCTGGTGGATGCCGGACTCGTGCGCGAACGCGTTGGCCCCCACCACCGCCTTGTTGCGCTGCACGTGGTAGCCGGTGAGACGGCTGACGAGCCGGGAGGTCTTCAGCAGCTCGGGGGTGTGCAGCTGGTGGTCGACGCCCATCAGGTCGGCACGGGTACGGATGGCCATCACGATCTCCTCGAGCGAGCAGTTCCCCGCGCGCTCGCCGATCCCGTTGACCGCGACCTCGACCTGCCGCGCCCCGTTGCGCACGGCCTCCAGCGAGTTCGCAACCGCCAGGCCGAGGTCGTTGTGGCAGTGCACGCTGACGATGACGCCGCGCTCCCCGATGGCCGGGATGCGCTCGTGGAGCTGGGCGATCCAGCGCCCGAAGTCGTGGGGCAGCGCGTAGCCGACCGTGTCGGGGATGTTGATGGTTGTCGCGCCCGCCTCGACCGCGGCGGCACACAGCTCGACCAGGAACTCGAAGTCGGTGCGGGTGGCGTCCTGGGGACTGAACTCGACGTCCTCGGTGTAGCTCTTGGCGAGCTCGACGCCGCGGACCGCCTGCGCCATGACCTCCTCCTGGGAGGCCTTCAGCATCACCGTCCGCTGGATGTCGCTGGAGCTGATGAAGACGTGGATGCGGTGCCGCGCGGCGGGTGCGAGGGCCTTGCCCGCGGCCTCGATGTCGCCGTCGACGCAGCGGGCGAGCCCGGCGATGACGGGCGGGGCGCCGCGGTGGTCGTCGTTGCCGACGACCTCGGCGACCGCCTTCACGGCGTCGAAGTCACCGGCGGAGGCGGCAGGGAAGCCAGCCTCGATGACGTCGACGTTCAGCCGCGCGAGCTGCTCGGCGATCTCGACCTTCTCGCGGGCGTCCAGCGAGATGCCGGGCGACTGCTCGCCGTCGCGCAGGGTGGTGTCGAAGATGGTGACGTCGGGGCCGAAGCGCTCTGCCGCGGCGACGTCGGTGGGGGTGCCCATGGGGTGGTGCCTCCTCGGATGGCCTGGGGATGCGGTCGATGACGTGGATCCCGCGTGCGGGAGAGGCCTCCGCGGTCGCCGTCAGTGCTCGGTGGGACGGCGCCGCGGCGTCAAAGGATGAGGAGGAACAGCCCCAGGACGAGGCTGGAGACACGCGCACGGACCCGGCGAACCCGGGCGGAACGGAGCGTGCGGTGTGCGTCCATGGCGGGGCGCAGTGTGGGAGGGACCGCGGCGAGGTGCAAGGTCCCGGTCCATCTGCCGCACCCAACGCGCGGTCCCGTGCAGTGGTCGCACGACCTTCGGGCGCGCACCGCGCGATGTAGCCCGAGTGGAAACGTTCCCAGCGGTTCCGCTACCGCCTGCGAGCTTACCGGCGGTACGCTGCGGGCTAGTCCATCCGGGGGGGCGAGTCAACCCCGGAGCAGTGGGGGATCGCGCGGGGGGAAGTCGCACAGTCGTTGGGGGACGGCTGTGTCTGACGTCTCTTCGCCCTTCCTGGATCCGGTGCGAGGCCGTGCCGCAAGAAGGGGAACGACGATGGGCAAGCGGGGAACGGCTCTTCGACGCAGCGTCGCGATGCTCGCGACCGTGGTCATGGCGCTCGGGGCGGTGGTCGCCACCGGTGTGCCAGCGGCGGTCGCCGACCACACGCCGCCGCCGGCAGGGGGTCCCTACCGCGACCAGTTCATCGGCATGCACCTCGCCGAGAACAACCCCCTCCACGACCCCGAGTGCACGGCCACCGACTTCCCGGGAACGCGCTCGCTGCTCGGGGCGGAGCAACGGCAGTCGTTCGTGCCGTCGCGGGGCGCGCTGTCGCACGTGCAGCTGTGCCTGACCGCCAACTTCGACGGCACCTTCACCGTCGTGTTCTACGAGCCGGACGGCAGCGGCGGACTCGTCGAGCAGGGCCGCACGGAGGGCAGCACGACCGCCGGCACCCGCTTCGTCACCGTCGGCCTGCCCGCGGCGGTCGCCGCGAACGCGGGCCAGGAGTACGTGCTCGAGGTCCTCGGGCCGATCGCGGACTCCCCCTTCATCCTGGCCTGGCGCATGACCTGCTCGCCGGGGCTGCTGAGCAACGAGTGCCCGGCCGGTTCGCCGGACCTCTACGCGGCTGGCGTCGCGGCAGACGGGGCGTTCGGGGAGAACGCCGACTTCGGCTTCCGCACGCTCACGCCATCCACCGCGGACCTGACCGGCTCCATCGAAGCTGCCCCCCGCCACATCTGTCCCGACCGGACGTTCTCCGCGGACGTGACCATCACGAACGCGATAACCGACAGCGGCGGCTCCGAGATCCGACCCTCCCACTTCACGGTGACGCTGGTGGCGGGGCCTGCAACCGAGCCGCTCGCCCGCATCGCTTTGGGCCACCTCGGCCCCGGACAACAGGTGCGGCAGCAGGTCGACCTCGCCATCCCGGCGGCTGCGCTCGACGGGCACGATGGCCGCGCGCAGCTCCAGCTGACGGTCGACGCCGACGACGTGGTGGTCGAGGAGGACGAGACCAACAACACCGCGTCCGTCGAGACCGTCCTGACCTCGTGCGACCCCGTCGAGATCGCCTCGGTGGGTCTCACCGCGGACCGGAACGAGGTGCCCGCCGGTGTCGGCAGCATCCCGATCGAGTCCCTGCCGATCGCCGAGCTGTCCTTCTCGGGAGGCGATCTGGCCGCATCCCCCTACAACGACAACCCCTACAACGACAACCCCTACAACGACAACCCCTACAACGACAACCCCTACAACGACAACCCCTACAACGACAACCCCTACACGGACCGCAACCCGCTGCTCGCAGGAACGCTCAACACCTCCCCGGTCGACGCGTCGCGGACCTACCACGACGATCCTGCGAACGCGAGCTCGTTCCTGTTCGGCGCCCCGATCTCGGTCCTCGCGACCACGCCGCTCACCAGCGTCGGCATGGTCCGGCCCGGGGGGTGGCAGGCGGTGATCGACGACCACACCGAGGCCGCCTTCTCCGACCCCGCCGCCAGCCCATCGCTGAGTGGTGTCGCCATCCAGGACCTGACGCTGCTCGACATCATGCGCCTCGCCCCGCCCCCGTCGCCCCCGATCACCCACCTGGACATCGATGTCGATGCCAGCCCGCTCGGGGTCGTGACCGGCGGCGCCGCAGCGCTCGGCAGCACACCGCTCGCGAACCTGCGCCTGCCCGGCGACGAGGCGTGGTGCACGTTACTGGCGACGAACGGGGTCAGCTGCGCTGAACACGGCCTGGACCCCAACACCTCGACCCTGGTGACCGTCAACCTGCTCGGGCTCGACATGACCGCCATCCCCTGGGATGCGCTGACGTTCGACCGCATCGAACTTGCGCCCGCCTCGCCCCTGGGCGCCGTGTCGATGCAGATCGCCGCGCCGTTCCCCGGCTTCGACCCGCGCCTGACACCGTGGGCGTCCACTCCCGTCGCGGGCGAGCTCGCCGCGCTGGTGTCGTGCACCGCTTGCGGCACGCTCGGGCAGGTCGCGGAAGCGGATGCGTTCGTGGCGGGTACCACGTTCGCGGATCTGCTCGCCGCGCTGCCTGCCGCGGAACGCGCCCGCGCGACCGTCCACGACGCCCTGCGCGGCACGACCCACGACCTCGACGCGCTCCCCTTCGAGAACGCCGATCTCGGCTCGCTGCTGCTGTCGAGCTACGCGCAGGACGGGCCCTTCGTCACCTACTCACTGACGACCACGCCCTCCACGACAGGTTCCTCCCTGGTCGACCCCCAGCTCGCCGTGACGCTACCGCGCGGCTTCGCGTTCGTGCCCGGCTCCGCGGCCCTGGTGACCGCGGACGGTGCGGCGCGCCTCACCGAACCGGTCGACCCGCCCCGTGTGGGCGGGACGCGGCAGCTGCTGACCTTCACGACCGACCTGTACGTCGCGGCCGGCGACAGCGTCACGCTGACGCTGCAGGCCAACCCCGGACACGTGCTCGAGACCGGCACGGCGGCCGCGGAGGTCGCCGGGACCGATGCGCTGGGGAACGCCTACACGGCGAACACGGCCGAGTCGGCTCCGGTCACGGTGACGGAGCGGTTCGAGCCCAACGCGCCCGATGGTGACCCGTCGACGTGGACGACCCTGACGCCCGACGCGCTCAGCTTCAGTCACATCGCGCAGCCACACGAACTCGACACCTGGCTGATCCCCGTGCCGGCCGCCGGGTCGGAGCTGCGGATTGTGCTGAGCCACCTGCCGGGTGACTACGACCTCGTGCTGAGCGGGGCGAGTGAGACCGCTCTTGAGCACAACCCCTACAACGACAACCCCTACAACCACAACCCCTACAACCACAACCCCTACAACGACAACCCCTACAACGACAACGACGTGATCCCCGAGTCGACCAGTTCGGACGACCTGACGGACCCCGAGACGCTGCAGGACGTCCCCACCGACTCCGCGCCGTTCGAGCAGCAGGGCATCCGGGCGGTCAGCACAGGACGCGGCGACGGATCCGAATCCATCCACATCACCGCCACCTCGGGCGAGAGCGGCTTCTACACGCTGCAGGTCTCGGGCTACAACGGCGCCTCGTCGCCACTGCCCTACGTGCTCCGTTACCACGTCCGCAGCGCCAAGATCATCGGTCTGGGCGAGTGCCAGATCCCGCCGTTCGTGACCAGCACCGGGCACGAGGGGAGTCTGCCCGCCGTCGCGGACCTCGATCCCGCGACCAACACGCTGTTCCTGGTCAACCGCCAGCGTCTCACCGACCACTGGGGGATCGTCGACCGTGACGCGATCCTGTCCGCAGCGACCTCCGTTGCGGGGCGGCACGATCTCGGCGTGCGCGGGGCCATCGTCCCCGTGGAGGGCGACCCTGAGGTCGCTGCGGCGTACACGGCGTGGGATGCGAACCGCTGCGACCCACTGGCGGCGAACGCGGTCGCCGGCACTATCCGGGACGTCGTCCTCGACTACGCCTCACAGCTGCCGATCGAACACGTCGTGGTGATCGGCGACGACGACCAGATCCCCTACACCCGCATCCGGGATGGCGCTGGGCTGGGCAACGAGCGCGCCTTCCTGTCGTCCATCGTCGCCGACGTCGGCATCGCCGACGTCGACGGGGACCCCAGCAACGGCTGGCAGCCGGCGAACGGGACACCCCTCACGGTGGCGCTCCAGGCGGGGATGTTCCTGAGTGACGACCCCATCGTGAGCCCCCAGGCCAAGCCGTGGCTGGACCAGGCGGCCTGGGTCCCTGCGATGGGGCTCGGGCGACTGCCGGGCGACCCCGTCTCCACCGTCGCCGCTCTGGGACAGTTCGAGGGCAGCGAGGGTCAGGTCGACCCCGATGTGCTCACTCCGACGCACGCCGTGACGACGGGTTACCAACACCTGCTCGATGGTGGGACACAGACCGCGGACGACCTCGATGCCGCTCTGGGGATCGTCGGCGATCGACTACTGTCCGACACCTGGACGGCGGACGATCTCCGTACCGCGCTCGACGTCCCCGCTGGCGCTGAGGATGTCGTCGCCTCGCTGAACGGGCACTCGGACCACCGCCGGTTCCTGGCCGCCCACGGCAGCGTGACGCACGACTACACCGACACGTTCTTCACCGACGACCTCGCCGCGTTGCCCCCCGGCAGCATCGTCACCTCGATGGGGTGCCACTTCGGCTACGACCTACCGACCCAGGCGGGGAACGTACGTGACTGGGCCGATGCTGTCGCGGCACGTCGAGGGATCGTGATCGCCAACAGCGGCTTCAACTACGGCGACACCGACACGATCGCCGCCGGCGAGCTGTACAGCGTGCTCCTCGCTCGGAACCTCGACGGCTCCATGACGGTGGGCCAGGCGCGAGCGTTCACCTCCGCGCAGGTGTACGCCCGCGAAGGTGGACACGCCGCCGAGGCGTACAAGGCGATGCAGGGCATGCTGCTGTTCGGCCTGCCGATGTACCGGATCGCGGGAACGGAGACGACGTCTGGCGACGGGGATGGCACCGATCCGGGTCAGGCGCTGACCGCCAACCCCATCGCCCCACCGGCCACGACGACGCCGGTCGCCGACGACCCGGCAACGGGCCTCGGCACGGCGGAGCTCACGCTCGATCTGCGTCTCGTGGACGCACCGGGCGACTGCGCAGCCGGGGAGGACTGCCTCCTGCTCGTGAACGGTGACAACGGTGTGCACTTCGAGGTCATCGGACCGCACGGCTACGCCCCGATCGCCGTCACGGGAAGACCCACGGGCGCGCGAGCCATCCTCGACGTGACCGGCATCGATCCTGCGGGGCGCCGGGTACACGGCGCGGTGCTCACCGCGCTTGAGTCGCAGGACCTGTCCAACGACCCCGCGTTCGCTCGCGCGATCCTGTCCAGTGCGGACATCGAGCCCGAGCCGGAGGCGCTCGGGACCATCTACCCGACGCGGCCGTTGACCATCACCACGATCGACTCAGCGTTCGGTGAGCACCAGGTCCTCACCGTGCTGCCGTGGACGTTCCGCTCGACCGGCGTCGAGAACGGCGAGATCGTGGGTGACCTCCGTCTCGACACGCACCTGCGCATCCGGCTGCTGCTGTCCGACGCCACCACCAACCAGCCGAGCACGATCCAGCAGGTCGTCGTCGATCGCGACGGAGGCGACGCGGTCGTGACCGCCACCGTGGACACCGGCAGCGCGTCGACGGTCGCGTTCTCGGCGCTGCTGCGGGACCAGTTCGGCGACTGGCACCACGTCGACCTGTCCGCGAACGACGGCGGGACGACGTGGACCGGCCGGAGCCCGCTTCCCGGCGCCGACACCCGGCCCATCGAGGTGCTCGGCCAAGCGGTCAACGCACGGGGCGACGTCTCGTTCTGGCGGAACAAGGGCGACCTCGTCCCGTTGACCGAACCGGGCGAACTGGCGTTCAACCTCGCCGGTACTCCGGGGGCCAACGGGTGGTTCATCTCGGCCGTCACCGTGGAGCTCCCACCGCTCGACGGTGCTGTCTACGAGCGGCGGGACGCGGGGTCCGACACCTGGGTGCCGATCGAGGGCACCTCCTTCGTGGTCGACGGGGACGGCGTCCACGTGCTCGACATCCGCAGCTCGGAGGGCGCGTTGGCGGACGATGTGACGATCCCCATCGACGCGACGGGACCGTCCGTGTCAATCGAGTCCCCCGCCGACGGGGCCACGTACGCCCACGACGCCAGGATCGAGGTGGCGTTCACGTGCTCGAGCTTCGGACCCTCGGGTGAGGGCTCGTGCACCGGCGACCACCCCATCGGGGCGGTGCTCGACCTGCCGCCCGGGACGCACACGTTCACGGTGACCGCGACGGACGGAGCGGGCAACGTGACAACCACCAGCGCCACCTTCACGGTGCTGCCCCCTCCCTACGAGTTCGACGGCTTCTACTCGCCCATCGTGAACGACGTGTGGAACGACACGACCGCGGGATCGGCCGAGCCGATGAAGTGGCGCGTCTACCTCGAGGGTGTGCTCCAAGAGGACACCGGCATCGTGGTGCGCACCGACTGGCAGCAGGTCACCTGTACGACAGCGGTTGCAGACGCATCCTCCCTCGGTTCACCACAACCCGCGGCGTCGAAGAACAACCAGGATGTCTACATCACCGGCCGTCGGATGCAGTTCGACGCGATCGTGCCGTCCGTGGACGCGGGGACCTGTTGGCGCTTCGAACTCGGACTCGACGACGGCTCGACTCGTTACGCGTGGTTCCGGTTGCCCGCCTGAGCGAGGTCGGGCCCGACCGCGAGGACGAGCGGATCGATGACGAGTCCGAGCATCTCCGCACGCTCGGTGGCGGCAGCACGGAAGCGGGCTGACGCCTCATCGTCCTGGCCCCCCAGGCACCACGCAAGCAGGACGTCGGCCAACAGCAGCTCGTGGGTCGACTCGGCCGAGACGGCGCGGTCGCGGACCGCCCTGAGCTCGGTGCTCGCCGGGGCTCGTTCCTCCCACGCGCTCGCGAGGACCAGCGCCCGGCTCGCTACCACCGACTCAGGGTTCGCGTCGTTGCCGACCGCCTCCAGGACGTACAGCGCGTGTTCGCGGGCGCCCTCCACGTCGCCTCCGAAGCCAGCTGCTTCGGCCAGGCGCGCGCGCATCTCACGCGCCGGTTTCTCGAGCCTCGCTGCCCCGAGGACGCGATGGGCCTCCTCGAGAGTCGTGCGGGCGACGTCGTACTCGCCCCGCCGACTCGCTAGACGACCGAGGTTGCCCAACGACATGCCGATCCCGAGTTGGAAGCCGGCCGCTCGGTGCAGGCGGAGGGCGTAGTGGAACGCGTCCTCGGCCTCGTCGAACCGTCCCTGGTCGGACAGGATCTCGCCGACGTTCGAGATCGCGATGCCCGCACCCACCTCGTTGCCCGCAGCGAGCTTGAGCTCCTGAGCACGCGTCCACTGATCGCGGGCGCTCGCCCAGTCACCGTCGTGGTAGGCCGCTATCCCGATGTCGAGGTGGACGTTGGCCTGCCCGACGAGATCTTCTACGTCGCGGTAGAGGGAGAGAGCCGATCGCTGGTGCTCCGCGGCCTCGGGTTCGCCCTGAAGGACCCACGCGAGGACGAAGTGGACCCGGGCGAGCAGCTCCGGCGAGCCGAGGTCCTCGGCCTCCGGTAGGAGCTCGCGGACCCGTTGCTGGACCTCCCGCTTGCGTCCCTGGATTATGCGCACCTCGGCCTTGCGCAGCCTGACGCGTGCAGACAGTCGGCGCGACTCGGGATCGACCCGGCCCTCGAGGGCCCGCTCGGCCCGCGTGTACCAGCGCAGCGCCTGCTCGAGGCGACCTTCGCGCTCACGCACGATCCCCGAGCGGTGCCACAGCGCCGGGCGTCGATCGGGTGCAGCCATCCGGCGGGCTCGTCGGTAGGCCTCCTCAGCGCGCCCGTAGGAGCCAAGCAGCTCCATCAGGTCACCAAGTTCCTGCCACGCATCGGCGACCTCGTCCGGGTCGAGGTCGGGTACACGACCGCTCGACTCCAACGCCCACCGCAGCAGTCGGGCCGCCTCCGCCGGGGCGTAGCGGGCGCGTGCACGCTGGGCGGCCACGCGGTTGTACTGCCACGACTTCTCGTGGCGCCCCGCCCGGTGGTAGTGCAGAGCGAGGCTCTCGGCGACCTCCTCGGGTGCGTCGAGGTGGCGGGTCTCGATGACGCGCCCCGCACGGTCGTGCAGCTCGCGCCGACGCCGGTAGGGCAGGCCCGCGTAGGCGACCTCACGGTACAGGTCGTGCTCGAAGGTGTACTCCCCCGGGGCGTCACGGCGAACGAAGCGCTCCAACTCATCGAGGTCCGCGTCGCTGACCTCCGCGCCGGTCACCGACCGCAGCAACGACAGGTCGAACGCCCCACCTAGCAGCGCGGCGTGCCGCAGCAGCTCGCGGTGTCCCGGCGCGAGCTGGTCGATGCGGGCGGCGATCAGCCGTTCGACGGTGTCGGGGACGTCGTCGCCGGTGCCCTCGAAGGCCAGCAGCTCCTGCAGGAACAGGGGGTTGCCGCCGGCTCTACTCGCGAGCTGGCGGGCGGCGTCGAGCGTGACCAGTCCCCGCGCAGCGGCTTCGTGAGCGAACTCCTCGACCGCCTCCTCACCGAGAGGTTGCAGCTCGATCACCTCGTCGACCAGCTCGTCGAAGGTCACCTCGCGCGAGGTCACGACCAGCAGCCAGTCGGTCTCGGGGATAACGGCGCGGATGAGGTGCTCGAGCAGCTGGCGGGAGGCGTCGTCGATCCAGTGCACGTCCTCGATCCGGACGATGCTGCGTTCGGGGAGCACGGTCGTCAGCAGCTCGCCGATGACCGACCGCAACCGTGTCGCGCGGAACTGCGGGTCGAGGGCGGCGACCTCGGGACCCTCGTCGACCGCGATGTCGACGACGCTGCCGACGAGCGCTGCCCACGGGACCAGGTCCGGGGTCAGGGTCTCGAGACGCCGCGTGAGTTCGTCGCCGCCGGCGTCGTCCGAGAGCTCGAGGACGAAGCGGACCAGGCCCCTGAACGCGAAGTACGGCGTGTTGGACTCGTAGCTGGCGCAGTGCCCGTACCGCAGGCGAAGCTCCGGGTGGCGGTCACGCAGCTCCCCCAGCATCCGCGACTTGCCGATGCCGGGCGGTCCGACCAGCTCGACCACCCGTCCCCCGTCGGCGGTCGCCGCGATGTGCTCGTCGAGCCTGGCGATCTCGCGACCACGACCGATGAGCGGAACGCGGTGGGTCTGCTCGATGCGCTGGCCCCGCGGCTCGCCGACGATCACAGCCTCGATGGGATCGGTCTTGCCCTTGACGTGGAACGCCGGGACCGGTGTGGAGGCGAACCGGGAGCGGGTCGACTCCAGCGTGGAGGCGGTCGTGATGACGTGGCCGGGATCGACGGCGTAGGCGAGCCGCGCGGCGAGGTTCACGGTGTCGCCCATGACGGTGTAGGTCAGGCGGTAGGGCGGCCCGACGACGCCGGCGAACAGTGGGCCGGGGTTGACGCCGATGCGGACGGCGAGCCGACTGGGACTCGACACGATCTGGCGTGCGGCGCGGAGGATGCGCTCGTCATCGTCGTCGTGGCCGACGGGGGCGCCGGCGACGAGGATCAGCTTGCCCCCACCCTCCGCGACATCCGAGCCGAGGAAGGTGATGTCGTGCTCATCGCAGGCAGCGGCGGTGCGTCGCACGAGGTCGTCGAGAACTTCCGCGCACGCCGCTGGCCCCTCGGTGGTGATGAGGTCGTCGGTGCCCTTGAACGCGAGGAAGGCGACCACCGCCTGACGATGCTCAGCGCCCCCTCCGCCGGCCTCGAGGAAGCGACGCAACCCCGTCGGCAGCAGGATCGATGCGGCGTCAGCCGCGGCCTTGGGGGCGAACACGTCGTGGGGGACGCGGGGCGGCGTTGGCATCTCGGTCAGCAGCGACCCCCCGGCGCGGCCAGGGACGAGCAGATCGGTTCCGAGGTGCGCTGCGGTCTCGGGGGAGACCATCACCTCGCCCTGCTCGGCCGCGCCCTCGAGCTCGACCACACGGCTAGAGGCGGGTCCCGCGACGACCAGCTCTAGGTGCGAGTCCCCGACGAGGAAGAAGTCGAAGCGGCCGCTGTGCGCCCCGACGGTCATCCCGAGCCGGACCTTGCCCGCCATGGAGTCGAGCTCGCCGAGCTCGCGGAGCTTGCGGCGCATGCCGGCTGCGGAGTGAGCCGCACGGAGCTCGTGGTTGTCCCCGACGAACAGCAGCAGAAGCGCGTCACCACCGAACTTCAGCAGGCTGCCGTCGTTCTCGTAGGCGACCGCGAGCAGGCGCGTGAAGACGTGCTGGAGCAGGTCGGTGATCTCCTCGGCCCCGACACGGCCGAACGACGCGAGACGCTCCGACAGTGCCGTGAAGCCGGAGATGTCGACGAACACCATCGAGGCGTCGAGGGCCGTATGCCGTGGATCTTCTCCCGCGACCGTCTCCCAGTGCAGGGACAGGCGCGGCACGTAGACGCTCAAGTCGGTGACATCCGACGTCGCGGTGTGCACCTGCGGAACCGACACCTTCGAACCCCCTCGCCCCGAGGTGAACGGTAGCTGGGGGCGCCGGCTGGGAGGGCGTACCGGTGCCGGGGTAGCTTCGGCCCGTGACCCGCTTCCGCGAGACCCCCCTCGGCGACCGGCTGCGCACCCACGCGCGTCCGGTCCGACGTGTCGCGTCGCGGCGCCCGCTCGCGCTGATCGCTGTGGGGACGGTCCTCTACGCGACCGGACCGGTGATGGTGCGCGGCTCGTCGGTGTCAGGTCCGGTGTTCTCGTTCTGGCGTCTCTGGATCGGGGTTGCGGTCCTGGCGGTCGCGGCGACGATCCACGTACGCGCCAGCGGTCGGCGCCTCGATCCCGTCGCGGTGCGGGCGGCCGCGGGCGCGGGAGTCGTGTTCGGCCTGCACCAGCTGGCGTTCTTCACCGCGATCAAGCTGACCTCGGTCGCGGACGTGACGCTCATCGCGACCCTGTCCCCCATCGTCACCGGGGCGATCGCGCTGCCGATGTTCGCCGAGCGCCCCGCCCGCGGGTTCTGGGCGTGGTCCGTCCTCGCGATGGTCGGTGCCGGCACGGTGGTCGGAGCCGCCGGGCTCTCGGGCGATGCCGACGCGGTCGGGTTGACCCTGGCGCTGCTCAACGTCGCGCTGTTCGCCTACTTCTTCCTGCTGTCGAAGCGACATCGAGCGGCCATCGACGTGCTGCCGTTCCTCGCGATCGTGATGCTGGTCGGGGCGGTGACCGTCAGCACGTACGTCTCCGCGACCGACGCCGCGATCGGCACGGTCACGCGCACCGACCTCGTCCTCGCCGCCGCGACCGCCATCGGACCCGGCTTCATCGGTCACTTCGTCATGACGTGGCCGCTGGCCTACGTACCGGCCAACGTGCCGCCGGTGTTCCGCCTGGCGACGCCGTTCCTCGCGGGCGGCCTGGCGTGGCTGTTCCTCCACGAGCCCATGAGCGCCCGCCACCTCCTCGGCGGCCTGCTGACGATCGGCGGGGTGTTCGGGGCCATCCGGTCACGGGCCGGGAGGGAACTGCTGGCCAGTGAACGCGGCGCTTGACTGTCCCCATGGATCCCGAAGGTGTCGCCGCTGCCCGGACGGTCGCCGACGAGGCCGCCGAACGAGCCCACGTCACCATCCGCGACCTGCACGACGTGTCCGAGCACCGGGCGGCCTCGCGCCTGTTCGACGAGGTGTGGGGCCGTGACGTCCCCGTCCTCCCCACCGAGGTCATCCGCGCCCTCGACCACGCCGGGAACCAGGTGAGCGGGGCGTTCGACGGCGACCGCCTCGTCGGGGCGACGGTCGCGTTCTCGGGCATCGACGAGGACGGCCACCTGCACCTGCACAGCCACATCACCGGCACGACCGGGACGGGGCGCGGGGTGGGCTTCGCGCTCAAGCTGCACCAGCGCGCGTGGGCGCTCGAGCGCGGCATCGACCGGATCGTGTGGACCTTCGACCCGCTCATCCGTCGCAACGCGTACTTCAACCTGGTCAAGCTCGGGGCGCACCTGGTGGGCTACCACCTGGACTTCTACGGTCGCCTGGACGACGAGCTCAACCGCGGTCAGCCGACGGACCGGGGCGCCGTGACGTGGCGCCTGGACGACCCACGTGCCATCCGTGCCGTCTCCGGACACGCCAGCGAACCGCGCATCGACGCGCTGCTGACGGCGGGTGCCACGGCCGTGCTGCAGGTCGGTGACGGCCAGGAACCCCTCCGTGACGAGCCGGGGTCCGACCCGCTGCTGGTACAGGTTCCGGAGGACATCGAGACCATGCGCCAGGACGACCCCGAGCTGGCGACGCGCTGGCGCATGGCGTTGCGCGGCGTGCTGGGTGAGGCGCTCGGTTCCGGCTACCGGGTCGCGGGCTTCTGCCGCGACGGCTGGTACGTGCTCACGCAGCGGGGGCTCGAGGAGCTGCGCCCGTGAGGATCGAGACGGTCGAGCTGGTCCGTGTCGCGATGCCTCTCGTCGCCCCCTTCCGGACCTCGTTCGGGGTCCAGCACTCCCGCGATGTGCTGCTCGTGCGCGTGGTCGGCGACGACGCCGAGGGCTGGGGCGAGTGCACCACGCCTGACGCACCGATCTACTCGTCGGAGTACACCGACGGCGCGGCGGCGGTGCTCCGTGACCACCTCGTGCCACGGCTGCTCGCCGCGGGAGAGGTCGCAGCGCCGGAGGTCGGGTCGGTCCTGGGATCGGTGCGCGGGCACCGGATGGCGAAGGCCGCGCTGGAGCTGGCTTTGCTGGACGCGGAGCTGCGAGCCGCCGGCAGCGACCTTGCCGCCAGTTTCGGGGCGGTGCGGGACCGCGTCCCCGCCGGCGTCTCCGTCGGCATCCCCGAGGGCGGCGTCCCGGAGCTGCTCGACGTCGTCGCTGGTCACCTCGACGAGGGCTACCTGCGGGTGAAGCTGAAGATCGAGCCGGGCTTCGACCTCGAACCCGTCGCAGCGGTGCGCGAGCGGTTCGGCGAGACGGTCGCGCTCTCGGTCGACGCCAACACGGCCTACCGGCTCGACGACACCCCGCAGCTGGTGCAGCTCGACGCGTTCGAGCTCTCCTACGTCGAGCAGCCCTTCCCACCCGACCACCTGATGGACCACGCGCGTCTCGCCGACGTGCTGACCACGCCCATCTGCCTCGACGAGTCGCTGGTCTCCCCGACCGCGACCGCCGACGCGATCACCGCTGGGGCCTGCGAGATCGCCAACCTCAAGATCGGTCGCCTCGGCGGCTTCCTGGCCGCGGTGGCCACCCACGACGTCTGCGTCGAGCGGGGCGTACCCGCGTGGGTCGGTGGGATGCTCGAGACCGGGATCGGCCGCGCCGCCAACGTCGCCCTCGCCGCGCTGGCAGGGGTGACGCTCCCCGGAGACACGTCCGCGAGCGACCGCTACTGGGCCACCGACCTCACCGAGCCGTTCGTCCTCCGGGGCGGACACCTCTTAGTGCCCGATGGTGCGGGGATCGGTGTCGCCCCGCTCCCCGACGTGCTCGCTGAGATCGAGACGGGGCGCGAGGTGCTCCGCGCGTAGCCTGGCGAGCCATGGACCTGCCCGTCACGCCACCGATCGAGCCGATGCTGGCCAAGCTCGTGCGCTCCTTCCCGACCGGGGAGCTGCTCTACGAGCCCAAGTGGGACGGCTTCCGCTGCATCGTGTTCCGCGACGGCGACGACGTGTACCTGCAGTCGCGCAACCAGCGGCCGTTGCTGCGCTACTTCCCCGAGCTGGAGGCGCCGCTCGCCGCGAACCTGCCCGAGCGGGTCGTCGTGGACGGTGAGGTGGTCGTGGCGACGGGCGGGGCGCTGGACTTCGACGCGCTCCAGCAACGCATCCACCCGGCCGAGTCGCGGGTCGCGATGCTGGCCGAGCAGACCCCGGCGAGCTTCGTCGCGTTCGATCTGCTCGCCCTGGACGATCGACCCCTCCTCGGCGCCCCGATGCGCGAGCGGCGCGCCCTGCTCGAGGACGCGGTGTCGAGCGCGAGCCGCCCCGTGCACCTCACACCGGCCACCTTGGACCCCGACGAGGGTCAGCGCTGGTTCAGCGAGTTCGAGGGCGCCGGTCTCGACGGCGTGATCGCGAAGCCGCTCACAGGGATCTACGAGCCGGGGAAGCGCACGCAGTTCAAGGTCAAGCACCAGCGCACCGCGGACTGCGTGGTCGGGGGGTTCCGCTTCCACAAGGACGGCGACGGCATCGGGTCGCTGATGCTCGGCCTCTACGCCGACGACGGCTACCTCCGTCACGTCGGCGTCGCCTCGAGCTTCAAGGCCGACCTCCGCCGGGAGCTGGTCGACGTCGTCGCCCCGTACCGCGAGGACGCCGAGGAGGACCACCCCTGGATCTTCCAGGACGGCACCGACATCACGCCCCGCGGCGGCAACCGCTGGAACGCCGCCAAGGACACCAGCTGGGAGGCGCTGCGCCCCGAACTCGTCGCCGAGGTCGCCTACGAGAAGCTCGAGAACGACCGCTTCCGGCACACCGCGCGGCTGCTGCGCTTCCGCGTCGACAAGGATCCCGAGCACTGCACCTACGACCAGCTCGAGGTGCCGACGCCGGAGGTCATCGCGACGGTGTTCGGCTCATGAGCGCGGAGAGCGAGCTGGCGGCGCGGGCGGAGGAGCCGTTCGCGTACCTGACCACCGCGGGGCGGGTGACCGGCGTCCCGCACACGATCGAGATCTGGTTCGCCCTGCGCGGGATGACGGTCTACCTGCTGTCCGGAGGAGGCGAGGACAGCGACTGGGTCCGCAACCTCATCACTCACGCCGAGGTCACCATCCGCATCGGCGAGGTCGCTTACCGCGGGCGTGCCCGGGTGGTCGAGCGGGAGCGGGAGGACGTGCTCGCCCGCAACCTCGTCCACGCCAAGTACGCCCCGCGCCAGGACGGCGACCTCGACCACTGGCGCGACCACGCCCTCCCCGTCGCCATCGACCTCGACCGCCCCTGACGTCTCTCCGGGTCAGTCGTCCGCGGCGCGGCTCGGTTGGACACGCTTGGGCTCGCGGGCGCCCTTGGGGAAGTGGGGGGGCCACGGGGCGTCAGGTATGCCGGCGTCCTCGTGCTCCTGGGCCAGCGCGAGCAGCCCGTCGAGCGGCGAGAGGCTCGCATCGAGCTCGGCCATCGGATCGCCCCGCTCCGCCAGGACCTCCGTCGCCGTCAGGACCGTGTACGCGTCGGGCTCCACCGCCCCGACCTCGCTCCAGTCCACTGGCATCGAGACCCGGCCCTCGGGTACGGGGCGCACCGAGTAGGCGCACGCCATCGTGCGGTCCCACAGGTTCTGGTTGTAGTCGAGGAAGACGCGCTGCCCGCGCTCCTCCTTCCACCACGACGCGGTGACGAGGTCCGGGGCGCGGCGCTCGCAGTCGCGGGCCAGCGCGACCGCGGCCCGACGCAGCGTCACGAAGTCGGTCGGGGCGACGCGGACGAGCACGTGGATGCCCCGTGAGCCCGAGGTCTTGGGGAACCCGCGGAGCCCGTGGTCCTCCAGCGCCTCCTTCACCACGAGCGCAGCCTGTCGCACCGCGTCGAACGCCACCCCTTCCATGGGGTCGAGGTCGATCCGTAGCTCGTCCGGGTGGGCGAGATCGGGGCGTCTCACAGCCCACGGGTGCACGCTCAGCGCCCCGAGGTTGGTGGCCCACACGACCTCCGCCATCCCGGCCGGGCACAGCTCCCGTGCGGTGCGCCCCGACCCGAACGTGACCTCGACCGTCTGCAGCCACGGCGGGGCGTTGTCGGGGATGCGCTTCTGCATGAACTGGCTGCCACCGACACCGTTGGGGTAGCGCTCGAGGTTCAGCGGCCGATCGCGGCAGTGGGGCAGCAGTGCCTCCGCGACCTCGAGGTAGTAGGTGACGAGGTCGAGCTTGGTGACCCCGACCTCGGGGAAGTAGGGCTTGTCGGGGCTCGAGATGCGCACCGAGCGCGCACCGACCTCGACCTCGACCGCCTCGGAGCCCGACACGGACCCTCCTCGTGACCGGCGCCACGCTACCGCGCCCCGTCCGTGGGGCCAGTCAGGGCGCGAACGGTGTCCAAGCAGGCGGGTCGTACGTACTTCGAGGTGGTGGGGTACCGACGTACCTTCTGTGTAGGAGTTGAACGAGGAAGCTGTGACCTGCCCCATCTGCGCTGGCGAGGACGCTGGCGATCAACTCGTGGAGCGCAGCGTCCACGTCTTCTGTTGCCCCGACTGCCTCCCCCACGTGGCCGCGACCTTCGCCGCGTACGGTAAGGGCGACGACCAGGATCATCCCGAGCTCGTCGTCTGACCGACCGCACGGGGCTCTACGCTCGGCGGTCATGGACATCATCGACGCCGACAGCCACCTCTACGAGCCGCGGGACTGCTGGTCCGACCGCATCGACCCCGCCTCGCGTTCCGACGCGGTCGCCATCGAGGACGACGAGCTGGGCTACGCGTGGATCACGTGGCGCGGCGAGCGCATCCACCTCGCCGAGGTGCAGCACCCCGGGCGGATCGCCGAGCTCGGCGAGCAGCGCAACCGCCAACGCGCGGGGGAACCCGCCGAAGCCCGTTACGACGAGCTGCTCCCCGCCGCCTACACCGACCCCAGCGCACGGGTCGGCTGGCTGGACGAGCACGGTCTCGACGGCAGCGTGCTGTTCCCCAACCACGGCCTGCTGTGGGAGGGCACGCTGAACGCCGACGTCCCGGCGCTGACCGCCAACCTCACCGCGTACAACCGCTGGGCCACGGAGGTCGCGCAGGAAGGCGCCGGGCGGCTGTTCCCGGTCGCGCACCTCACCCTCCGCGACCGCGACTGGGTGATCGACGAGCTGAAGCGGCTCGGCGACGCGGGCATCAAGATGGCCATGGTCGCCCCGTCGCCCGTCGACGACGTGCCGCTGCACGACGCCTCGCTCGACCCGGTGTGGGCCGCGTTCGCGGAACACGACGTCGCGGTCACGTTCCACGTCGGGGCGCACCGCCGGCCGCTGGACCCGGTGTGGTACCGCGACGACACCGACCCGGTGAACTCCCTGCTCGACACCGTGCTCCTGTGGGTCGCGCCTGCGGCCGCCCTCACCGACCTGATCGTCTACGGCGTGCTCGAGCGGCACCCGTCCCTGCGGATCGCGGTCATCGAGCTCACCGCTCACTGGGTCCCGCAGTGGCTGCTGATGCTCGATGGAGGCATGGGCTTCTTCAACGCCCTGATGGGCCGGCCCCCTGTCGAACTGCCGCACGCGTACTCGGACTACTTCCGGCGCCAGGTGAGGGTCGGGGCGCTCGCCTACGAGCAGCCGGCGCGGCTCATCTCCGACGTGGGCGACGACACGTTCATGTTCGGCTCCGACTGGCCCCACGCCGAGGGCATCGCCGACCCACTCGGGACCTACGAGGCGGCGAACCCGGGCATCGCGGGGCGCGCCCGCGAGCAGCTCTACGGCGGCAACGTCCGCTGGCTCCTCGGGCTGCCGAGCTAGTGATCTAGAGGGTCGGTTCGCAGCCCAGGTCGGTCGGGGCCGTTCCCTCGATGATGCCACCTTGGCCGGAGTCGTAGTACATGTCGTTGCCCAGCCCATCGGTGACGTACAGCACGTAGGCCTGCCCGTCCTCGTAGAGGCAGATCGCCACGGCGTGCCCGGGAGCGACCACGGCTCCCTGCCCGACGAGGGCGTCGAGGTCGTCGGTGTAGGTCTGGAGGTCGGTGTAGTAGGTCTCCATCGCGATGGCGAGGTTGCGCGCGTCCGACGCCACCGCCGCCTGTCCCGGGGGCGCACCGCTCGGATCGTCACCCAGCTCCGGTCCGAGCATCCCGCCGAACAGGCTGAGGAACACCTCCACGAGCTGCTCGGCGGTGATGGTGACCGCGTCATCCGGGGCGTCGACGGGCTCAGCTGCCCCGTGGTCGGCGAGCGCGACCTCGATCACGACAGCTCCTGGCTGCAGCTCGGGCGGCGCGTCAGGGAACGCCGTGGCGGCGCGGCCTACGTCGAAGCTCACCCCAGTGATGCGCGACTCCCGGGTCGTGATGACGAGGCCCTCGATCCGTTCGGGTGCCTGGTCCACTGTCTGCTGCACATCCTCCTCGGGGACGGGGTCGCCCGCGAGGTCGCCGACGATCTCGGCAGCCTCGCGGATCAGCGCGTGCACTTCGATGGCGACCTCGTAGACCTCCGCCCCGTCGCTCTCGGTCACGGTCACGGTGGTGAACTCGCCGATCACGACAGCGGGGTCGGAGAAGCGTTCACGGGTGCGTTCGATGGCCTCGTCGATCTGGTCGAGGTCTCCGCCGAAGCTCTCCACCGGGAACCCAAGTCCCTCGGCTCCGATATCGGCGAGGTCGAGGTCGCCGATCCCGAGCACCCCGATCCAACCGCCCCGCACTCCCGCTTCGAGGAACGCGGTGATGTCGGGGGGCAGCGCCAACTCGGCGATCGAGGTGACGGCGTGGTCAGGGTCGAAACCGCCCTGGCTGATCCCGGCGATGGTCTGCGTGTCGACCTGCAGGTACAGGTCGGCGTCCCCGATCGACCGCAGTTCCCCGAGGCGCGTGCCGAGCGCCTCGAGCGCCACCGTCCCGTCCTCGCCGTCGCTGCGTCCCGTGAGCGTCGCGCTGGTGACCATCGCGAGCCCCGCGCCAGCCGATGGGTCGTCGCGGATGATGACGTCGCGGAACGCCGGGCTCAGCTCGCCGCTGACCTCGAAGGCGAACGAGTCCTTGAGCGTCGCCTCGAGGGCGGCGATTAGCGCGTCCTTCGCGTCGGCCGGCTCCCCGGTGCCTCCGCACCCCGTGGCCAGTAGCGCCAGCGCCGACAAGATCGCGCCGAGACGCCATGCCACCCTGTGCCCTCCTAGGTCGAACCGTTGAACCGGAGCATCCGGTTCAAGCATTCAACCTTCTCCGGGCGCGCGGGGAGACGGAACCGCGCGATCGGTCGAGCAGGCATCAATGGCCGTGGAAGGGGGTGCCGCTCGCGGCCAGGAAGGCCTCGCCGATGGCCTCGTAGAGGGTGGGGTGGGCGTGGGTGATGGCGGCGACCTCGGCCGGGAGTGCCTCCCAGTACGTCGCCATCGTCGCCTCGGCGATGAGGTCGGTGGCGTGGGGCCCGACGATGTGCACCCCGAGGGTCTCGCCGCCCCGCCGGGTCACGAGCTTCACGTGGCCGTCGACCCCGGCGATCATCGCGCGCGCGTTGGCGCGGAGGTTGTAGGTCGTGGTCTCGACCTCGTCCCCGAACCGCTCCCGCGCTGCCTCCTCGGTCAGCCCGACCGAGGCGACCTCGGGGTGGCAGTAGGTGACGCGCGGGACCAGGTCGTAGTCGACCGGCTGGATCCGCTCGCCGGCGATGACGTCGGCGACGACGAAGCCCTCGCTGAACGCCGCGTGGGCCAGCGCCAGCGTCGGCAGCACGTCGCCGACGGCCCAGACGCCGTCGACGGAGGTACGCCCGTACTCGTCGGTGACGGCGAAGCCGCGGTCGTCGAGGATGCCGAGCTCGGCCGCCCCGGTGTCGGCGGTGTTCGGGGCGCGCCCGATGGCGACGAGGACGACGTCGGCCTCGATCGAGCGTGAGCCGCCGTCGAGTGACACCTCGACGGTCGCCTCGGCCCCGCTCGCGGTCTGACCCACCGCGACCTTGTCGACCATCGCCGAGGTCAGGACCTCGATGCCCTTCTTCTTGAACGCGCGCTGCACCGCCTTGGAGGAGTCGACGTCCTCGAGCGGTAGCGCCCGGTCGAGCGCCTCGACGACCGTCACCTCGGCACCGAAGGGGTGCCACATCGAGGCGAACTCCATCCCGATCGCCCCGGCCCCGACGATCACCGCGCGCTGGGGCGCCTCGAGGAACCACAGCGCCTGGTCGGAGGTCAGCACGACCTCGCCGTCGATGTCGATCCCCGGCAACGAGCGCGGCACCGAACCGGTGGCGAGCACCACGTTGCGCCCCTCGACCTGGCTGACCGACCCGTCGGACGCGGTCACCTCGACGACCCCCGCGGAGACCAGCCGCCCCCGGCCCTCGTGGAGAGCCGAGCAGCGCTGCTTCACCAGGGCCTCCAGCCCGCGGTGCATCTGGGACACGACGTCGCCGCGGAAGCGGTCGAGCGCCTCGCCGTTCAGGCCGTTGAAGGTCAGGTCGAGTCCGAGCGTCGCGGCGCGGTTGACCTCGTCCATGACCTCCGCGACGTGCAGGATCGCCTTGGAGGGGATGCACCCGCGGTGCAGGCAGGTGCCGCCGACCTTGGCGGATTCGATCAGCGCGACGTCGAGCCCGCGGGCGGCGGCGCGGAACGCGACCGCGTACCCGCCGGGTCCGCCGCCGACGACGACCACATCGTGAGCCACGGGTGATCCTTCCGGGTCCGGTGAGGTGGCCGCCTACGTGTGCAGCAGCAGGCGGGAGGGGTTCTCGCACAGGTCACCGACGTAGGTGACGAACCGCCCCGCCTCACCGCCGTCGCAGACGCGGTGGTCGAACGCGAGCGTGAACGTGCACACGCGCCGGACCGCCAGTTCACCGTCGACGACCCACGGACGCTCGCGCATCGCCCCGACCCCCAGGATCCCCGCCTCCGGGTGGTTGATGATGGGGTCGCCGAAGTCGTTGCCGAACGCGCCGTAGTTGTTCACCGTGAACGTGCCACCGGTGAGCTGAGCCGGGGTGAGCTTGCCCGCACGCGCGGTGGCCGCGAGTTCGTGTAGCTCGAGCGCGAGCTGCAGCGTCGACTTGGTGTGCGCGTCCTTGACGTTGGGGACCAGTAGCCCCGCGTCGGTGTCGACCGCGACCCCGAGGTTGATGTGCTCGAGCAGGGCGATCTCGCCCGCCTCGCGGTCGATGCGAGCGTTCAACGTCGGGAAGCGACGCAGCGCGAGGATCGCGGCGCGCATCACGAGCGCGAACGGGGTGATCTTGACGTCGAAGCCCTCGTCGCGGGCCTGCTCGGTCAGCTCCTTGCGCAGCTCCCACAGCCGCGTCACGTCGGCGGTGCGTGAGGTCGTCGCCTCAGGGATGTCGCGGCGGGACAGCTCCATCTTCTCGACGATGCGCTTGCGGATGCCGCGGATCGGCTCGACCTCTCCCGGCTGGCGGCCGCGGAAGCCGGGCACAGGCTTCTCGCCGGCGGTCCCGTGGAACACGGGGGTCGGGGCGGCAGGAGCGGCGGGAGCGGCTGGTCGGGCCTCGGCCGGACGAGCTTCCTCCCGGGCGGCGGGACCTGCGGAGGCAGCGGCGTGCACGTCGTCGCGCGTGATGATCCCGTCCGGTCCCGACCCCGGGAACACGTCGTAGAGGTCGACGCCGAGGTCCTTGGCGAGCTTGCGCACGGGCGGCTTCGCCAGCGGCTTCCCCTCGGGGATCTCGAGCTGCGTCTGACGGGAGACCTGGTCCGAGGCCTGGCCGTTGCCGCCGGCGCCCTGCTTGCCACCCCGCCGACGGCGACGCGTGGCGCCACCCTTGCCCTGCCCGTAGCCGACCAGCGGCTGGGGCTCCTCGTCGGCGTCGAGGATGGACCGGTCAACGACCTCGCCGTGGACACCACCCGGCGCCTCGTCACCCGTCCCTCCCCCGTCGACCGCGGCGGCCTCGGCCGACGCCAGACCCTCGGCCGGCGCCGCCGCCACATCAGCGAGGTCCACGTCGCCGGCGACGTCGGTGACCTCGATGCGCACCATCGGCTCGCCGACCTGCAGCGTGTCACCGGGCTCCCCCAAACGCTCGACGACCTTCCCTGCGAACGGCGAGGGCACCTCGACGGCGGCCTTGGCGGTCTCGATGACGGCGAGGTTCTGGTTCAGCTCGATGGTCTCGCCGACCTCGACGAGCCACTCGAGGATCTCGCCCTCCTCGAGGCCCTCACCGAGATCGGGCAGCAGGAAGTCGCGGACCTGGGCCACGGTGGTCCTCCTCGTCCACCCTCGCGGGCGGGGTAAGCGATCAGTACTCGAAGCTCTTCTCGACGAAGTCGAGGATGCGGTCGGCGTTCGGCAGCCAGTACTCCTCGAGCTTCGCGGGCGGGTAGGGCGTATCGAACCCGGTGGCGCGGAAGATGGGTGCCTCGAGGTGGTAGAAGGCCTGCTCCTGCACCCGCGCCGCGACCTCGGCGCCGACCCCGAGGGTGCGCCCCGCCTCGTGCACGACGATGCAGCGCCCCGTCTTCTTCACGCTCTCGACGATCGTGACGGTGTCCATCGGACTCAGCGAGCGCATGTCGACGACCTCGAGCGACCAGTCCTCGTCCGCCGCTGCCTCGGCGGCCTCGAGCGCGGTCTTCACCATCGGCCCGTACGCCACGACGGTCACGTCGGTGCCCTCGTGGGCGATGACGGCGCGGTCCATCGGGGCGCGCTCGACCGGCAGCTCCACCTCCTCCTTCATCCAGTAGCGCCGCTTGGGCTCGAGGAAGATGACGGGGTCGTCGGAGGCGATGGCCTCGCGCATCATCGAGTAGGCATCGCCGGGGTTGCCCGGAGCGACGACCTTCAGGCCCGCGGTGTGGACCCAGTAGGTCTCGGGCGACTCGGAGTGGTGCTCGACCGCCCCGATGCCTCCCCCGAACGGGATCCGGACCGTGACCGGCAGCTTGAGCGTTCCGCGCGAGCGGTTGCGGAGCTTGGCGAGGTGGCTGACGATCTGCTCGAACGCGGGGTAGCTGAAGCCGTCGAACTGGATCTCGGGGACCGGGCGGTAGCCGTACATCGCCAGCCCGATCGCGGTCCCGATGATCGCCGACTCCGCGAGCGGCGTGTCGAAGACGCGCTCCTCGCCGTACTTGTTCTGCAGCGCGTCGGTGATGCGGAACACGCCACCGAGCTTGCCGACGTCCTCGCCGAACACGAGGATGCGATCGTCGTCCTCCATCGCGTCGTGCAGCGCCTTGTTCAGCGCCTGCGCCATCGTCACCGCCATCAGGCGTCACCCCCAGCGGCGTCGAGCTCGGCACGCAGGAACGCGCGTTGCGCCGCGTAATCGCGCGGCGGATCGACGTAGACGTGATCGAACAGCTCCAGCGGATCGCCGTGAGGCGCGTCGTAGATGCCGTCGCGCATCCTCTGCGCCTCCGACTGCGCGAGCTCGTCGACCTCGGCCTTGAACTCCTCGCTCCACAGGTCGCGCTGCTTGAGGAACGCCTCCATCCGCACGATCGGGTCGAAGGTGCGGGCGTACTCCAGCTCGTCCTCGGTGCGGTAGCGGGTCGGGTCGTCGGAGGTGGTGTGCGCCTCCATGCGGTAGGTGAGCGCCTCGATCATGGCTGGTCCATCGCCCTGTCGTGCCCGTTCGACCGCGCGCTTGGTGACCGCGTACGTCGCGAGGACGTCGTTGCCGTCGCAACGCAAGCCTGGCATGCCGTACCCCACGGCCTTGTGGGCGAGGGTCGGGGCGGCGGTCTGGCGCTCCAGTGGCACCGAGATGGCGTACTGGTTGTTCTGCACGAAGAACACGCACGGCGCCTGGAACACGGCCGCGAAGTTCATCGCCTCGTGGGGGTCGCCCTCGGAGGTGGCCCCGTCGCCGAAGTAGCCCATCACGACGATGGGGTTGTCATCGAACCGGGCGCCCATCGCGAACCCGGCGGCGTGCAGCGCCTGGGTCCCGATCGGGATCGCCATCAGCGCGAAGTTGTGCTCGTAGGGGTCGTGGTCGCTCAGCCACGTGCCGCGGTAGAGGTGCAGCAGCGCGGCGGTGTCGACGTGGCGTACGACGGCGGCGCCCATCTCGCGGTAGCTGGGGAAGACCCAATCGTTCTCGCCGAGCGCGTACGCCCCGCCGACCTGTGCCGCTTCCTGACCGAGGCACGACGCGTACACCCCGAGCTGGCCCTGACGCTGCAGGTTGATGGCCTCGCGGTCGACCTTGCGGGTCACGACCATGTAGCGGTGCAGGTCGAGGAAGTCCTGGTCCTTCAGATCCAGCGGGTAGTCGCCGTGCTCGTGGAACGTGCCGTCCGGGTCGAGCAGGTGGACGGGATCCTCGGGGGGCAGCAGCGAGGCTGCGTCGTGGATGTCGACCACGGACAAGCTCCTCTCGTCAGGCCACCACGAGGTCCTCCGTGGGTGCCGTGGACGGCTCCCTGCTGCGGCTCCCTGTGCCGCGTAGGGCATCGCGACGCAGGTGCTCGACGTGCCCGTGGGGTCGCCACGGTGACCGCGAGACCGGTCGTCGCTGCCACCGATGAGGTGGCGGGCGTGGAACGGGCGGGGCGGTGACGACCCTGGGACCCGTCGCGTGACGAACCGTAGCGGACCGGACTCATGGTCGCCGGGTCCGATGGGACGGCACGCCGGTCTCGGACCACGTGCAGTCAGAGAGCCGCCGTCGTCGAGGACGGGTCACCGTCGCCGGATGGTCAGTACGGCGCCGGTTCTCCGCCGGAGACCGTCGAGCGACGGTGACGGCAACGGTCATGATCGCGATGACGCGTGTACGAGGCCGAGTCCCTGAAGTGAACGGTCTCGTGTCTAGATCCGTGCTGTCCGATCAAGCTGTGGCGTCGACCTCTTGGTAGTAGGGCAGGTCGAAGAACGAGCCGTCGTTGCCGTTGACCCAACCGTTCGTGACGACGTGGACGCCGCGGAAGGCGTGTTCGAAGGTCAGGTCGGTGACCTCGACCCCGTCGAGTTCTTCGGGCACCTCCATCGTGAACTCGTACACGTTGTCGAGTGCTGCCACCTTTGTTCACCGACGCGGATTCGACAGGCGGGCGTTGACTTCCTGCCCGGGTCCCCCCGTGCATGGAGGTTCCCCTCACGTAGGTTCGCCCAGGCCCCCTTCGATGAGGTCCGTCCTCCTGCCTGCATCCGGGATCGTTGCGCCCCGCCGCTCCCTCGCCTACACCGCCCTCGACAGGAGCTGCCCGGTGGACCGTGCCGCGTTCGAGACGCTCGATCGGGACGATCCGCTGCGCCCCGTCCGTGAGCGATTCCTCCTCCCGCCCGACATCGTCTACCTGGACGGGAACTCCCTCGGGGCACTGCCCTCCCTGGTCGTGCAGCGGCTGAGCCGGACGATCCGCGACGAGTGGGGCCGGGGGCTCATCCGCAGCTGGAACGACGCCGACTGGGTCGGGGCGCCACAGCGGGTCGCCGCTCGGATCGCGCCGCTCATCGGCGCGGATGCGGACGAGGTGGCCGTGTGCGACAGCACGACGGTCGACCTGTTCAAGCTGGTCGTGGCGGCGGCGCGACTGCGCCCCGACCGACCCGCGATCGTCACCGTTGAGGACGATTTCCCCACCGACCGTTACGTCGTCGACGGCGTCGCGGACCTGCTCGGGCTCCAGGTGCGCAACGTCACACGGGCCGACCTCGGCGCGGCCATCGACGACGACGTCGCCGCGGTCGTCGCCAGCCACGTGGACTACCGCTCCGGGTACCGCCACGACGCGGCGGCGCTCACCGCCACGGCCGAACGCTCGGGTGCGTTGCTGGTCTGGGACCTGTCTCACTCGACCGGCGCAGCCCCCGTCGACCTGCACTCCTGGCGCGCGGACCTCGCCGTCGGTTGCACCTACAAGTACCTCAACGGTGGTCCCGGGAGCCCCGCGTACCTGTACGTGTCACGGCGACTGCTCGATGCGGGTGCGCTCTCGCCTATCGCGGGCTGGTTCGGCCACGCAGAGCCGTTCGCGTTCGACGACCGGTACGCGGCCGCCGGGACGGCGCAGCGTTTCCTGGCCGGGACGCCGCCGATCCTGTCGACGCTCGCGCTGGAGGCTGCGTTGGAGGTGTGGGAGGGCGTCCCGCTCGACGCGGTGCACCACAAGGCGCGCGCGCTGACCGGACGCTTCATCGAGCTGGCCGACGACCACCTCGCCCCGCTCGGGGCAGCGGTCGTCACGCCCCGCGACCCCGAGGCCCGCGGGGCGCACGTGTCGCTGCGGCACGACGGCGGCTACCCGGTCATGCGTGCCCTGATCGGGCGGGGCGTGATCGGCGACTTCCGCCCACCCGACCTGCTGCGGTTCGGGTTCGCCCCGCTCACCACGCGGTACGTCGACGTGTGGGACGCGGTCGAGACGCTGCGCCAGGTGCTGGAAGGCGGGGCGTGGCGGGGCGACCACCGGTCCCAGCCAGGCGTCCCTTGACGCGATCCGCTCCACGAGGTGGCTGCGGCCACGCTCCGCACCCACCGCGGCCGGCTCGTCGTACCCGCACCGGTGACCGCCGAGGCCGACTACCTCATCGGGCGTCGGGCCGGCCGTGGGGCGCGGCTCGCGTTCGTCGAGGACCTCGGACGAGGCGCGCTGGAGGTGGCCTGCCTGTCCGCCGCCGAGGACGCCGCGGCGGCGACGGTCGACCGCCGCTACGCGGACCTGGATATGGGACTCTCGGATGCCGCCATCGTGGTAGTGGCCCACCGACACCGGACGCGGACGATCGCCACCTTCGACCACCGCTGCTTCCGCGCGGTCGAGCCGCTCGACGGAGGCACGTTCACCCTGCTCCCCGAGGACGCGACATGAGGATGCGCGGCCCGTCGGGCCCAGTGCCTACTGTCTAGCCCATCGCTGCTGGTACATCGCACCCTCCAGCGTTGCGATGTACCAGCCCCAGTGAGGCGCGGCCCGTGAACTAGGAGACTGTGATGGTCGCGCGCATCCCGCCCTCGTAGTGGCCGGGCTCGTGACAACCGACCAGGACCTCGCCTGGCTCGGTGAACCGCCAGGTCAGCGTCGCGGTCTCGCCGGCGTGGATCGTGACGGCGTTGCTCATCGCACCAGCGTGGGCGTGGCCGTCACCGGACGCCATCTCGTCGGCCATCGCTGCCTGCATCTGCTCGTCACCGATGACGAACTCGTGCTCGATGTCCCCGGTGTTGGCGATCTCGAACGTGACGACCTCACCGGCCGAAACCTCGAACGCGTCTGGCATGAACGCGAACGAGTTGTCGACGGTGACCTCGATCGTCCGCTCCGCCTCCGAGGGCTCCGCGGGCTCCCCCACAGGGGTGGAGCCCATCGCGTCCATGCCCATGATGCTGTGCGTCATGCCATCGTTCGGACCGTCGGTCGCGGCTCGCGCACCGTGAGCCGCTGCCGCCGCGTCCGTGGCGGGCGCCTCGATGACAGGGTCGTCGTCGCCCCCACACCCGGACGCGACGAGCGCGAGGACGATGCCGAGGACGGTCAGCCAGACGCGTCGCCGCATGCCCGATCTCCTCTCGGGGATGTGTTTCATCGCAGGGCGATGGCGCGACCCTCGGTCGCCCCGATGCGCTCGATGATGTCGGTGAGCACGTCGCGCGGTACGGCGTCGTCGAGCGACAACGCCATGATGGCCTCGCCGCCGACCTCGGCCCGGCCCACCTGGGCGCTGGCGATGTTCACCCCTGCTTCGCCGAGGATGGTCCCGATCGCCCCGATGATGCCGGGGCGGTCCTCGTACCGGAAGAACGCCATGTGGGCGGTCGGCTCGACGTCGACCGGCGTGTCCCACACCTCGACGATGCGCTCACGCCCCGCCGGCTGCAGCATGGTCGCCGCGACCCGGATCACCGAGCCATCGCGACCGACACCCGAGACGCGCAGCAGCGAGACGTAGTCCTCGCTGTGGGTCTCGCTGACCTCGCGGAGGCGGATGCCGCGGTCCTCCGCGAGCAGCGGGGCGTTGACGAAGGTGACCGGCTCGCTGATCGTCGGGGCGAGCATGCCCTTGAGGACCGACAACCCCAGCACCCGGCAGTCGGAAGTGGCGAGTTCACCGACGAACTCGATGGTGATCTCGCCACCGAACCCGCCCTCTGCGAGGGCGGTGAGGAGGTGGCCCAGCTTCTCGCCCAGCGGAAGGAACGGACGAACCACGTCGTCGACCTGGCCGCCCTGGACGTTCACGGCGGTGGGGACGAACTCGCCCGCGAGCGCCAGCAGGACCGCGTCGGCGACCTGGGTGCCAGCCTTGTCCTGTGCCTCGGCTGTCGAGGCGCCGAGGTGCGGGGTGACCACGACGTTGGGCAGCTCGAACAGCGGGCTGTCGGTGGTCGGCTCGGAGGCGAACACGTCGAGCGCAGCGCCGGCGATGACCCCCTCCCGAAGCGCGTCCGCGAGGTCCGCCTCGTCCACGATGCCGCCCCGAGCGACGTTCACGAGCCGCGCTGTCGGCTTCATCCGTCGCAGTCGCTCCGCGTCGATCAGGCCGACGGTCTCGGCGGTCTTGGGCAGGTGCACGGTCACGATGTCGGCCTGAGCCAGGAGCTCGTCGAGGTCGTCGACCAGCTCCACGCCCATCCGCGCGGCGCGTTCGGGGGTCACGAACGGGTCGTAGGCCCTCAGCTTCATGCCGAACGCGTTGCAGCGCTGGGCGACGAGCACCCCGATGCGTCCGAGGCCGAGCACGCCGAGGACCTTGCTGTGCAGCTCCGTGCCGCTCCAGCGCGACCGTTCCCAGGAGCCGCGACGCAGCGCCGCGTCGGCCTGCGGGATGTTGCGAGCCATCGCGAGGATCATCCCGACCGTGTGCTCGGCGGCGGACACGATGTTGGACTGCGGGGCGTTGCAGACGATCACCCCCGCCCGCGTGGCGGCCTCGACGTCGATGTTGTCGAGTCCGACGCCCGCCCGCGCGACCACCTCGAGGTTGGCGGCGGCCGCGATCACGTCGGCGTCGATCGTCGTCTGACTCCGCACCACGATGGCGTGGTACGCCGGGACGACGGCGAGCAGCTCCTCCTTGCTGAGCTCGGTCTTCACGTCGACCTCGTGCCCGCCCTCAGCCAGCGCGGCGATCCCCGACTCGGCGAGGGGGTCGGCGACGAGCACCTTCACGACGGGACCTTCGGGACGGCGGCCGGACGGATGCCCCATGCTACGGCCGGCGGCCCGGACCCACCGCAACCACCGGATACGGGGGTTTCCGGGGCGAGGCCGGCCCGGCCAGCCACCCTCGCCGGCGAGAACCACCGGATACGGGCGTTCCCGGCGCGGAGCCTCAGAGGGGGCGTTCGTACCAGGCGACGTCGATCCAGCGGCCGTGCTTGAACCCCACTTCGTGGAACGTGCCGATGTGGTGGAAGCCGACCCTCTCGTGCAGCGCGATCGATGCGGCGTTGGGCAGCGCGATCCCCGCGTAGGCGCGGTGGAAGCCGTCCTCGCTCAGCACGGTCAGGAGCACGTCGTAGAGCGCTCGCCCCGCGCCCCGCCCGATCGCGTCGGGGTGCAGGTACACGCTCACCTCTGCGGAAGAGCGGTAGCCGGACTTGGGTCGCAGCGGCCCGGAGGTGGCGTAGCCCAGGACGGTCCCGTCGACATCGGCCACGAGGAGGTGGTAGGGCCCTCCGACGACGTGCTGGTCGTACCACTCGCCCCAGGCCGCGACCGACCGGGGCTCGGTGTCGAACGTGACGTGAGCGGTGCGGACGTAGTGCGCGAGGATGGCCGCGACCGCCGGCAGGTCAGCCGGCGTCGCCGCCCTGATCGAGGACGGACTCACCGTCGAGCGCACCCTCCTGCTCGATCTGCTCTCGAGCGTGCACCAGGTAGCCGATCACATCGGCGGGGGTGGGTTCCACCCCGAGCTCGGCGAACAGGTACGCGTGCGCACCCACCACGATCCCGTGCGAGAGCTCGGTCTCCGCCTCGATCGCGGCCAGCACCTGCGCGGTCATCCCCTCCATCGGCGATCCTTCTGTAGGAGCCGATGTCATCGTCCTCCGGCCGGTCGCACGACGGTATCGCCCGACGAGACCGTTCTCGGTAGCCCGATGTGACCAGTCACCACCGGTCACCCCTGTTTCACGGAGCACTTCGGGTCCCCATGCGTACCGAGCCGCCGAGACCGCGCTCTCGGCGGCGGACCATCCGCCACGTCTCCATCGACGACGCGGATGAGGCGTCGCCAAAGACAGGATCAGTACAGGCCCTGGGGGCGGAACAGCCGGTCGTGGGTGCGCATCGCGAAGCTGTCGCTCATGCCCGCGACGTAGTCGACCGCCGCCTGCACCTCGGAGGAGTCAGCCAGCCGGTAGGTGTCGGGGACGTCCTCGGCGTGAGCGGCGAAGTGGTCCACGAGGTCGCGGATGACCTTGATCGCCTTGTCGTGCTGCTCGCGGGCCTCGGGGCGCAGGTAGATCCGCTCGAACATGAAGTCCCGCAGCCGCTGCATCGCCCCGAGGTCGTCCGGTGCCATCGTGACCTCGCCGGCCGCGGCGGACGCCTCGACCACCGCGACCACCATGCGGTCGATCCAGGCCTTCGGTGGGCCGAACACCGCGACGACGTCACCGGGCAGGTCCTCCACCCGGAGCAGCCCCGCTCGCGCCGCGTCCTCGGCGTCGTGAGCGAGGTAGGCGATGCGGTCGGCGAAGCGGCAGACCCGGCCCTCCGGCGTAGCCGGCGGCGGGTCGTTCTTCCACGACGATGCTCGGATGCCGTCACGTACCTCCCACGTGAGGTTGAGCGGTTCGAGTTCGCGCACGATGCGCACCGACTGGATCGCGTGCTGCCACTCCTTGCCCGGGCCCATGTAGGGAGACAGCGCGACCTCGCCGGTGTGACCGAAGGGTGAGTGCCCCAGGTCGTGTCCGAGACAGATGGCCTCCGTCAGCGGCTCGTTGAGTCCCAGCGCGTTGGCGATGGCACGCCCTACCTGCGCGACCTGCATCGTGTGGGTCAGACGGGTGACGAAGTGGTCGCCCTCGGGGTTGATGAACACCTGGGTCTTGTGCTTGAGCCGCCGGAACGCCTTGCTGTGCAGGATGCGGTCGCGGTCACGCTGGAACGCGGTACGGAACCGGTCCTCGGGTTCGTGACGCTCCCGACCCTTGCTTCCGAGAGCGCGCGTCGCGGAGGGGGCGAGACGCTCGTCCTCCTCGGCCTCGCGCTGCTCGCGCGTCCGCCGGAACAGCCTGGTGTCCACATCGCTGGTGTCCACGTCGATCCCTCCGGTGGGTCGATCCTCGGATGGCCGACACCTCCGACGCCCCGAACGGTACGCGGTGGGTGTGACGTCAGCCCGCGAGCTCCACCACGAGCCGCTCGAACTCCGCCCAGTCCGCGACGTCGCGGACCCCGTCGACGGGGCGGTTCCACGGGCGGACCATGCGGCACACGGTGGTGTCGGGGCGGCGCTGGCGCAGCTCGGCCAGCTGCTGGGGTGAATCCTCGAGGTAGACATCACACGCCACACGGAACTTGTCGTGGCGCACGTGGACCTCGCGGGTCGGGAGCCGATGATCGGCGATCCAGGCGTAGGTGTCGTGTAGGGCCCAGCGCGGTTTCGCGGTGATGACCACGACCTCGTGGCCGGCCTTCGTCAGCCGTGCGAGGCTCGGGAGCGCATCGGGGTAGCAGTCGAGGTGGCGGAAGATCGAGTGCCCGCCGTGGTCGCGTGCCCAGTCCCAGAAGTCACGGATGTCCTCGAAGTGGGTCAGGTCCGCGAGCGCGTCCCAGTAGGACACGAGGTCGCTCGTGAGCTCGGTGCCGAACTCGACGTTGTAGGCCCGCATCCAACCCGCGTTGAAGTCCGCGACGACGCCGTCGAGGTCGATGCCGAGCCGCAGCTTGCCGATGACTCAGCCGCGCAGCGTCATGTCGTCGGGTTCGGACGGCAGGAACGAGAAGCGCCAGACATCGCGCATCGAGACGATCCCGACCAAGCTGTCCTCGTCGACCACGGGTAGGTGACGGAAGCCGCGCTCCTGCAGGATCCCGGCGACCGCGCTCGGCAGTTCCTCCGGGCCGATCGTGACCGGGTCGGCCGTCATCCAGTCGCGGACCGACTCCGCGGTCAGGTCCTCGCCGGACGCCGCCGCTCGCAGGACGTCGCGCTCCGTGATGATGCCCAGCAGTCGACCGTCCTCGACCACGCACGCCGAGCCGATGCCGCGGTCGGTCATCGCCTTCGCGGCTCCGGCGACAGTCGCATCGGCGGTCGTGGTGAGCACGTCCTTCGTCATCACATCGGTGAGCAGCACGACCGATCCTCCTCCCTCGGCGTCCACACGAGCAGTCGGTGACGTTCGTGGTGCCGAGGTCGCGTGAGCCTACTCCTCCACCTTGGGCTCGGGACGGCCTGGATGGCCATCGAACCCGTGTCCGCGCTTGGGCACGAGCACCTTGCGCGTGAACTCGCACACGACGGTCCCGTCCTGCTTGTAGCCGATGGTCCGCACGGTGACGATGCCGCGATCCGGCTTGCTCTTGGACTCACGCTTGTCGAGCACCTCGGTCTCGGAGTAGATGGTGTCGCCGTGGAACGTGGGGTTGGCGTGCTTGAGGCTCTCGATCTCGAGGTTGGCGATGGCGCGACCGCTGACGTCGGGAACCGACTGACCCAGCACGACCGAGTAGACGAGGTTGCCGACGACCATCGCCTTGCCGGTCGGAGATGCGGCCTGCGCGTAGTTGTCGTCGCTGTGCAGCGGGTGCTGGTTCATGGTGATCGAACAGAACAGGATGTCCTCGGCCTGCGTGATCGTCTTGCCGGGCCAGTGCTTGTAGATGTCCCCGACCTCGAAGTCCTCGAGGTAGCGACCGAAGTCCGCCGTGGGCATGGGTGACCTCCTGCTGACACGCTCGGTTCTTCACGCGGACGAGGGGCCAGGCCCCGGCTTGGAGCGCGGCCCCGAGGGCCAACTACCGTAGTGCGCCACAGCCTCGCGCCAGCAGTCCGGACCTGACCGAACGCCTCGCCTGCCGACCGCGCTGGAGATGCCATGCGCAGCCCCAAGGACTTCTTCCGGCCCCTCGCCATCGGTGCCCCCGACCCGGTGCGCGAGATCCCGTTCCTGCCCTCGCGGATGATCCACTTCTTCGACCCCAGCAACCCCAAGATGGTCGCCAAGGTCCCCGACATGATCGGGACCGTCGACGTCCTTCTGGGCAACCTCGAGGACGCGATCCAGGTCGAGAACAAGGAGGCCGCGCGGGAGGGCCTGGTCGGGGTCGCTCGCGACAACGACTTCGGCGACACCCAGCTGTGGGCCCGCGTCAACGCGCTCGACTCGCCCTGGGTCCTGGACGACCTCACCACCCTGCTGACCGAGGTGGGCGACCGGCTCGACGTGTTGATGATCCCCAAAGTCGAGGGCCCCGAGGACATCCACTACGTCGATCGCTTGGTCGCGCAGCTCGAAGCGCGCGCGGGGTTGGCGCGACCGCTGCTGCTGCACGCGATCCTCGAGACCGCGCGGGGAGTCGCCAACGTCGAACAGATCTGCCTCGCCTCGCCCCGCATGCAGGGGCTGTCGCTGGGACCCGCCGACCTCGCCGCGAACCGGCGCATGAAGACGACCCGGGTCGGGGGCGGGCATCCCGGCTACGTGGTGCGCGAGGATCCGGGGGTAGACGATGAGGGCAACCCGGTGATCGACGCCAACACGCGCCGAACCGCCCAGCAGGATCTGTGGCACTACACCGTGGCGAGGATGGTCGATGCCTGCGTGACCGCCGGGATCCTGCCCTACTACGGACCGTTCGGGGACATCCGCGACACCGTCGCCTGCGAGGACCAGTTCCGCAACGCCTACCTGCTGGGATGCGTCGGGGCGTGGAGCCTGCATCCGGTGCAGATCGACATCGCCAAGCGGGTGTTCACACCGGAGCCGGACGAGGTGAGGTGGGCGCGTCGGGTCGTCGATGAGATGGGCGACGGCTCCGGAGCGGTCATGATCGACGGCAAGATGCAGGACGACGCGACCTACAAGCAGTGCCAGGTCGTGCTCGACCTCGCGGGTGCGCTGGCCGCTCGCGATCCCGAGCTCAAGGAGGCGTACGGACTGTGAGTGGATCCGAGGCTGGTTCCGAGCCTCTGGCTGGCTCCGGGCCGGTGGCTGAGTCCGGGTCCACGGCTGGTTCCGGGCCCGTGGCGGATGAGGCCTACACGCCCCGCCGTTCCGTGCTCTACATGCCGGGAGCGAACGAACGGGCGCTGGAGAAGGCGCAGACGCTGCCCGCCGATGCGCTGATCCTCGATCTCGAGGACGCGGTCGCCCCGGATGCCAAGGACGAGGCACGGGACCGGGTGTGCACGGCCGCGAGGTCGGGCGCGTACGGCGACCGCGAGGTCACGATCCGCGCCAACAGCCTCGGCACGCGGTGGCACGCCGACGACGTCGCGGCCATCTCCGGATCCGGAGCCGACGCCATCGTGGTCCCCAAGGTCGGGGCGCGGGGCGACGTCGAGGTGGTCGCCCGAGCACTCGAGGCCGGCGGGGCGCCCGACACCCTGGCGATCTGGGCGATGATCGAGACTCCCGCCGGGGTCACCAGCGTCGCCGACATCGCCGCGCACGAGCGGCTCGCGGTGCTCGTGATGGGCACCAACGACCTCGTGAAGGAGCTGCGGGCGGAGTTCGTCCCGGGCCGCGCCCCGCTGCTCAGCGCCCTGTCGCGGTGCGTGCTCGGGGCGCGGCTCGCCGGCAAGGCCATCCTCGACGGCGTGTTCAACGACCTCGAGGACACGGACGGCTTCGAGGCCGAGTGCGTGCAGGGCCGCCAGCTCGGCTTCGACGGCAAGACGCTGATCCACCCCAAGCAGCTCGGACCTGCCAACCGGGTCTGGGCGCCGTCGGAGGAGGCGGTGTCCCAGGCGCAGCGGGTCATCGCGGCGTTCGAGGAAGCGGAGGCAGCGGGGCGGGGCGTGGTCACCGTGGACGGACGGATGATCGAGAACCTCCACGTCGAGCAGGCCCGCCGCACCCTCGCCATCGCCGACGCCATCTCCCGACGGTCCGCCTGACGCACGCCCCGCCTGACTAACCGGAGAGAAGACCTCGCTCCCGCCAGCGCCGCAACGAGTGGGGCGACACGGACCATGTCGTCTCGGATGTCGCACTCACCGAAGCGCAACGGCGTCAGCCACTCACCCGTGAGCACGATCGCGTTCTGCCGTGCCCCGTCCGCTGCTCGCCCGAGTACGGGCGCGTGGTAGCGGTCGAGTCGACCTCGATCGGCAGTCGCTCGGGGACGTACGCGAAGTCGAGGTAGCGCCGCCGTCCGTCGGCATCCACGATGGCGACGTTGGCCTGCGGCAGGTCGACGCCGTGCTCCCGTAGGCCGCGGAAGAACGTCCGCTCGAGGTCTGAGCGCCTCCCGACCATGCGCGGATCGAAACGTTCGAGCGTCCGACGCGCGAGCTGTACTCCAGGGAAGCTGCCGAGGGCCCCGATGACCTCCCAGGTCGCCCCGCACGTCGTTCGCTCCTCGGCGAGCGTGGCGTCCACGACCCGCTCGTACGTGCGGGGCGCGAGGAGACCGCTGAGGTCCGCGAGCGTGCGCTCGATGGTCGTCAGTCTCACCTCGCTTCGGCGTGTGACGTGTTCGGGCGGGAGCCGCAACGGTCGGTGCAGGGTCACGCCTCGGACCGCGGGCTCGTACCCCCGTGGGTACGTGAGGTCGATGCGGTTCTCGATCAGTCTTCGCGGCACGTGGCGGAGCTCGTGCAGTTCCGCTGCGGTGGCGTGGGACAGGGCGGCCCGCTCGCCAGCGGCCAGCGCTGCTGCCGTGATCCGCAGCTCGCGGGAGTCCGGGACGCCGGCCAGGAGGTAGACGCGTGGCTGTAGCTCCACGATGTCACCGCGCGACGCCATCCGCGCGAGCTGGTTCGCGGCGTAGCCAACCGCTTCGAAGTCGGCTGGCACCAGCAGCCCGCCCCCGCTTGCGGGCGCGGGGGCCTGGGGACGGCGGGGCGGGGGGATCAGGAGTGGTCGTGGTCCTCGGGCTCTCGCTCCTCGTGGCCGAGTTCGACCTCGTGGAGGTTGTAGACCGTGATGCCGTCGCCGAAGCCACCGAGAGGCATCCGTGCATCGACCACGAGGTGGAAGTAGCCGAACCCGAGGTCCACGTACGGGGTGACCTCGACCGTGCTCGCCCCGCCCAGGGTCGGCACGACCGCGTACGCCGCGTCGGGGTGGGTGATGCCGGCCACGACGGTGTGGCCCGCCTCGGCGAGGACGGTGGTCTCGACCGCCCACCCCTGCTCCATGCAGACGCTGCTGTCGGTCTCGGGCAGGTCCAGGGCGATGCACGGCGCCCCGCCCGTCGAGCGGTACGGCCGCAGTTCCCACGCGCTGCCGTCGTCGAACTCGACCTGCGCCACCCGGCCCCACGCCTCGACGTCGTCGACGTGGCCCCACGCCCCACCGCACGCAGCGCCCAGCACGGCCGCGAGCAGCAGCCATGCTGGGGTGAGGCGGGGCGCGTTCAGACGGCTCGCTTCCGCTCGTCTTGGACCCGGGGTTCGTCGACCGCCGGCTCATCGACCGGCCGATCGTCGATCACCGGTTCGTCGCCCTCCTCTTGCGGCAGATCGGGCTCGAACGCTTCCGGCCACCGGGCGAGGTGGGCACGTACGACCTCGTCGTGCAGCGGGGCGCTGCCCCCGTACCGGGCCGGCTGCCACCAGTCGTCGCCCGGCCGTGCCGCGTCGGGGTAGGTGCGGATGGCGTCGTCGAGCATCTCGGCCATGATCGTCTGCAGCCGCTCGGTCGCCTCGACGGGATCCTCGTCCGGCGCGACGTGCACCGGCGGGACGTACCTGACGGTGACCGGCAAGCGCCAGACCAGGTGGGGCTTGCGCCGCTTGGTGAAGAAGCGCTGGTCACCCCACGCGATCGCGGGGATGATGGGCACCTGCGCGGCCTGCGCCATCCGCACCGCTCCGGTCCGGAAGGGCAGCAGCTCGAACGACTGCGAGATGCTCTGTTCGGGGGCGATGGCGATCAGCGCACCCTCGCGCAGCCGGTCGACGGCGGTGGTGAACGCTCGGGCACGGGCTTCGACGCTGCCGCGTTCGACCGGGACCTGGCCGCTCGCCCGGAAGATCCAGCCGCGGACGCGAGGCCGGAACAGCTCCGCCTTCGCGAGGAAGACGGGGTAGCGACGGGTGTGGCGGTAAAGCGGGACGCAGGTCACGAGGAAGTCGACGTAGCTGTGGTGGTTGAAGGCGAGGACGGCACCGCCGGCCCGTGGCACGTGCTCGAGCCCGCGGACGTCCAGTCGCCACCGCAGTAGCCCGAACAGCACGAGCCGGACGGCGGCGATGATCGTCCCGTAGATCGCGCGCCGGGCGAGAGGGTCGGACCTTGTTGCCTCCACGATCACGCAGCGTACGACATCGCTCCCACCCGAGGTTGACGGGTCGAGCCGGTACCTCGCTCGATCTTCCGATCGCGACCGCCGTCAGCGAGGTAGCAACCCATCGATGGCACCCACGAGTCGGTCCACGTGCTCGTCTCGGGCCCCCTCGCCCATCAACCCGACCCGCCACGCGCGCCCCGCGAACGCCCCGAGCCCACCGCCGACCTCGATGCCGTGCTCGGTGAGCAGCGACCGCCGCAGCGTGGCCTCGTCGACGCCGTCGGGCCACGCGAACGCCGTGAGCTGCGGCAGCCGGTGCCCCTCCTGCGCGAGCAGGGTGCCGCCTCGCTCGACGATGGCCTGCTGGAACCGCTCCCCCACAGCGCGGTGGCGTTCCCACCGTGCCTCCAGCCCCTCCTCGAGCACCATGCGCAGGCCCTCGTGAAGTCCGAAGAGCGCCGAGATCGGCGCGGTGTGGTGGTACGCGCGCTCGGCGCCCCAGTAGCGCTGGATCGCGGTCACGTCGAGGTACCACGACCGCACCCGCTGGCTCCGTGACCCGATGACCGCTTCCGCCTTCGGCGAGAACGTGATCGGTGCGAGCCCGGGCGGCACCGACAGGCACTTCTGGGTGCCGGCGTAGACGACGTCGAGGTGCCACGCGTCGACCTCGACCCGTGTTCCACCCAGCGCGGTGACGGCGTCGACCACGAGGAGCGTCTCACGCTCGGCGACCAGCGCCCCGATGTCCTCGAGCGGCTGGTGCGCCCCCGTCGAGGTCTCGGCCAGCACGAGTACGACCGCCTTCGCGCCGGGGTGAGCCTGCAGCGCCTCGTCGACGCGCTCGGGTGGGACGATCCGGCCCCACTCCTCGGTGAGCTCGACGACCTCGGCCCCGGCCCGACGCGCGGTGTCCGCGAGACGGCCGCCGAAGATGCCGTTGACCCCGACGATGACGGTGTCGCCCGGCTCGACGACGTTGACGACCGATGCCTCCATCCCGGCGCTGCCCGTCCCCGAGACGGCGAACGTCAGACGGTGGTCGGTCCGGAACAGCGACCGCAACATCTGCGCGATCTCGTCAGTGCGTTCGAGGAACCACGGATCGAGGTGGCCGACGACCCCGCGCGCCTGCGCCTCGAGCACGCGCGGGTGCACCGGCGAGGGACCCGGCCCCAGCAGTAGCCGCTCCGGCGGCGCTGCGGCAGCGGGCACGTCCACGTCCTGCTCGGATTCCTCGAACCGTTGAACCCGTCAGCCAGGTTCAGCGGTTCAACCTTCGGGGCGTCAGTCGGTGGGCTTGGGGAGCCAGCTCATCATCGCGCGCAGCTCCCTGCCGACCTGCTCGATGGGGTGTTGGAGGCCCCGTTCGCGCAGCTGGGTGAAGCGTTGGCGGTCGTTGCGGTTCTCCTCGATCCAGTCCTTGGCGAACGAGCCGTCCTGGATCTCGGCGAGGATCTGCCTCATCTCGCGCTTGGTCTCGTCGTTGACGATGCGCGGCCCGCTGACGTAGTCGCCCCACTCCGCCGTGTCGGAGATGGAGTACCGCATCCGCTCCATGCCGCCCTCGTAGAGCAGGTCCACGATGAGCTTGAGCTCGTGCAGACATTCGAAGTAGGCGACCTCGGGCTGGTAGCCGGCCTCAGTGAGGGTCTCGAACCCGGCCTGGATCAGCGCGGTCGCCCCGCCGCACAACACCGCCTGCTCGCCGAACAGGTCGGTCTCGGTCTCCTCGGCGAAGGTCGTCTCGATGACGCCGGCGCGGGTGCAGCCGATGCCCTTGGCGTACGCCAGCGCGAGCGCTTTGGCAGCGCCGGTCGCGTCCTGGTGCACGGCGATCAGGCCCGGGGTGCCGTTGCCGTCGGTGAAGGTGCGCCGGA
Organism: Actinomycetota bacterium; assembly: GCA_019347575.1. Lineage (NCBI taxonomy): Bacteria > Bacillati > Actinomycetota > Actinomycetota bacterium. Next base: position 176,563 of record JAHWKY010000001.1, on the reverse strand, counting down.
CGAGGTGGCCGGGTGACTTCGGGGCGATCATCGTCACGTCCACCGTGTCCGGTGGGGTGATCTGGCCGAAGTGGATGTTGAACCCGTGGGCGAACATGAGCATGTCGCCGTCCGCGAGGTTCGGGGCGACTGCCTCGTCGTAGATGGCCTTCTGCTCGGTGTCGGGCAGGGTCATCATGATGACCTGTCCCGCAGCCGCGGCGTCCGCGGTGTCGAGCACGCGCAGACCGGCCTCCTCGGCGCGGCTACGCGAGGACGAGTCGGGGCGCAGCCCCACGACCACGTCGATCCCCGAATCGGTGAGGTTGCGTGAGTGGGCGTGCCCCTGCGAGCCGTACCCGAGCACCGCGACCGTCTTGCCCTCGAGGAGGCTCAGGTCGGCGTCCTCGTCGTAGTACATCGTGGCCATCAGCTTCTTCCCTTGCTCTCCGCGGTGGAGGGTCAGACGACGCGCTGCATGCGCACGCGCGAACCGTCGGTGATGGAACGTCCGCCCCGTGCGAGCGAGACGGTGCCGGTGCGGACGAGCTCACGGATGCCGTACGGCGCGAGCAGGTCCACCATCGCTTCCAGCTTGTCGGGCGCCCCCGACGCCTCGATGGTCAACGAGTCGTGATCGACGTCGACGATCTTGGCGCGGAAGACATCGGCGAGTTCGATGATCTGGCTCCGCGTCGTCGCGTCAGCCGCGACCTTGACGAGCTGCAACTCGCGCTCGACCGACGCACCGGGATCGAGCTCGAGGATCTTCAGCACGTTGATGAGCTTGTTGAGCTGCTTGATGACCTGCTCGAGGTGGGGGGTCTCGGTCCCCACGACGATCGTCATGCGCGAGATGCGTGGATCCTCGGTGGGTCCGACGGCGAGCGAGTGGATGTTGTACCCCCGTCGGCTGAACATCCCCGCGACGCGAGCGAGCACGCCGGGGCGGTTCTCGACGAGGACCGAGAGGGTGTGGCGGTGGCTGCTCATGTCAGTCGGTCTCCGGCTCGGAAGCGACCTCGGCGAGCGCAGCCTTGCGCGCGTACCACTCCTCGGTCGACTCGATGATCTCGTCGTTGCTCATCCCCGAAGGCACCATCGGGAAGACCTTCTCGGTCGGGTCCACGCGGAGGTCGATCAGCACCGGCTGATCGGTGATCTCGGCCGCCTTGTCGAGCGTGGTGCGCAGCTCGTCGACGGTGCTGACGCGGAACCCGGGGATCTTGTACGCGTCGGCGAGCTTGACGAGGTCGGGAAGGTCCTGCGGCAGCTCGACCTCGCTGTAGCGCTCGTCGTAGAACAGCTCCTGCCACTGGCGGACCATGCCGAGGAAGCCGTTGTTGATGACGCAGAACACGACGGGGATATCGTGCTGGACCGCGGTCGCCAGCTCCTGCAGCGTCATCTGGAAGCAGCCGTCGCCGTCGATGCACACCACCGTGCGGTCGGGGTCACCGACCTTGGCCCCGATGGCGGCCGGGACCGCGAACCCCATGGTCCCCAGACCCCCGGAGTTGATCCACTGCCGACCCCGGCTGTAGGGGATGATCTGCGCGGCCCACATCTGATGCTGGCCGACTCCGGCGACGTAGATGGCGTCGTCCCCCCAGGTGTCGTAGATGGCACGGATGGCGGTCTGGGGCTTGAGCACACCCTCGTCGGGCTGCTCGACGAGCAGCGGATGCTCCTGCTTCCACGTCGCCACCGTCTGACGCCACGCGGTCGTGTCGGGCTTGACCTCGGCGCCCCGCTCGCTGGCGTTCTTGACGAGCTGTCCCGTCACGACGCGGGCATCGCCGACGATCGGGATGTCGACGACGCGGTTCTTGCCGATCTCGGCCGGGTCGATGTCGATGTGGATGATGCGGGCGTTGGGCGCGAAGTCGTCGACCTTCCCGGTGACGCGATCGTCGAAGCGGGTGCCGATGGCGATGAGCAGGTCGGCCTCCTGGAAGGCGCGGACCGCGGCCCAGTGGCCGTGCATGCCGGGCATGCCCACCCACAGCTCGTGGGTGTCGGGGAGCACGCCGCGCGCCATCAGCGTGGTGACGACGGGCACCTCGAGCAGCTCGGCGAGCTGGCGCAGCTCCGCGCCGGCGTTGGCCCGGACCAACCCGCCTCCGGCGTAGATGACGGGGCGTCGGGCCCGGCCGATCAGCTCGACCGCCTCGCGGACCATCTTGCCGTGACCTCGGATCGTGGGTCGGTAGCCGGGCAGGTCCATGTACTCGGGCCAGTTCCACTCGAGGGTGGCGTTGAGCACGTCCTTCGGGATGTCCACGAGCACCGGGCCTGGCCGCCCCGTCGAGGCGATGTGGTGGGCCTCCTTGATCGCGCCCGGGACGCGTTCGACCTCGATCACGAGCTCGTTGTGCTTGGTGATCGGCATCGTGATCCCGGTCACATCGGCCTCCTGGAAGGCGTCGGAGCCGACCGCTGACGTCGGTACCTGTCCCGTGATGGCGAGCAGCGGGATCGAATCCATGTGCGCGTCCGCCAGACCGGTGACGATGTTGGTGGCCGCCGGCCCGGAGGTGACGAGGCAGACGCCGACCTTGCCCGTGGCGTGGGCGTAGCCCTCGGCCATGTGGACCGCGCCCTGCTCGTGGCGCACGAGGATGTGCCGTAGCGGCGAGTCGATGAGCGGGTCGTAGGCGGGGAGGATCGCCCCACCCGGGTAGCCGAAGACGACCTCGACGCCGAGCTCCTCGAGCGCGCGCATGACCGCTTGGGCCCCGGTGACCTGCATGCTGACTCCTCTCGTGCGGTCAGCGCGTTCCGCCCCGAACGCCCCGGACCTCCCGAGCTGGGAGGTCCGCGCGCGCCCGAGGTACGGACGCGCGCTAGGTAACGAGGACGACGACGTCGACCACGACGCGCAGCGACGACCCGCAGAGGGCCGTGGTGCGCGGCGTCACGGTGAGCACGTCGTTCGCTCCTTCGGAGAGCTCCGGCGGCGTGCGCTGGGCGCCCACGACCGGGGCGCGTACTGTCGCCCACCGACCAGCGAGCCGTCAAGTCGACGGGGGGCCGCGGGGCGCAGCGATGTGTCGTTGACGCGGTATCCCGCGCCAACCACCCAACGTCCGGGTCCCCAGGGGAATCCCGCCGCCGAGACCACGCTCTCGGCGGCGGGCGACGCATGGACCACCTAGCGACGGCGCGGATGCGGCGTCGCCAAGGTCAGGTCAGGCGCTGGCGAGTTGGGGTTCTGGCTCCGGGGTCGCGGCGAGCTCGAGCATCGCGTCGCGGGTGTTGGCATCGCGGGTCGCGGCCGAGTCGAAGTAGAAGTCGAGCTCAACGATCCGGCCGTTGCGCACGACGAAGACCATGCAGTCCTCGGCCTCGCGCGTCTTGCCGGTCTCGTCGCAGATGGCGTAGTTGTGGACCTCGACGACGACCTGGTCGCCGTCGCACGTCCAGCGGCTGGGCGTGAGCGTCCACTTCGCCCACCGCTCGAACGACAGGGCGAGATCGGTCAGGAGCACCATCCGACCGTCGATCTCCTCACGGCCACCTGCGGCGACGAAGTGCACGTCGTCGGCGCAGAGTGCGGCGCACGCCACCGCGTCGTGGCGGTTGAACGCGCCGAGGAAGGCCTCCACTACCTGTCTGGGTTCCAACGGCTCCCCTTTCGTGATCGGTCAGGGGCACCGAGTCGGGCCCCCGGTCAGCACCGCGAGGCTAACCCTCCGCGGGGCGGCGTGCGGGCCGATGGACGGTCTCCGCTCACGGGGCGCCGGCCAGCGACCGCCGCCCCGCGGTCTGATGGCCCTAGCCTCTCCGGACCGCACCCACCCGCACCCGGGAGGCACCGGTTGCCACTGCCGCCGTTCCAGCTCGAGAGGTTCTTCGCTCGCTGGGAGTTCGCCGTCGACCACGTCCTGTGTGCCTCCGATGTCGAGGGCGTCCTCCAGCGCGAGCTGCTCGAGCTCCTCGACGACGAGACACGCACGCTGTGGCAGCAGCTCACCCTGGGTTACACGCAGAGCGCCGGCCATCCCTTGCTGCGGGAGGCCATCGCGGGCCTCTACGACACCCTCCCCGCTGACTCGGTACTGACGTTCGCCGGTGCGCAGGAGGCGATCCTCGCACTCGGGACTGTGCTCGTCGGCCCCGGTGACCACGTGGTCGCGATGGCCCCCGTCTACCAGTCCCTGTACGAGGTGCCCCGCAGCGTCGGCGCGGACCTGTCGTTCGTCCGTCTGGAGCACGACCGCGGCTGGGAGCTCTCGCCGGAGATGCTCGAGTCCGCGGTGAGTCCCCGGACGCGCCTCATCATCCTCAACTACCCGCACAGCCCGACCGGCTCGCATCCTGACGTCGAGACCTTCCACCGCCTCATCGACGTCGCGCGCAGGACGCACGCGTACCTGATCTCGGACGAGGTCTACCGCTTCTTGGCGCACGACCCGGCGAGCGAGCTGCCCGCCGCGGCGGACCTCTACGACCGCGCCATCAGTATCGGGGTGATGTCCAAGGCGTTCGGGCTCGCGGGGCTGAGGATCGGGTGGATGGCATCGCCCGACCGCGACGTGCTCGACCGTGCCGCCGGGTTCAAGGACTACACGACCATCTGCTCGAGCGCCCCGAGCGAGATCCTGGCGATCGGCGCCCTGCGCGCCCGCGAGCACCTCCTCGGACGCTCCCACCGGATCATCGGGACCAACCTCGAGCTGCTCGACGAGTTCTTCGCTGCCTGGCCCGACGTGTTCGAGTGGATCCGTCCCCGCGCCGGAACGACGGCGTTCCCGCGGCTGCACTACTCGGTGCCCATCCACCGGTTCATCGAGGAGCTCATCAGGGAGACCGGCGTGCTGTTGCTCCCCGGCGAGCTGTTCGACCACCCCGGCAACCACTTCCGCCTCGGCTTCGGCCGGACCGACCTACCCGAGGCGCTCGAGAAGCTCGATGGCTTCGCGCGGCTGTGGCTCACCTCGACCGAGCGGCACCGCTGACGCCGCCTCCGCCGGCAACCCCACGCCCCACGGCGGACCGACGACCCCCTTCGTGGAGAGTTGTGCTCACCAGTGAGGCCAGGTCTCCACGGAGCGGGGCGCGACGCCGTCAGCACCAGCCCTGTACCTGCAACAGCAACCGTCGGGGGCGCGCCTGGTCGAGCTCGATGAACATGATGCGCTGCCAGGTCCCGAGGACCAGCCCTCCGTCGATCACCGGTACGTGCTCGGACGACGCCCCGATGAGCATCGCCTTGATGTGAGCGTGGCCGTTGACGGGCTCGGTGTCAGGATCGAGCAGGTTCTCGGTGCGGATGGCGAAGTCGTCGTGGCGGTAGTACGCATCCGGCGGCGCCAGCCGCTCCATGAAGATGCGGAAGTCCTCAAGGAAGCACGTCTCGCGCTCGTTGATCGCGACCGCGCAGGTCGTGTGGGGCGTGTACACCACGAGCGTGCCGTGCTCGATGCCCGAGTCGGCCACCAGTGCCCGTGCCTCGTCGGTGACGTCGACCACGTGGAACGCACGCTCGGTCTCGACCGAGATGGTGGCCCGCGCCATCACCGGCGTCATGCCCGTCAGCTCGACGGTGCCCTCGAAGCGGACGTCGGTCGGTGTCGAGCAGAAGGCGTCACGCGCCGACCCCAGACGGGTGAGGGGTTCCGTGGCGAGATCGGTGAGTGGTGTCATGCCTCCCCCCGGGAGGGGGGAGGGGCCGGCGTTGCCGGCCTGGGGGGTGAGGCCTGGTAGGTCATGGGTCCTCCACGGGGCGCGCACGTGAGCGGACGGGGCGTCGGGACGTCGAGGTCGCGCGGGACGGACAGGGTACCGGAGGCCGTGGGCGTGCTCGGCGATGGCGGCTGTGGCCGTTCAGCCGGTCGCGGGGTCCGCGAGCGTGCGGCGGATCAGCTCGTTCGTCAGACGCGGGTCGGCCTGTCCGCGGGTGGCCTTCATGACCGCTCCGACGATCGCCCCGATGGCCTTGTCGTTGCCCTCCCGGATCGACGCGACCGCGTCGGGGTTGTCGGCGATGGCCTGGTCGACGATGGCCTGCAGCTCGCCCTCGTCGGAGACCTGCTCGAGCCCCTGTTCCGCCGCGACCACCTTGGGGCTCTTGTCCCCCCGTGCGTCGAAGACGCCCTCGAGGACCTGCTTGGCGAGCTTGTTGGACAGCGTGCCGTCCTCGATCAGCGCGACCAGCTCGGCGACGTGGGCGCCGGACAGCCCCGACGTCGCGGGCTCGACGTCGCGGGCGTTGAGGTTGGCCGTCACCTCCCCCGCGAGCCAGTTCGCGGTCGTCGCGGGCGGGGCACCGGCCGCGACCGCATCGTCGTACCAGGGCAACAGGTCGGTTCCGACGATGGTGGCGGCCTGCGGGGCGGGCACGCCGTCATCGACCAGCCGCGCGCGTGCGAGGGCTGGGAGCTCGGGCAGGGACCCGCGCAGTTCCTCGACGTGGTCGGGCGAGGTCGTGATCTCGATCAGGTCGGGGTCGGGGAAGTAGCGGTAGTCGGTCACGGTCTCCTTGCGGCGCAGCGTCTCGGTGACGCCCCGCCCCTCGTCCCAGTGACGGGTCTCCTGCACGACCGTGCCGCCGTCCTCGAGCAGCTCGACCTGGCGTTGCGCCTCGAACGTGATGGCGCGACCGAGGGAGCGGACCGAGTTGAGGTTCTTGATCTCGGCGCGGGTGCCGAGTCCCTCGCCGACACGGTTGACCGACACGTTGGCGTCGCACCGCATCGATCCTTCCTCGAGGCGGCCGTCGGAGACGCCGAGCGCCCGCACGATGCCCTGGAGCTCGCGCAGGTACGCCTGCGCCGTCTCGGGATCGTGGATGTCGGGACGGGAGACGATCTCGAGCAGCGGGATGCCGGCGCGGTTGTAGTCGATCAGGGAACGGTCGGCACCGTGGATGCGGCCGGTCACGCCGACGTGCAGTGACTTGCCCGTGTCCTCCTCCATGTGCAGGCGCTCGATGCGGACGTGTCGCGGTTGGCCGTCCACCTCGAGGTCGAGGGAGCCGTCGCTGCACAGCGGGATGTCGTACTGGCTGATCTGGTAGTTCTTCGGCATGTCGGGGTAGAAGTAGTTCTTGCGGTGGAAGCGGCACGAGTCGATGATCGTGCAGTTCAGCGCGAGACCGAGACGGCGCGCCGCCTCGATCGCCGCCCCGTTCACGACCGGCAGGCTGCCGGGCTGACCGGTGCACACGGGGCAGACGTTGGTGTTGGGCTCGGCACGGAAGTCGGTGCTGCAGCCGCAGAACATCTTGGTGCGCGTCGTCGTGACCTCGACGTGCACCTCGAGGCCGACGACGAGCTCCCAGCCCTCGGGGACGATCGGAGTCATGCCTCCCCCCTTCGGGGGGAGGGGCCGGCGTTGCCGGCCTGGGGGGTAGAAGAACAGGCCTTCACGCGACCACCTCCTCGACCGCACGGTCCCCGCGGGGCGTGGGGTCGAAGCCCAGGTCCTGCTCGAACGCCCACGCGACGCGGTACATCACGGCCTCGCCGAGCAGCGGCGCCATGATCTGCAAGCCCACCGGCAGACCAGCGTCGTCGAGGCCGGCGGGGACCGACATGCCGGGGACACCGGCGAGGTTCGCCGACACCGTCGCGACGTCGTTGAGGTACATGGCCAGCGGGTCCTGCGTCTTCGCCCCGAGCTCGAACGCGGCGCTCGGCGAGGTCGGTGACACCAGTACGTCCGCCTGCTCGAACGCGGTGGCGAAGTCCCGTCCGATCAGCGTGCGTACCTTCGAGGCCTGCAGGTAGTAGGCGTCGTAGTAGCCCGCCGAGAGCGCGTAGGTCCCGATCATGATGCGACGCTTGACCTCCGCCCCGAACCCCGCTGCGCGGGTCGCGGCGTTCATCTCCTCTGTGGTGGCAGCATCGACCCGCAGCCCGTACCGGACGCCGTCGTAGCGGGCCAGGTTGGAGGATGCCTCCGACGGGGCGATGAGGTAGTACGCGGGCAGCCCGTAGGGGGCGTGCGGGAGGGACACCTCGACCAGCTCCGCACCCAGTCGCTCGAAGCGTCCGAGCGCCTCGGAAAACCGCTGCTCCACGCCTGGCTCATAGCCCTCGCCCTGGAGTTCCGTCACCACGCCGATGCGGAGGCCGTCCACTCCGTCACGCAGACCTCCCAGCAGATCGGGGACGGGCTCGGGGATGGACGTGGAGTCGCGGGGGTCGTGCCCGCCGACCGCGAGATGCAGTCGCGCCGCGTCCTCGACGCTCCGCGCGATCGGCCCGGCCTGGTCGAGGCTGGAGGCGAAGGCGATCAGCCCGTAGCGGGACACCTGCCCGTAGGTCGGCTTCACGCCGACGAGCCCCGTCAGCGCCGCGGGCTGGCGGATCGAGCCGCCGGTGTCCGTCCCCAGTGCCAGCGGCGCCATCATGGCGGCGACCGACGCCACCGATCCGGAGGACGACCCGCCCGGCACCCGCGTGAGATCCCAGGGGTTGCGGGTCGGGCCGTACGCGGAGTTCTCGCCGGACGAGCCCATGGCGAACTCGTCCATGTTGGTCTTGCCGAGCGGGATCAGCCCGGCGGCGCGGGCCCGCTCCACGACCGTCGCGTCGTAGGGCGGGATCCAGCCCTCGAGGATGCGTGAGCCACAGGTCGTCGGGATGCCCCGGGTGACCATGACGTCCTTGACCGCCAGCGGCACGCCCGCGAAGGGGAGCAGCTCCTCCCCGGCCGCCTGTCTGCGGTCGACGTCGCGGGCCTCCTCGATGGCAGGTTCTGCGGTGACGTGCAGGAACGCGTGGACGTCGTCCTCGGTCGCGGCGCTCGGGTCCCCATCGATCCGCGCGATGCGGTCGAGGTGGGCCTCGACGACCTCGACGGCTGACACCTCGCCGGCGGCGATGAGCGCGGCCAGGTCCGTCGCGGATCGCGTGACGAGGCTCACTAAGCCTCCTCCGCGACGATCCGCGGCACCGCGAACCGGTCCTCCTCGACCTCGGGGGCCGGAGCGAGAACCGCTGTGCGGTCCAGTGACGGGACCGGGTCGTCGTTGCGTTCCACGTCACGCAGGGGGTAGGCGTGCACGGTCGGTGGCACGTCCCCGGCCGCGACCTCGCCGACCTGCTCGGCGTACTGCAGGATCGCCGACAGCTCAGGGGCGAGGCGGTCGATCTCGTCGTCGACGAGCGCCAGACGCGCGAGCATCGCGACGTGACGGACCTCGTCCGCGGACAGCGACACGGTTCCTCCGGGCGGGGGTGGGCCGCGGAGGTTAGTGCGCCGGGAGTGTCATGCCTCCCCCCTTGAGGGGGGAGGGGCCGGCGTTGCCGGCGTGGGGGGTGAGGCTCGATCGGGGTCATGCCTCCCCCCTTGAGGGGGGAGGGGCCGGCGTTGCCGGCCTTGGGGGGGTGAGGCTCGAGCGGGGTCATGCCTCCCCCCTTGAGGGGGGAGGGGCCGGCGTTGCCGGCGTGGGGGGTGAGGCTCGAGCGGTCGCCTGACCGTCACGACGCGACCAGAGGATGAGCGGGCGAGCGAGGGGCCCGACCCCGTGGAGGAGCCGGGCCCGTTTCCGCGCTGCGTCCCGTCAGCGCGGAGGGATGGTCTGCGCGACGAGGCGGCCGTCCTCCATCTGCTGATCGGCCGGCTCGATCTCCTGGCGCAACTCCGCCGCGCGGGCACGCAGCTCGTGGCGCCGGTCGCGCAACATCGCCGCTTCCTCGCGATCGTCGGAGCCGAGGTCCTCGAGCCGCGTGTCGATCTCGCCGAGCTCGCGCACGATCTCGCTCAACTCGCTCACGTCGTTCCTCCTGCGCGGGGCACGGACGGCCTCGACGCTGGCTCCACGATGACGCAGCGTCGGGGCGTCCGCTGGCGGGTCTCCCGGTCGGAGGACGGGAGGAGTCTGGCCGAGGACCGGCGACCGGGGCCCGTCGTACGGGGCGGCCGAGACGATGCGTGAACGGCGGTCCCGCGCTCAGATACCCGGGGGCCGCTCCCGGGCGGTGATCGCCTCCGCCTCCTCGGGCGGCTCAGGAGGGTGGAAGGCGAGGTCCAAGCCCACCCAGAGCGTCTTGGAGACGGGGTAGAAGACGACCGGGAAGGTGGCGTTCAGGAGCAAGCCGCCGATCAGGAGGCCGGTCCACGGTACGTCCGGCCAGGTGAGGACCATCCCGAGGACGAAGAACGCTCCGAACAGCGCCTCGGTGACCGCGATGTTGATCGCCATCGCCCCGAGCCAGTAGCCCTCCTCGCGGTCGTAGCGGTGCCCGCAGTGCGGGCAGCGCTCGCGCATGGCGAAGAAGCCCGTGAACACGTCCCCGCTGCCGCAGTTCGGACAGCGCCGGAGCAAGCCTCGCGTGAGCAGGCGCACGCGGCCGGGTCGCTGCGGTCGCGCTGCCACCTCGGTCACGTCCCCTTCCAGCGCCCGTCGGCGACGACCGTGCCCGGCGCGATCTCGTCGGCCGCCCACGAGTAGGCGGCCGCCCAGCCGGTCGCGCCGTCCTCGCGCGTGACCCGGACCGAGACCCGGCGGAACAGATCGGGTTCGTCCTCGATCTCGTCGACCCGACGGTACAGCTCGTGGGCCGACGCCGCGTCGCGCGGCCGCAGGACGTAGCCGTGGACGTGTTCCTCGCTGCGTCCCGCCTCGAACCGGGCTGCCGGCCAGCCGTAGAACGTGGCGCGGAGCCACCCCGGCGTCGAGGCCTCCCCGAGGACGTCCACGAGGTCGCGGATGCTGTCCCACCGGCTCATGCGCGGCTTGAGGGTTCCGTAGACGAACAGGTCGAGGTCGTCCAGCGGTGTCGGCGGCCAGACGGACCGGACTGCTCCGGCGAGGGGCACCCCGTGACGGACCGGCGCCCCGGTATCGAGCCGCGCGACCGCGTCGGCCTGCGTGAGTGGGGGCCAGGTCAACTCCTCGTCGGCCTCGTCGAGCAGCACCCGGGTGAGGTCCGTGGGTCCGTACGCGAGCGCCTCGGGCAGCAGGAACCGTCCGGCCAGCGCAACGTGGCCCACCCGGCCGATGTCGTAGTTGCCGCCCCGGCCCTCGCTGCGATCGACGGTCGGCACGTCCGCGGGGTGCACACCCAGGACCCAGGCGTCGAGCACGCTGCCGGGTGAACTCGCCAGCGTCAGGGGAACGGCGCCCGTACTCGTCGAGCGACGGGCCTCCCACACGAGGCGCCACTGGTACAGCCGGGCCGGCAGCAGCAGCGCGCCCCGCAGGTCGAGCACCTTGTCGACGAGCCGGTCGGGACTGGCGTTGGCGCCGTAGGCGACGATCCAGCGCACGTCGTCGGTGGCGAGGACCTCCGCCCCCTGTGCCGCGTCCGGGGCGCTGACTGGGCGTGAGGTGTGGCCGTCGACGCGCACGGGCCACTCATGGCCCTGGTAGACGAGCACGGGTCCGTCGGGGCGACGCCCCGGGTAGGTTGCCGGATCGAACCGGCTCACGGCAGTTCACCCGTCTCCAGGAGCCTGACGAGCTGGGGCTCGTCGAGGACCGGCACGCCGAGGTCGCGCGCCTTGTCCAGCTTCGAGCCGGCGTTCTCGCCCACGATGACCGCGGTGGTCCTGCTCGAGACGCTGCCGGTGACCTTCGCTCCCCGTGCCTCGAGCGCGGCCTTTGCCTCGTCACGGGAGTAGCCCTCGAGCGTCCCGGTCACGACGAGCGTCATGCCCGCCAGTGCGTCGTTCGTCTCGACCCGCTCGGCCCGGGTGTTCACGCCGAGCTGCTCGAGGTCGGCGAGCAGCTGGCGGTTGCGATCGGTGGCGACGTAGTTCGCGATGGCCTCGGCGATGGTCGGGCCGATGCCATCGACCGCGGCGAGCTCGTCCTCGCTGGCCGTCACGATGGCGTCGAGCGAGCCGAAGTGCCGAGCCAGGAGCTTGGCCACGGTCGGTCCGACGTGACGGATGTTCAGCGCGACCAGCAGCCGGTCGAGCGGACGCCCCTTCGCCTCCTCGATCGAGGTCAGGAGGTTGTCGACCGACCTCTCCCCCCAGCCCTCCAACGCGAGCAGGTCCTCGCGGTGCTCGGCGAGTCGGAACACGTCCGCGAGGTCGGCAACGAGGCCCTCGTCGAGCAGCAGCTTGACGGTCTTCTCACCCAGCCCCTCGATGTCCAGCGCCCCGCGGCCGGCGAGGTGGGTGAGCGATTCGAACAGCCGGTTGGGGCAGTCGACGTTCTCGCAGAAGTGGTGAGCCTCGCCCTCGGGTCGGACCAGCGTGCTGCCGCAGAACGGGCACTCGGCGGGCATGTGCCACGGCTCGGCTCCGGCGTGGCGCTTGGAAGCGACCGGGCCGACGACCTCGGGGATCACGTCACCAGCGCGGCGGACCATCACGGTGTCGCCGACGCGCACGTCCTTGGCGTGGACCTGGGTCTCGTTGTGCAAGGTCGCGTAGGTGACGGTCACTCCGCTGACGACGACGGGTTCGAGGACGGCGTAGGGCGTCACCTTGCCCGTCCGTCCGACGTTCACCTCGATCGCCTGCAGGCGCGTCTCCTTCTCGATCGGCGCCATCTTGTAGGCGAGCGCCCAGCGTGGGGCGCGGGCCGTGGTTCCCAGCCTCGCCCGTTGCTCGAGATCGTCGACCTTGATGACGACGCCATCGATCTCGTAGCCCGGGTCGTGGCGGTGTTCGGTCCAGTGCGTGATGTAGCCCCAGACATCGTCGACGTCGTCAGCGAGCTTGGTCTGCTGGGGCGTGGGAAGTCCCACGGACCGCATCCAGGCGAACGCCTCGGACTGGGTCGCGAAGCCCGTCCCCTCCAGCGCCCCCAGGCCGTGGCACCACACCGCCAGGGGACGCCGCCGGGTCACCTGCGGGTCCTTCTGTCGCAGCGCCCCGGACGCGGCGTTGCGGGGGTTCATGAACGCAGCCTCGCCGCGCTCGATGCGCTCCTCGTTGAGTCGTTCGAAGTCGTCCAGCGGGTAGTAGACCTCGCCCCGCACCTCGATCACCTCGGGCGGGGCGTCGGTGTCGAGCCGGTACGGGACGTTGCCGATCGTCATGACCTGGGGCGTGACCTCCTCGCCGACGACCCCGTTCCCCCGCGTCGCTGCGACCGCCAGGACCCCCCGCCGGTAGGTCATCGAGATGGCGACGCCGTCGATCTTCAGCTCGCACAGCAGCCGCGGCATCTTCCCGTCGAGGCCGCGGCTGATCCGTTCCGCCCAGGCATCGAGCTCCTCGCGGCTGAACGCGTTGTCGAGCGACAGCATCGGCTCGAGGTGGGTGTAGGGCGGGAACGCGGTGTCGCGGGGCGCACCCACGAGCTGCGACGGCGAGTCGGGCGTGACCAGCTCGGGGTAGGCGTCCTCGATGGCCTGCAGCTCACGCAACCGCTCGTCGTACTCGGCGTCCGGCATCGCCGGGTCGGAGAGCACGTAGTAGCGGTAGTTGGCGTCCCGCAGCTCCCTGGCCAGCTCGTCGTGCCGCACGCGCGCCTCCGCGAGCGAACTCGGGACGTCGGACAACGAGACGACCTCCGGTCGAGAGGCCCCGATCGTAACGACGCCCCCTGACCGAACTTGAACGGCCGGGGGCACCAGGGTGCACCCAGGTATCCAGGTTCCGAGGAAGTGCGCGTCAGGCGACGGGGAGCTGCGGCGCGCGGTCCGCGGTGCCGATGACACCCCCGCCGAGGCACTCGTCGCCGTGGTAGAGGACGGCGGCCTGTCCGATCGCCACGCCGTACAGCGGCTCATCGACCTCGACGCGGTGGCCGTCAAGACAGGCCGGGACCGGCCTGCCGTGGGCGCGGATCTGGACCGTCAGACCGCCCGTGCCGTCCGTGGGCGGGGCGCCGGAGATCCAGTGGAGGTCGTCGAGTTCGAGCCAGTGGCACGCGAGTGCTTCGCGCGCCCCGACCACCACCCGTCGCTGCCGGGCGTCGAGGTCGACGACGAAGCGTCGCTCGTGATCACCGAGGCCGAGGCCGCGGCGCTGGCCGATCGTGTAGCGCCAGACGCCTCGGTGCTGGCCCAGCACGCGACCGTCGAGGTCGACGATGTCGCCTGGGGCGTCGGAGACACGGCCCTCGAGGTAGCCGGCGGTGTCGCCCGCGGGGATGAAGCAGACGTCGTAGGACTCCGGCTTGGTCGCCGTCCGCAGCCCGCGCTCCCGCGCCATGGACCGCACCTCGACCTTCGTGTACGCCCCGACGGGGAACCGGCTGTGGCGCAGCTGCTCCTGGGATGCGCGGTACAGCACGTAGGTCTGGTCCTTGCGGCGATCCGTGGGGCGCCGGAGCGACACGCGTCCCCGGTTCTCGGTCAGGGCCACGTGGTGGCCGGTCGCGAGCACGTCGAAGCCGAGGGTGCGGGCCCGCTCGAGCAGCGCGGCGTACTTCACGCGGTCGTTGCAGGTGATGCAGGGGTTGGGAGTGCGCCCCGCCGCGTACTCGGTGGCGAAGGGGGCTTGCACCTCACGCCGGAACACGTCGGACAGGTCCCAGACGTAGAAGTCGACGCCGAGGACCTGCGCCACGCGACGGGCGTCCTGGGCGTCATCGAGGGTGCAGCAGCCCTGTCCGGGAACCTGCTCGGCGAGGTCGACGTCGGCGAGCTTGAGGTGCACGCCGGTGACGTCGTGACCCTCGTCGACGAGGAGCGCAGCCGCGAGCGACGAGTCGACCCCTCCGCTCATGGCGACGAGCACGCGGGCCATCAGGTCACCGCCTCGCCGGCACGGAGCTTCGCGATGATCTCGGGCACCAGCGCCGTGGCGCGCTCGACCTCCTCATCGGTCGTGGTCCATCCCAGCGACAGCCGCAGTGCCGCATCGCCGTCGACCCCGGCGGCCTCCAGCACGTGGCTGGCCCGCGCCGAACCCGACGAGCACGCCGCCCCGCCCGATGCCCGCACACCCGCCTGGTCGAGCGCGAACGTGAGGGCTTCGCCCTCCACACCGTCGATGGACAGGTGCAGGTGCGATGCCAGACGGCGGGCCGGGTCGGCGGGACCGTTCCGGCGCACCCCGTGGAGCGTCGTCAACACGGCGGACAGCCGATCGGTCCACCCCGGCAGCCGCGACGCCAGCTCCGCGCGGTCCAACGTCGCCGCTTCAACCGCGGCGGCACAGGCGGCATCGAGCGCGGCCGCGAACGTCCCGGAACGCACGCCCCGGTCCTGACCCCCGCCGTGCGCGATCGGGACGATCGGCACACCGCGTCGCAGGTAGGCGACGCCGACCCCCTGCGGGCCGCCGAACTTGTGCGCCGACAGCGCCAGCGCGTCGACGCGGAGGTGACCGAGGTCCACCGGTAGCGTCGCGAACGCCTGCACGGCATCGGTGTGGAGCGCAGCCGGGTGATCGGCGAGCGCGTCAGCGAGCGTCGCGACGTCGTTCACCGCGCCGAGCTCGTTGTTGGCGGTCATCACCGAGACCACGGCGGTGTCGTCGCGGACGGCGTCGAGGATCGCGTCGACGGGCACGGTGCCGTCGGCGTCAGGGGCGACCCAGGTCACGGTGAACGCCTGCGCGTCGGCCAGCCACGACGCCGCGTCACGGACCGCAGGGTGCTCGACGGCGGACACGACCAGGTGGCGCCGCCCGGACTCGGCACCGGCCCACGCGAGACCCTTCACGGCGAGGTTGTCCGCCTCGGTGCCGCCCGAGGTGAACACGATGTCGTGGGGGTGCGCGCCAAGCGCAGTGGCGACCCGCTCGCGTGCCTCTTCGACGGCGACGCGGGCACGCCGTCCCGCGGCGTGCGACGACGAGGCGTTGCCGACGACCGCACCGTCCTCGCCGAGCCACGACCGCAACGCCGCCCGCGCCTCGGGGCGCAGCGGCGTGCTCGCCGCGTGATCCAGGTACACCTCCACCTTCGGCGACGGCGCATCCGCGCCGTCGATCCTGGCCCCGCGGTCCGGAGGGTTACGAACGATGTCAGCCACGGTCAGCCACGCTCGATCCGGAAGATGGTGCTGACGTTCATGACGTAGAGCTCGCCGTCCGCACCGATGCCGAACGAGCGGGGCGAGCCGACGGCGGCGAGGTCCGCGGTCCAGTCGGTGACCTGGGCCGCGCTGCCGGACTGCGACCGCAGGCTGCCGATCATCCCGCTGCACAGATCGCCGAACAGGAAGTGGCCACGCAGCTCCCCGATGGCGCTGCCGCGGTAGACCTCCCCGCCGATGATGGCGCACTGTCCACCGCTGCGTGCGTACTCGTGGATCGGGCCCGTCAGCGCCTCCTCGCCGGGGCACTTCGTCGACCCGGGTCCCGCGTGCTCGCCCTCACGGCAGGGCCAGCCGTAGTTGATGCCGCCGATGCCGGGAGGCAGCAGGTCGACCTCCTCCCAGCCTCCCTGACCGACATCGGCGATGAACGTCTCGCCCGTGACGGGATCGGAACCGGCCCGGAAGGGGTTGCGCAGGCCCAGCGCCCAGATGCGGTCGTCGCCGTTGCGTCCGACGAAGGGGTTGTCGGACGGGGCGGCTGCGACACCCGGCGTGGCGACGTCGAGCCGCAGCACCGATCCGGGCAGCGTCGTGATGTCCTGGCCGTTGTCGAACGTGTCGTTGCTTCCGCCCTCGTCGCCGAGGAACAGGTACAGCATGCGGTCAGGACCGAACGTCAGGGTGCCTCCGTTGTGGTTGGGCGCCCGCTGGTCGACCCGGAGCAGCTCACGGCGGGAGCCGGGATCGGCACGGGTGCCGTCGCTCGAGGCGCGGTACTCGGCGAGGATCGTGTCGCCGTCGCCAGAGTGGCTGTGGTGGACGAAGACGCGCGGGTCGGAGGGGTAGTCGGGGTGGAACGCGACCCCCAGCAGACCGCGCTCACCGTCGGTGCGGGTGGGGACCTCGAGGAACGGCACGGCGGCCTTCGTGCCGCCGTCGGCCAGCCAGATGCGACCCATGGTCTGCTCGCCGTCGACGGAACGGCCGCGCTCGAACACGAACGTGTGCTCGTCGGCGACGAGCAGCCCGAGTGGGTCGGAGAACACGCCGGCAGTGGCCCACACGGCCGCACGCAGCGTCAGTCCATCGAGGCCGTTAACACGCGCGGTGACCTGGTCGGCGGTCGCCCTCGGGATGGCCCGAGTGCCCCCGGTCAGGGTCAGCTGCGTGATGCTGTCACGACGGGTCCAGAGCACCTCGGCGGTGGCTCGCGCGCGATCGAGATCGTCGGGGTGCACGAGCAGCAGCACACCACCGCGGGCGACGGCGGCGGGCGCGGCCCCGAGGCTGTCGGGGAAGTCGAGGCCGGTCGACAGCAGCGCGACGTCGAGATCAGCGCCCAGGTTCGCTGCCTGCTGTGCGAGGAGCCGCGCGGTGTCGTAACGGTCCGCACCTCCGATGCGGTCGCGCGAGACGCCGGAACCGAGCTGATCCTGTGTGCTGGACGGGATCGCCGCAGGGCCGCCCACGACCGTCACCCGGGACGCTCCGAGATCCTCGATGGCCTGGTTGGTCGCCTCAGGCACCCGGTCGCGCTCGGTGAGCAGCACAGGTCGGTGGCCGTACCCCGCGAGCACGCCAGCCACGAGCGCGTCGGGCCAGGCTCGTGACTCCGACTCCGGGTGGCGCCCGAGCGCGACGAGGACGTGGTCACCGGCATCTGCGTCACCTGCGGCGCGCCACCGCCTCGCTGCCTCGTCCGCAGCCAGCGCTGCGGTCGCGAAGCGATCGTCACCGCCCAAGCGCACCACGTCGTGGTCCCGTTCGAGCGCAGCCTGCACGTCAGGGCCCTGCGCGGCGTCGCCGCCCATGAGGTAGACGGTGTCCACCCCGAGGCGGTCGAGCTCCCGCTCGACCCGGCCGTCGAGCCGATCGCGTTCGTTGAGCAGGACCGGGCCTCGGGCGGCAGCGGCGAGGGGCGCCGCAGCCAGTGCGTCGGCGAAGGTCCAGGCGTCGGCGACGACGGCCACGCTGGCGACGTCGAAGCTCGTGCGTGACAGCTCGACCGCCGTCTCGATCCGGTCCTCGCCGGCGACCCGCTCGACCTCCACAGCCGCGGATGTCGGCGTCGCCAGCAGCGGTAGGAGTCCCACCGCGAGGACCGTCAGGATGGCGAAGGTCCGCCTCGTCATCCGCGCATCCTCAGCCGTCCCACGCGGCGTCCCAGGCTCAGGGCCGCCTCCAGCTGCCGCGCTTGGCCGGGGACCAGGTGCTTGCTACCGAACCTCAACGCGCCCTCCTCGAACCACGCCCACCGGTGGTCGTCGAGGGTGTCGGCGGTCTTGGCTCCGGCGTCCACGAACGGGGTGCACGGCAGCAGACGCACCTCCCATCGCGCTTCGCGGGCGCGGTAGCACAGGTCCGCGTCCTCCCAGTACAGGAAGAAGGACTCATCGAAGCCGTCGAGCTGCTCGAAGCACTCACGCCGCACGAGCATCGTCCCGCTCATGACGTGGCCCTCGACGCGCATGTCGTCCACGACGGTGGACGCGTCCGAGGTCGAGACGCGAGGACGCAGCATCCCGCCAGCCGCGGCGCGGAGGCGGGCCGCGTCGAGTCCCGCCGCGAAGGTCAAGGCCCGCCGGATCGAGGTGGGTCCCCAGGCCGAGGGGATCCGGGTCCCATCGGTCCCGACCACGGGACCGGTCGCGATACCCACTGCGGGGCGGTCGTCGAGCTCGCGCGTCAGCTCGGTGAGCGAGGGACCGGAGATGCGGACGTCGGGGTGGAGGAAGGCCACGTACTCGCAGTCGCGGTCGAACAGGTGCCGTGCCCCGACGTTGGCAGCTGTAGAGAACCCCTTGTTGGCGGCGAGCGCCACCACCTCGTGGTCGCGCCCGTCGGGGGGACCATCGGGGCTGGCGTCGTCGACGATGACGACCGGAGCATCGGGCTCGTGCTCGGCGAGCCCGCGCAGCAGCTTGGGCAGCACGCGCGCCGACCCGTAGGTGACGACGCACACACCCGTACGCCCCGCCTGCACCACCACCTCCTGCGCGTCCGTCCGCGAGGCACGACGCTACCTGGAAGCTCGCGCCACCGCAGCGCACGGCTCGTGTCGGCCGGGACGCCGATCAGCGCAGATCGGCGAACACGCTCCCCGCCGTCTGAGCGTTGCGCTGCACCGCTGCGGCGTCCGCCCCAGCCAGGGTCACGGGCACGCCGACGGCGGCTTCGAGCCGCTCCTCGAGCGCCGCGGAGACGGTCTCGTCGAGGGGGGGTGCGGCCTCGACGAGGACCTGATCGGTCTTCCGGCGACCCTTCGGTGGACGCACCTCGGTCCGCCACGCCGTGATGCCGGGCTCGACACCGAGCACGACCGCAGCGCCACGCAGATCCGCTCGGAAGACACCATCCTCCGTGGTGATCGCCGGTTCCCACGCGCCTTCGATGACCTCGCCGCTGACCCGGGGGACGGTCCGTCCGCAGCCAGGGCAGGCGGCGTCCGTCACGCCCGACACGTACGCGCCGGTCTGGTACCGGACGAGGACGGTGCCGTGCCAGCCGACGTTGGTGAGCGTCAGGTCGCCGTCCTCGCGCGCGGGACGGCCGGAGGAGGGATCGATGACCTCGACGAACTCCAGATCAGGGTAGGTGTGCAGGCCGTTGTCCGCGGAGCACTCGGCCCACAGAGCGCGTGCGCCGGATGGACCCCACAGCGCGAGGACGCGCAGGCCGCGAGCGGTGCCGGCAGCGAGCCAGGCCTCCTCGATCCTGGCGCGCTGGTCCGCCTGCGGTGGCGGCCCGAGCAGCAGGAGTGTGCGGACGGTGCTGAGGTCGACCCCGTGTTCGATCATCGCGGCGGCGAGCGAGATCGCCTCCGCGACAGGCACCGCCACCGCGGTCGCCGGAACCTGGCCGAAGCTCTCGCTCACGGTGTCGGCAGGCTCGCCGCTCCCGCGGGGATGCAGAGCGAGCAGCGACGCACCCAGCGCGAGGTGGTAGGTGCCCCAGAACGCCAAGGTGGGGCTAGCCGGGACCGCAGAGACCACGTAGTCGTCCTCGCTCAGGCCGAGCACGGCGGCGGCCCGTGCCCCGGCGAGGTGCAACCGATCGAGGTCGGAGCGGCTGTAGGCGAGGGTGAGCAAGCCGTCCCGGCCCGTCCGCTGGAGGTGGATGGGCTTGTACTCCTCGAGCAGCGCGCGGCGTTTGCCCTCGGCGCCGGCGGACCGGATGCGCTCCGCGATCGAGCGCAGGACGTCGCCCGAGGCGCGTGCCTTGACCTGGTCCTCGCTCGGTCGCAGGACCAGGTCAGGTCCTCCGGGACCGCCCGCGTGCACGACCTCCGCCTCGCGTGCCGTCGGCAGACGCGTGAGGTCCTCGACCTCCTCGATGCTCGCCACGTCCACGTCGTGGACCCGGAACCACTCGGCCCAGAAGCGACTGGCCGCGGCGACCTCGGGTAGCCAGGTCCGCAGCTTCTCTCCGGCGATGCGCGCGCGGTCGCCCGACGTCCTGCGATCCCACGGCGCCACCATCGTCAGTCGCCCTTGCGCTTCTTGATCTCCTCGATCAAGGCGGGGACGACCTTGTACAGGTCACCGACGACGCCGAAGTCCGCGATGGAGAAGATCGGGGCGTCAGGGTCCTTGTTGATGGGGACGATGTTCTGCGCCGTCTGCATCCCGGCCCGGTGCTGGATCGCGCCGGAGATACCACAGCCGATGTACAGGGACGGCGAGATGGTGCGCCCCGTCTGACCGATCTGGAAGCGGTGCGGGTACCAACCGGCGTCGGTGGCGGCGCGGGACGCACCGACCCCGGCACCGATCGTGTCGGCGAGCTCCTCCATCAACCTGAAGCCCTCCTCCTCGCCCAGGCCGCGGCCACCCGCGACGACGGTGGCGGCTTCGGCGATGT
Source organism: Actinomycetota bacterium (assembly GCA_019347575.1). Classification (NCBI taxonomy): domain Bacteria; kingdom Bacillati; phylum Actinomycetota; species Actinomycetota bacterium. The sequence continues at coordinate 155,879 of JAHWKY010000001.1, read as the reverse complement.
CGGGGCGCTCCCCCGAGACCTGCTTCTCGACCGAGACCACCTTGGTCTTGGTCGCGTCCTCGGACAGCGACACATCGAGGCTGACGACCTCGGGCGCGCCCCCATCGCCCTCCTCGGCGGCGACGGCGTTCGTGTTCAGGCCGAACAGCTGCAGCTTGCCCTCGGCGACCTTGGCCTTGCTGATCATGTCGCCGCCGAAGACCTCCTTCGTGCCGAGGATCCGGCCGCCTTCGACCTCGACGTCGGAGCAGTCGGTGATGATCCCGCCGTCGCAGCGGATGGCGAGGCGCGACGCCACGTCCTTGGTGTGGTTGGTCGACGCGAACAGGATCCCGGCGACGTCGCCGTCCTCGACGATCTTCTGCAGCGCCTCGACCTGGGGCAGGGTGACGTAGCCGTGGGCATCCTCGGAATCCCAGTGGTACAGCTTCTGGGCGCCGAAGCGGCCCAGGGTCTCGGCGTGATCGCCGGCACCGGGTCCGAGCCACACCGCGGCGATCGTGTCCCCGGTCTCGGCCGCGAGCCTGCGGGCCGCGGTCAGTAGCTGCAGCGACACCTTGCGAGGCTTGCCGGCGCCGTGGTCGATGAGGACCAGCAGTTCGCTCATCCGTCTTCCTCGTCTGTCGTTCCGGTCGGGATGTGGCCGCGGATCAGATGAACTTCTTCTCCTGGAGCCAGTCGGCGAGCGCACTGGCTCCGACGCTGCCGCTGCCGTCGTCCTCGACGATGGTCCCCGCCTCCTTCGGAGGCCGCGGCTGCGCGTCCTGGATCTGTGCGGCGGCGTTGGCGAGACCGACCTCGGAGGGATCGACGCCGATGTCGGCGAGCGACTTGGTGTCCAGAGGCTTGGACTTGGCCGCCATGATCCCCTTGAACGACGGGTACCGGGGCTCGTTGATGGCTTCCACGACCGAGACGATGGCTGGCAGCGAGCTCTCGACGACGTCCCAGCCCTCCTCGTGCTCACGGTGGACCGTCACCGTCTCGCCGTCGATCTCGATGTGCCGCGCGAAGGTCAGCGCCTGGCGGTTGAGCAACTCCGCCACCGCGGCAGGGACGATGCAGGTGCGAGCATCCGTGGACTGGCTACCGAAGATCACGAGGTCGGCGTCCAGGTCCTCGAGCGCCTTGGCGAGGATGCGGGCGATGCCCAGCGCGTCGGAACCGTGGACGCCCTCGTCGGTGACCTGCACGGCCGCATCGAGCCCGTAGCTGAGCGCCTTGCGGACCGTCGCCTGCGCCGCTTCGGGTCCGATGCAGAGGGCGACGATCTCGTCGGCCTTGCCGGCTTCCTTCAGCTGCAGCGCGGTCTCGATCGACCACTCGTCGAGCGGGTTCAGGACCGCCTCGACCGACTCGCGGTCGCTGGTCATGTCGTCGCTGAGCTTCTTCTCTCCAGCGGTGTCCGGGACGCGCTTGACGGGGACCACGATCTTCATCGGGACGTTTCCCTTCCTGGGTGCGACGCCGCGCCGGGCATCGGCGACAGGGACGGTGCCGCGGTGACGTCGTGTCGCCTGGCCGGCGACCGCGCCCCGGCAGGTCTGGCGAGCGTAACCGTGCGCTGCAGGCGCCTAGCCCCGGCCGGATGGCCGGTCCGGGAGGGCTTGGTACCGGGCGGTCCGACGCCGAGTCAAGTTGACACCAACGTCAACCGGGCCACGGGGCCCCCTCGCCCCTACGCTTCGCGGCCGTGACGTCACCGCCCCGCCCCCCACTCGCGCTCACCGGCGAGCGCACGCTCCCGGGCATCCCCGACGAGCGCTACTGGTTCGAGCGTCACCTCGTCGCGTACAACCTCGCCGGACGCGACGTCGCCGGCGAGCGTGTGCTCGATGCGGGCTGTGGCGAGGGCTACGGCCTGGCCCACCTGGTCGAGGCCGGCGCCGCCGCCGTCATCGGCGTGGATCTCGAGCCTGCAGTGATCGATCACATCGAGGCCACCTACGCGGCGGATCCCCGGATCGAGGTGCTGCAGGCCGACCTCGGAGCGCTGCCGCTCGAGGACGGCAGTGTCGACCGGGTGGTGTCGTTCCAGGTCATCGAGCACGTCCACGACGTCCCCGCCTACCTCGCCGAGCTGCGCCGCGTGACCTCCCCGGGGGGCCAAGTGCACATCGCGACCCCGAACCGGCTGACCTTCACGCCGGGGTCGGACACGCCGGTCAACCCCTTCCACGTGCGCGAGTTCACCGCCGACGAGCTGGCGGACGAGCTGCGCAGCGCCGGGTTGGAGGTGGATGCGGTCCTCGGGGTCCACCACGGGCGCCGGCTGCGTGCGCTCGAGCGGCTGGCGCGCCGTCCGCTCACGGACGTCCTCACTGCCGGCGAGCCGCCGAGCTGGCCTCGGTGGATCCGCGCGGCCGTGCACCGCGTGCGCCACACCTGGTTCGAGGTGCGCCGCGACGACCCCGAGACGAGCCTCGACCTCATCGCCGTGGCCCGGCCGGCGCCATGAGAGGCGAGGTCGCGTTCGTCCTGCACACCCACCTACCCCACCTGCGTGGCCACGGGGTCTGGCCCGTCGGCGAGGAGTGGTTGTTCCAGGCGTGGGGCGGGGCGTGGCTGCGGGTCACGCAGGTCCTGCTGCGGCTCGCCGAGCGCGGGCACCGGGATGTCCTGACGCTGGGCGTCTCGCCGCTGACCGCGTGGCAGCTGGCCGACCAGCGACTGCGTAACGACCTCGGCACCTGGCTGACGATCCAGATGTGGCGCGCTGAGGAGCAGCGGAGCCTGCCGATCGTGCCGGACCGGCACGTCCGCGAGCTCGGCAGCTACTACTGGCGCCACTACGCCGACCTGCTGCGCACCCACGAGGAGGTCGAAGCGGCCGGTGGGCTGCTCGCGGTGTGGGCCGACCTCGACTCACGCGGCGTCATCGAACTGCTAGGAGGGCCCGCGACCCACCCCTACCTGCCGCTGGTGCGCGATTCCGGCATCATCGACCGCCAGCTCGCCTGCGGCCTGGACGCCCACGAGGCCTGGACGGGGCGGCGACCCCGCGGGATCTGGGCGCCCGAGTGCGCCTACCGGCCGCGGGGCGCCGTCGCGGACGCGACCGCCGTCCCCACCGAGGTGGACGAGCACGGCACGCCGGAGCTACCCAGGACCGGGCCGGAGCGGGCTGGACTCGAGGAGCACTACGCGCGCCACGGCATCGACCATTTCCTCGTCGACGCCCCGACCCTCGTGCGGGCCGCCAGCGGCCCCGACCGCGACTGGACCTCGCGCCCCGCCGTCCCCGATCCGGCGGCCGGAGATCCCTACGAGGTGGTCCACGATGGGGTGCTGGTGGGCGACAGCGACGTCGCGGTGTTCGCGCGCGATCTGTCCGTCGCCTACCACGTGTGGTCGCCGACGGCCGGATACCCCGGCGACGAGTGGTACCGCGACTTCCACGCGCACGGCAGCTTCGGCGTGCACCCGTCCTGGCGGGTGACCGACAAGCGGCTGCCACCGGACGCCAAGGCGGTGTACCTGCCGGAGCGTGCCGTCGCGCGGGCTGCGCGCGATGCCGACCACCTCCACGGGGTCCTGCGCGAGGTGCTCGACCCGCGTCCCGGCGGCCTGGTCGTCGCCGCCTACGACACCGAGCTGTTCGGTCACTGGTGGTTCGAGGGCCCGCTGTGGCTGCAGCTGCTCCTGGAGCGCGTCGCCGATGACCCGGCGGTGACGACCACGACGCTGGCGAGGCGTCTGGAGCGTCGCCCGCCGACGCGCCGGCTCGACCTCCCCGAGTCCTCCTGGGGCTACGCCAAGGGCCACGCGAGCTGGGTGACGCCCGAGACCCGGTGGATCTGGGACGAGATCGCCCGTGCCGACGCACGCTGGAAGGTGTCGGGACCGGGGGGGGAAGCACGGGTGGCCGCACAGGCCGCCCGCGAGCTCGAGCTACTCCGCTGCAGCGACTGGCCATTCATGATCACACGCGGCAAGTCACCGGACTACGCGCGCGACCGTGTGCGCGGTCACGCGGCACGGTTCCACGCGCTGTGCGATCGACTGGAGGGCGGCGCGGAGGCGATCACCGATGGCGAGCTGGCACGGTTCGAGGAACTCGACCCCTATCCCGACGACGTGGGCTCTCTCGTAGCGGTTGCCGCGGAGGCATCGGACGTGAGAGGCTCCTGACCGTGCGCGTCCTGGTGCTGTCGTGGGAGTACCCGCCACGGGTCGTCGGCGGGTTGGGCCGGCACGTCTTCCAGCTGACCCGTGCGCTCGCCGGTCTCGGACACGACGTCCACGCGGTCACGCGCGAGCACCCCGACGCTCCGTCCGAGGAGAACGTCGGCGGGGTTCAGGTCACCCGTGTGAGCGAAGGCCCACCGGTCGTGCCCTTCGACCACCTGATCCCATGGGTGTTGGCGTTCAACAACACCGTGCAGGCCGCGGCCCACCGCGTCATGGAGCAGCACCGCTTCGACGTCGTGCACGCTCACGACTGGCTCGTCGCCTACGCGGCCGCCGGCCTCAAGGGCGCCGAGGACGTGCCGCTGGTCACGACGATCCACGCGACCGAGTACGGCCGTCACCAGGGTTACCTCCCCGGGCCGATGAACAAGCTGATCCACCAGGTCGAGTGGTGGCTGACGTACGAGGCACGCCGCGTCATCACGTGCTCGCGCTACATGCGTGACCAGGTCCGCGACATCTTCCTCCTGCCGTCGGAGAAGGTCGACGTCATCCCCAACGCGGTGAGCGTCGACGACTTCGCGGTCCCGGCCTCGGAGGTCGAAGCGTTCCGGCGCGAGGTGACGCCACGGGGCGAGAAGATGGTGCTGTTCGCGGGGCGCCTGGAGTACGAGAAGGGTGTGCAGACCGTCCTGCACGCCATGGAGCGCCTACTCGACGAGGTCGGACCGGTGCGCTTCTTCGTCGCCGGCGTGGGCACGTACTCGGACGAGCTCAAGCAGCTCGTCACCGAGCTCGACCTCGACGACCACGTCACCTTCACGGGCTTCCTCGAGGACCACGACCTGCGCCTGCACTACGCCGCCGCCGACGTCGCGGTCGCCCCGAGCATCTACGAGCCGTTCGGACTGGTGGCGGTCGAGTCGCTGGCCTGCGGCACGCCCGTCGTGGTCGGGGACACCGGCGGGCTGCGCGAGATCGTGGCGGACGGGAGCGGCCTGCGGTTCCCTCCGGGCGATCCCGAGGGACTGGCGGACTGCATCATCGAGATCCTCACCGACGAGGTGCTGGCCGCCGAGCTCATCGCACGCGGACGTGCACGCATCCGCGAGCGCTTCGACTGGCGGGCTGTCGCGGCCCGCACCGTCGAGGTGTACGGCCGTGCCATCGAGGAGGAGCGCGCGCTGTCCGGCGGTCGGGACGCGCGGCCGCCGCTGCGCCGGATCCTGCACGGCTCCGCGCTGCTCGACCTCGACGGCGCCGCCGGCTGACCTCCCCCGCCCCGCCGGCGTGGGGCGCAAGGTTGAACCGCTGAACCTGTACGTCCGGTTCAACGGTGCAACCTTCCGTCGGGCGGCCGTGCGTCGCGGCTCGTAGGGTGCTGGTGGCCGATCGGGAGGCATGTCGTGCAAATCGGAACCGAGGTCGGCCCGGGCATCTACGTGCTCGGGGCGGAGGTCGTGAACTACCACGTCCTCGAGGACGAGGGGCGGCTCACCGTGATCGATGCTGGAGGCGGGCGCCACTACGGTCAGCTCCGGGGCTTCCTCGACCGTCAGGGCTGGCCGCTCGACGCGCTCGAGGTGGTGCTGCTCACCCACACCCACTCGGATCACATCGGCTTCGCCGAGCAAGCACGGGCGGACGCCGGGGCGCGGGTGATGGTGCACGAGGCAGATGCGGTCATCGCGACCGGCGGGGACGACGGCCGCTCCAACGAGACTGGCGTCACCGGCTACCTGCGCCACCCCGCCGCGTGGAAGACCATCTTCACGTTGCTGCTAGCCGGAGGGGCGAAGATCGTGCCCGTCGCCGAGGTCGCAACGTTCGCCGACGGCGAGGTGCTCGACGTGCCGGGGCGCCCGCAGGTGGTGCACGCCCCGGGCCACACCCTCGGCAACTCCACGTTGCACGTCGCCGACCGCGGGGTGCTCTTCTCGGGCGATGCGCTGGTGACGTGGAACCCGCTCACGGGACGCGATGGCCCGCAGATCATGCCCGCCGCCTTCAACGAGTCGAGCGAGCAGGCCCTGGCGTCGCTCGACCGCCTGGAGGCACTCGACGCCGAGATCGTGCTCCCCGGCCACGGGCCGCCGTGGGGCGGCGGCATCGCGACCGCCGTCGACCGCGCGAGGTCCGCGGGGCGCTCCTGACCCGTCTCGCCGTCCGTGTCCCGCTTCCTGGTGCCGATACGCAACGGGACCGGCACACCGACCGCCTCATCGGCGGCGGCACCCCGTCCGTGTGTAGCTGCGCTCGGTCATGACCGAGCCGAGCTACACACCAACCGTCCCGGGCTCAGCGCCACCACCGCAGCAGCAGGTTGATCACCACGGTCAGCACGATCGACGCCACGATCATCGACACGATCGGCACGTACACCCTCGTCCGCTCCCCCTCGATGCGGACGTCACCCGGCAACCGCCCGAACCACGACAACGCCCCCACCCAGATCAGCGCACCGATGACGACCACCGCGACCCCGATCGCGATGACCGCCAGACCCACGTTCCGGTTCACGAGCTAGAGCGTACGGGGCGCAAGACGAAGGGCCGGCCCTGGGGCCGGCCCCACGTCGGTACTGAGTGGTGTTGCTGAGCGGGCCTCTAGTCGACGACGACGTCCTGAACCTGCTCGTCGTTCTTCATCTTCACCGGCTCGATGATCATCGTCCGCCTTCCGACGACCCCGGTGGCGTCGCCGTCGTTGACGTTGATCTCGGTGTACGTGGCGTAGAGCTTCACCGTGTGGATCCCCTTACCTGCGTTGAGCTGGACCCAGTTGAACGCGTTGGCCGCGCGGGTCTCCATGTAGGTGCGGATGGTCGCGTCCTGGTCATCGAACAGCGTGGTCTCGCGTTCGTACTCGCGGTCGCAGAACACGACGTTGCCGTCGTCCCCGGTGCCGGGCTCGGTCGGGTGCTCGGACGACTGGGTGACGCCGATCGGTTGCTCTGCACCGCCGTCTGTCGAGATAGTCAGGTGGTACCGAAGCTGTCCCTCCGCGGAACTCGTCTCGTTACCCATCGTCGTGACCTCGGTGATGATGGAGCACTCCGACGAGACGTGCAGCAATAGATCGGAGGTCGTTGAGGTCCGGAAGGTCTCCTCGAGGAGCAGCGCGGCGTCACCCGGAGCTACGAACGTGAGGTTGTCGATGCCCGCGCTCGCCACGACCTTGTCGGCGGGTTGGTGGGTGGCATCGGCTTCGCCGGTGAAGTAGGGGACCAGCAGGGCGGTGAGTAGGGCAAGGTAGATGGCGGGGCGCACGAAGCGGCGTGCGCGATCGATTGCATCAGTCATGGGTGGTTCGCTCCCTCTCAGGGTCTCAGGTCGGCTGTCGCCGAGGACGGGGACGGGACCTCTCTCTCCCGCGCGGAGCTTCGCCGCCCCGCGCCCCGACTCCCCCCCGACACCCCGTCCGCCCGGACAGGGCGAGGAACCACCACGCCCCGCAACGCACGCATCACTGCACGTGCTCGACCATGTAGCGCCCCGACCGCCGTAGTCTGTGGGCGTGCCTCGGTTCCTCAAGCGCCTGATCCGGCGCATGATCGTCGTCGGCGGAAGCGCGCTGCTCGCCGCGGGGCTGCTGCTCGCCTTCTTCGCGTGGCTGGCGTTGCAGATCGACTGGCAGATCCCGGACGCCGCCGCGCTCAACAGCCCGTCGGTGCTGCTCGATCGCGACGGCGGGGTCATCGCTCGGTTCACCGGCGAGCAGGACCGACGGCTCGTGACGCTCGAGCAGGTCAGCGACGCGGCCATCGACGCGGTGATCGCCGCCGAGGACGAGCGCTTCTACGAGCACCGCGGCGTCGACCCGGCATCGCTCATCCGCGCGGTCGCTCGCAACGTGGTGACCGGGTCGATCGAGCAGGGCGGCTCGACCCTCACCCAGCAGTACGTGCGCAACGCGTTCCGCGTGGTCGGTCGCGAGCGCACCATCGTCCGCAAGGTCCGCGAGGCGGTCATCTCGATCCAGCTGGAGCGTCGCCACAGCAAGACCGAGATCCTGGAGAACTACCTCAACACGGTGTACTTCGGCGAGGGGGCGTACGGCATCGAGGCGGCGAGCCTGACCTTCTTCCGCAAGCCCGCGCGTCAGCTCGACGTCGCCGAGGCGGCGGCGCTCGCACAGGCGCTGCCCGCGCCTTCGTCCCGCAATCCCCGCGTCGATCCGGAAGGAGCGCGGGAACGACGCGACGCGGTGATCGACAAGATGGCCCGCCACGGGATGATCACGCCGAGCCAGGCTGAGCGTGCCAAGGCGTCGCCTCTGCAGACCCAGCCGCGTCAGCCCTCCGAGTTCCGCTACCCGTACTTCGTCGAGTACGTGCGCAAGCAGCTCGCCCAGAACTACGGCCCCCAGGCGGTGCTGACCGGCGGCCTGCAGGTCACCACGACCATCGATCCCCAGATCCAGCGCATCGTCGACGAGGCGGTCGCGCAGGAGCTGCCTCCGCAGGAAGGCGAGAACGCCGACATCGAAGCGGGTGTGGTGGTCATCGATCCCCGCAACGGCGACATCCTCGCCATCCACGGCGGTCGCAACTTCATCGAGAACCAACTCGACCTCGCGACCCAGGGGCGACGACAGAACGGCTCGGCCTTCAAGCCGTTCGGTTTCGTCGCCGCGTTGGAGGAGGGGGTCGACCCTGACGAGCGCTACCGCGCCCCGGGGTCGATCCGCATCCGGTCGGAGGACTGCGAGGGCGCTGATCCCGCCGCCCCGACCATCGCTGTCAGCGGAGGCCCCGGCGGGAGCCTGCGCCTGCGCGATGGGCTCAGCCGCTCGGTCAACACCGTCTTCATCCAAGTCGGGTGCGAGGTCGGACCGCAGCGCATCGTCGACACCGCAGCACGGATGGGCGTGCGCAACGAGGTCACCCCCAACCCGGCCGTGGCCATCGGCGGACCGGCGTTCGGGGCGTCGGTGCTCGACATGGCCTCCTCCTTCGCCACCCTCGCCAACGATGGCGTGTACTGCCCGGCGCGTTCGATCCGTGATGTCCGCGACCAGAACGGCCTCGAGCTCGATCTGCCGGTCGAGGTGACGGTCGTGCCCGACATGCCGACGCACCCGCGCCCCTACACGGAGGAGGAGCGCGAGTCACGCCCCGACGAGCTGCGGGACCGGGATACGACGCGGTGCTTCGGGGCGGTGGACCCGGACATCACCCGCACGACCACCCAGGCGCTCGAACGTGTGGTCGCCGAGACGACCGGACGGCGAGCCAACATCGGTCGGCCGCAGGCGGGCAAGACGGGCACCGGCAACGACGAGCGTGACGCATGGTTCGTGGGCTACACGCCCGACATCGCCATCGCGGTCTGGGTCGGGCACCGGTTCTCGAACGAGCCGCTGCGCAACGTCGAGGGTTTCCGGCGGGTCCAGGGCGGCACCATCCCGGCGCTGATCTGGAAGGCCGCAGCCGAGCGCATCCTCGAGGGTGTCCCCCACACCGACTTCCTCGAACCCGGGGAGCTCGCGATCGAAGAGGGGCGTCGCCCAGGTCCGGTCTCGACGGTCGAACCGCAACCCACCGAGAGCTCGACCGAGTCCGAGGAGCCGTCACCGACACCTACCGAGACCGAGGAACCCTCGCCGACACCTACCGAGACCGAGGAACCCTCGCCCACGCCGTCACCGCGACCGTCGTGCCTGCCGCTGTTGCCTGGCTGCCCCGGGGCGGCGGGCAGCGGGCCACCCTGACATCAGGTCGGCCCTCCTCGACGTCAACCCTCCTCAGTCGGCTGCTCGGTGCCGAGCTGCTCGGGTCCGCAGCGCAGCAGCTGCTCGCAGAGCACGGCGATGGATACTGCCGTCTGCCCCTCGGGCGTCTCACCGAACGGCTGGTACGTCGCGGTGACGATGGCCACGATCCTGCCATCGAGGTCGACCAGCGGGCCGCCCAGCACGAACGCCGGTGGGAGCAGGTCCGTCAGCAACGCACGGGGCTCGACCGCCGCGACGGTGGCCGCGATCTCGGTGGTGGCGCCCGTGTCCGTGAGCGCAACGGCGAACAGCCGATCGCCCACGGCGACCGGTTCGGCTTGGGGTCGCCACTCCGACACGGTGGGCTGTCCTGCGTCGGCGCGGATCAGGGCGATGTCGAGGGTCGTGTCCCAGCTATGGACCTCACCGGCGATGACGCGGCCGTCGAGCGTCAGCTCGACGTCGGGTGCGACGCCGTTGGGGCCGTTGGGGTCCGTGACGAGGCTGAACGTGGTCACGAAGAACGTGGTGGCTCCGTCCCGAACGACCGCGAAGCCGGTCCCCGTTCGGACCGGGCGCGGGGGCGGTGGCGGTGGCGGCTCGGAGGTGCTCGTTTCGGTGGGCGAAGGCTCACCCTCGCCCGGCGGCTCGGTCGGGTCCTGCATCACCGCACCCTGTGCCTCGCCCTCGTCCGCAGGCGGAGGCGGCGAAGACTGGTCCTGCGTCGTCGGCTCGGGGGCGGGGATCGGTGCGAGGATGGCCCTGAGCGACACGATGCCGACCGCGGCCGCGTCGTCGATGGGTGCGCCCCGAGCCAGCGCGTCGCGGACCGCGTCGAGCTGCTCGGTGATCTCGTCGACCGCGTCGGCGCGAGCTTCCTCGACCTCCTCCACCGCGGTGTCGAGGCGCGCCGCGGTGTCCCGGATCTCGGTACGCAGGCCAGCGACCTGCTGGCTGTAGTAGACGACGGTCAACGCCCCGGCGAGGATGGCACCGACGAACCCGACCCCGATGAACAGGGGCAGTACCCACCAACCGAGCCGGCTCTCGCTTCCGAAGATGCGGTCACGCCACGACGTCACCCGGTCGCCCCGCGCCGACGCATGACGAGCCCCAGGACGGGGAACAGTAGCGCGCCGATGATGGTGGTACGGAGCAGGTCGTAGTCGCGGACGAGCGCCGCACCAGCACCAACGAGAGCTCCCGCATCGAGCAACACGAAGGGGATCAGACGTGCCCGGGGGCCCCCGCGCAGACGTGGCACGACGACCGCCGCCAGGGTCGCGCCGATCAGCAGGAGGACGACCCCGAGGGCCAGCATCAGGCCTCCAGAGGGTCGCCGGGGATCGGTCGCTGCTCACCTACGAGTGCGGCGGCTTCCTCCACGCTCATGCCTTTCGGGAGCCGGGACTTCACGACTCGGGCCGGGACACCGACCGCGATGGAGAACGGAGGGATGTCCTTGTTGACGACGCAGTGGCTGGCGACGACCGAGCCCTGTCCGATGTCGACGCCCCGAAGGACGGACGCCTTCTCGCCGATCCACACGTCCGGACCGATGCGCACCGGTGAGGCGACGATGCCCTGGTCCTTGATGGGCAGGTCGAGGCGGTCGTAGCGGTGGTCGAAGTCGACGACGTAGATCCAGTCCGCGAGGATCGACGCGTACCCGATCTCGATGTCCAGGTACGTGTTGATCACGTTGTCGCGCCCCATGACCACCTTGGCGCCGAGCGTGAGCTGGCCCTCGTGGGCTCGAAGCTTGTTGTCGTTGCCGATCCAGCACCACGGACCGAGCACGATGCGGCCATGGCCTGGGCGGGCGTGGAACTCGACCCGCTTGCCGGTGAAGACCATCCCGAGGAAGTCCACGCGGTGACCGCGAACGGACGCCCGCAGCTTGTGCTGGATGAAGCGTCGGTACAACGCGAGGTGCTCGGGGGTGTACATGCGGCGACGGACCGCGAACCGGATCGCCTCACGCCACCCCCAGCGCGGGTAGCGCAGCCGCAGCGGAACCTGGCGCAGCGTCTCGGCGGCGTCGGGGCGCGGCGGCACGAGGTCGACGGTCTCGTCGTCCGCGAGCAGCGCGGCGCGACGCAGGCCCTCGCGCGCGATCTCGACCCGGGTCGCAGCTTCGGCGTGGTGACCCAGCGCCTCGCGTGCGAGGTCGTCGATGTCGGAGGGGACGCGATCGGCCACGTCAGGCCGCCCCACCAGGCTTCCGCGCGTGCAGGATGAGGTTGTAGAAGAACCGGTCCGGGACGACGCGTGCGAAGACGTGGTCGTCGAGGAACGACAGCGCGAGGTAGGTGCGGTAGTTGAACATCGCCCAGCCCATGCCCAGCGCCCCCGGGCGGGCGGACGCCTCGATCGTGCGCGCGGTCCAGCCCATCCAGTTACCGGTGAGCTCCTCGGTCACGACCTCGACACCATCGAAGCCGACGCCACGCGCCATGTTCTCGACGTCCTCGGGGCGGAAGGTGTGCAGGTCGACCTCGTCCTCCAGCGCGGCGACGGCGGCATCGGTGTCGTCTCGCTCGTCCCGGGTGTCGGGGCGGCGCAGGTCCTTGAGGAACGGCAGCCGGGTGACGGTCCGGAAGGTCTTGTAGGCGCCACGCTTGAACACGGTCGCGATGCGATCGCCCCAGAGGGTCGGCTCGCCGGCGACGATCAGCTCGCCGCCCGGCTTCAGTACGCGGAACATCTCCCCGATGGCCTTGTCGGGCTCGGGGAGGTGGTGGAGGAACGCGTGTCCGATCACGAGGTCGAACTCGTCGTCGGGGTAGGGCAGCGACTCGGCATCACCCTGCTTGGTGGTGACACGCAAGCCAGCGGTCGCAGCGTTGCGTTGGCACACCGCCAACATCCCGGTGGAGATGTCGGTCGCGTGGATGTCGTCCCCGATGGCACCGCCCTGCCACAGGTTGATCAGGAAGAAGCCGGTGCCGGCGCCGATCTCGAGCACCTTGTCGAAGGTCCGGCCCTCGGGGATGACCTTGCGGAAGCGTGCGATGGCGTAGTCGATGCAGCGCTGGTCGTACGAGATGGAGAACTTGTCGTCGTAGTTGGACGCCTCCCAGTCGTGGTAGGCCTCCTGCTTCTGCTTGATGTCCATCTCGGCGACGCTCACAGCGGTCTCCTCGGTCGCGGCCTGGGGGCGGCTACTTGCCGGTGAACTCGGCCTTGCCCGGACCGTCGGCGATGAAGCTGTCGATGCCGATCCGAGCGTCGGCGGTCGTGAAGCACTCGGCGAACATCGACCGCTCGAGGCGTAGTCCCTGATCGAGCGGCATCTCGGTCCCGTCCTCGATCGCCCGCTTAGCGAGGCGCAGCGCGTAGGGACCCCTGGCGTACTCGGCAGCCTTCTCGACCGCAGCGTCGTACACGTCATCAGCGGGATGGATGGCGTCGGCCAGCCCGATCGCGAGGGCCTCGGTGGCGTCGACCATGCGGCCGCTGAAGACGAGCTCCTTGGCGCAACTGAGCCCGATGAGCCGGGGCAACCGCTGCGTGCCACCGGCACCAGGGATGATGCCCAGCAGGATCTCGGGCTGACCCAGCTTGGCGTTGTCGGCCACGAAGCGGAAGTCGCAGGCCAGACTGAGTTCGCAGCCGCCACCGAGCGCGTAACCGTTGATCGCGGCGATGGTGATCTTGGGTAGCCGCGCCAGCTGGTCGAGCGCCCGCTGGAGGTTGTTGCCGACGGTCGAGTTCACGTCCTGGTAGGTCCAGTTGGGGAACTCCTTCACGTCCGCGCCCGCCGCGAAGATCTTGGGACCACCCCAGACCACGACCGCCCCGACGTCGTCGTTCACGGCGGCCTCGGCGGTCACTTCCATGAGCTCGACGAAGACCTGCGACCCGAGCGCGTTCATCGGCGGTCGTTCGATGCGGATCGTGCCTACGCGTCGGTCGGTGTCCACCTCGAGACGGACGAACTCCCCCACTGGGCGCTCCTGTCTGCGGTCGAGCTGTCGGCAGGGTAATCCGAAGCTTGAACCGCTGAACCTGTTCAGCCGGTTCAGCGGTTCAAGCTCGCGCGCATGGGGGCGCAGACACGGCACGTCGTCCGCCTGCAGGGGGTCGCTTCGGGAGGTGGCCGCTCGGGATCGGCGACGGCGTGTGCCTCCGCCAGCTCCTCGGGCAGCCCAGCACGATCCGTGCGGAGCCGCTCGCGTGTGACCCAGCCCAGCTGCCAGCCACCGCGACGGGCCTGGGTCCAACGCGTGCGGTCCGTGTTGAACGACCGTCCTCCGCTGCGAGAGCGCGGGCTATCGCACTCCCACGCGAACCAGACGGGCGGGAACGGAACGTCGAGGTGTATCACCCGTCCGTCCGGGCACCGGAACGGGAACGGCGACGGGTACGGGGAGAAGCTCGCCGCTCGTGCGAGTTGTCGCGTGTCCAACTCCAGCAACGAGTCAGCCTGATCGAGGGTCAGCGCATCGCGCGCATGGCGGAGTGTGGCGCGACCGGGGGCTCGCCCGCACCGGTCGAGAACGGCGTCGAGTTCAGACAGCTCGGCCTTCTCGCGTTGGAGCGCGTTGACGACCACTTCGAGGACGCCACGGCCCCGCTCGCGCCGACCGAGATGAAGGAGGGCCAGGGCCACGATGGCGCAGGAGAGCCCATCGACTTCGATCCGGTCGGAGGTGAGGAGGGTGGTCGAACGCACGACATCGTCGACGCCCACGAGCGTCGGCTTCTTCCGATCGGCGGGCACCGCGAGTTGAAGCGCCGACGGAGTCTCGTCGATGACCCCGTGCAGGTACAACGCGGTCCGCCCCGTTGCGAGCACCGGCTTTCAACCTTCCGAGGTCAGCGTGAGGTGGTCATGAGGTCGCGGAGGTCCGGCAGATCCGGTTCGGGCAGCCAGGGTCCGGCGAGGGCTCGCTCGAGCAGCGGGGCGCTGTCGGCTCCCCGCCAGACCCGACCGACCAGCCGCCCCACGGCGCCCGGCGCCCCGATGCCCACGTCGTCGAGGTAGGTCGCAACCGTCATCGTCCGCGGACCGGCCAGACCGAGGACGACGTGGCCCTGGTGTGCGCTGCTACGGAGATCGTCGAGGAACGCTAACGCGGCGGCGACATCGGCCACGTCGAGGGGGGCGATGCGTCGACCCAGCGCGTCGGGTCCGGGACGCACGGCCGCGAGGGCATCGCGGAGCGGGACGCTGTCGATCAACGACGTCCGCACGACGACCGACGGCAGGGGCGCGTCGCCGAGCAGCACCTCGACCTCCCCAAGGGCCCGGCGGTACGGATCGTCGCTGTCCCGGGCGGCACCGGGCGACGACAGCGACAGCAACCGACGCACGCCCGCCCCGATGGCCGCCGTCACCACGACCGCCGCCTCGTCCACGATCGCGGCCGAGCTCGGGGCGAGGAGTCCGGTCCCCAGGTGCACGACCGTGTGGACCTGCTCCATCGCGGCCTCGAGGTGACCCTCGTCGAGAGCGTCCCCGGTGGCGACGACCACACCGGCCGCTCGGAGCGCCCCCACGTCCACCGGTCCGGAGCAGTAGGCCCGGACCTGCCCGCCGGTGGAGACGATCTCCGCGACGACGCGCTGGCCGAGTTCGGTGTGCGCAGAGGTGACGAGGACGGGCATAGCGGTCGAGTCTACGGAGAAGCCGATGCGCTTCCGCGACCGACGCGACCGGAGGGACGGCTTACGCTCCAGCCACGACCACCCGGTTCCGGCCCGCCTCCTTCGCGTGGTACAGCGCCTGGTCAGCTCGCCGTACCAGCTCGTCTGGTCCCTCCGACGACGAGACGGCGACCCCCAGGCTAGCGGTCACACGGATGACGGCCCCGTCGACCACGACCGATCGCTCCGCGACCAGCGCCCCGATGCGCTCGGCCACACGGCAGGCCGGGCCCTCGTCGGTCTCCGGCAGGAGCACGGCCATCTCCTCCCCACCCCACCGACCCACACGGTCGATGGCGCGGACCGCGGACGTCACCTGTTCGGCGACCGCCCGCAGCACGGCGTCTCCGGCGGGATGTCCGTGGGTGTCGTTGACGCGCTTGAAGTGATCGATGTCGAGCAGCAGCAGTGCCGTGAGGTGGCCGTAGCGGTGAGAGCGTTCGAGCTCGGTCGTCAGCTCCTCGGTGAACGCGCGCCGGTTCAGCAGCCCCGTGAGGCCATCGTGACTCGCGACACCCTGGAGCTCACGACGGTGCTGCTCGACCCGCGCAGCCATCGCGTTGAAGGCACGCGCCACGGGCACGAGATCGCCGTGGAGTCCCTCGTCGAGGATGCGGCCGTCGAAGCGGCCCGCCTCGATGGCCGCCGCCGCGTCGACGACACGTCCGAGGCCGCGGCGCAGGTCGCGCACCAACCAGACCAGCGACCACACGCCGACAGCGGTCGCGAGGGCAAGCGTCACGATCAGCAGCGCCCTCATGGTCGCCGCGGTGCCTTCGGCGTCCTCGGCCACGTCCACCACCGCGTTGGTCGCGGCGTCCGTGATCGCGGACAGGTCGCTGCGGACGGCCGCCAGCGAGGTGCTGAAGGTCGCGAGCAGACCGGTCCGCGCCTGAGCCTCGGGTGGCAGGACGAACGCCGGTCCGGCGACCGTGTCGCGCACGAAAGACCACGACTCCCAGGCGGTGTCGAGCCGCGCGCTCGTGAGCGACGACCGATCGGACCGCAACGGGGCGAAGGCCGCGTCAACCCGCCCCGCATGCGCCACGAACGCCTCCCGGTCGTGGTCGGCACCGCTGGCGAACCAGCGGTCGAGCAGGACCGCCGCCTCGCCGAGCTCGTCGGTGAGGTCGAGGACAGGCGCGATCCTGGTCCCAACCTCGTCACGGATGCTGGAGGTGAAGTGGGCGGTCCGTGTCAGCGCAGCCGTCAGCGCCACCGCGACGAGCACGACGGGGATGAGCGTGACGGCACCGGCGACCACGACCCGCCCCGCGGTCGTCACGGCACCGGGACGTCGCCATCGGAACAGCCGACCGCGCAACCGTGCGAGGTCGCGTGCCAGGGTCCGGGGTCGGGCATCGGTGGAGGTCGACACGACGCGAGTATCACCGCCGCGCGTCCACGGTCCGCGGAACCGCCGCGCGCTCAGCCGCCCGGACCCGCACCCGCCGCCTAGAAGAGGAACGGGTCCGGGGTATCGAGACAGCCGGTCGCGAGCACACGAAGACCGAGTTCGCTGCCGTCACCGAACACGAACGCCGGCGGCTCGGCATCCCCGGCGAGCAGGACCGGGAACATGATCTCGCGGACGTCGCCGACATGGTCGAGCCCGAGCATATGGCCCATCTCGTGCACGATCACGTCGCCCCAGGTGCCGCCGGGCCCGTAGCCGGACGGCAGCGTGTCGCTGGCGTTCAGCGCCAGACCGCCGGTCACGTAGACCCCCTCCGGACCGTAGGCGGACCCACCCAACCCCGTGGGACCGAGGTTCGGTGTCCAGCCCACGAGCACGGGCGCCCACCGGTTGCCGTACCGGTCCGGCTGCACCAGCGGACGGCCCCCGGCGTTCACCGGCTCGTCGGTCTCACCTTCGTAGACGAAGTCGAGACCTGAGACGGCCGAGATCCGGGCGAACCCCTCCTTGACGTCCTCGAGTCCGTTCGCCGGAGCGTGATCGGGGTTGAAGACCCAAGGGATCGGCGAGCACGGGTCGTAGCGGACCGGGTCACCGTTCTGGGTGAGGTTCAGGAACGCGTGGTCGGTTCCCCCGGCGCGTGCGAGATCCGACTCGACGTCCGGCGTGACGACGGACTCGCCGCCGAGCAGCACGACCCTGCGGGCATCGAGGCGCGCGATCTGCAGGCGCACCTGCTCCGGGACGCGCTGGCTCGTGACGAGCAGCAGGGGGCCTCCCGTGACGGCAGCCAGCGCCCCGCCCGCCAACGCGTCGGGGAAGTTCGCGCCCGTGGCCAGGAACGTGGTCCCCTCGAACGGCCGATCGCGGGGACTGAACGGCGCCTCGAAGGTGTCGTCGGCCACGGCCGCTGCCGTCCCGATGCGATCGTCTCCGGCGAGGCGCTTCGGCGCCGAGCCGATGATGCCCGCCACCTCTGATACCACGTCGTCCGAGACCGCTGCCTTGCCACCGAGCACGATCACCTCACCTGGTCGGAGCCGCTTGAGTTCGACTCGGGTCGGGTTCGGCAGCGACTCACGCCTCGTCAGGAGCACCGGCGCCCCCCGGACACCGGCTGTGGCCCCACCCGCGAGCGCGTCCGGGAAGTTCTCCCCGGTGGCGAGGTAGACGACCTCGGCCCCATCCGGGAACGCTGCCGACGAGGTCTTCGCGGCGGTCTCGTAGCGATCGCCGCCCGCGATGCGGGTGACGGCCCCGTCGGTGTACGCCGCCAGGAAGTCGAAGACCGTCCTCGACACGGCCACCTCCCCGCCGAGGACGACGATCGCCCCCGGTCGCAGCCGGGTCAGCTCGGTCGCCGTCGCCTCGGGGATCTCGCCCTGGCGGACGAGCAGGATGGGTCGGCGCGTGCGACCAGCCACCGGCGAGACCGACAGCGCGTCGGGGAAGTCCAGACCGGTGGCGACGTAGACCAGGTCCACACCCGGCGCGAACGCATCGGCGCTGATCGCGGCTGCGGTGAGGTAGCGATCGCCGCCCCACAGTCGGTCCACCAGGTGCTCCGCAGCCTCGGGGCAACCGGACGCCGCGTCGACGCGGAGGTCGTCGCGGAAGGCGAGCACCACAACACGACCGTCCTCCCGCGTGACCGCGACGAGCGGGGCGATGCTGTCGCCCCGGAACGCGACGGCACCGGGTGCGGCGACCGGCTGGTCGAACCTCTCGGAGGCGGTCGGAGATCCCGCTAGCACGGTGTCGTTGGGAACGCCGTCGAACGTCCGGAAGGTGGCGACGCCGACGCCATGCGACAGCGGACCCGATCCCTGGAGCAGGTGCGTCCGACCGGATACCGCCAGCACCCGCCCGGTGGCGGCCAGGCCGCCGCCCTCGAGCGGCTGGCCACGGGGGGCGACGACGACCATGCCTCCGTCCCCGAACGAGGCCTCGGCCTGCAGGTCGGGGTCGTAGCCGAACAGGCGCGTCTCGGGCACCTCTTCGACGAACGTCGTCACGCCGAAGGTCACGGGTCCGGACGCCTGAGCGGCTCCGAACGCGACGTCGTCTCCGCCCAGATCCCGGATGCGCAGACCCCCGGGCAACGGCGTGCCATCGCCCTCCCACCCCGCGAGGAACCAGTCGCGTTCGCCGACAGCGCCGGTCGAGCCGGTCACGATGATGCGGCTGTCGAACACCACCACGAGGTCGGCCACGGTCGGTGCCGCGGTCTCGGCGGTCGCCCAGCCGTCATCGTCGAACGCCGGTTCCAACGCGCCGTCCGTGGTCAGACTGGCCACGAGCACCTCGCCATCGCGGGTACCTGCGACGACCGGGGCGCTACCGAAGACGGCTCCGATCGCCGCGCCGCGCTCGTCACCACCGAGGTCGTGGCGCACGATGCCGTCGTCATCGAAGCTCGTATCGCGGGCGCCGTCCGCTCGGAACCGCGCCACCGCGACGTCGCCCTCGTCGTCGCTGTCCACGATCGCCCCGACGACGAGCAACGTGCCATCGCCGACCTCGTGCAGTCCCCCCACGACGGCGCGTTCGCCGCTCGCCAGGGTGCCGAACGGGCGCGCGAGGAGACCGTCCGAGTTGCCGAGGTCGGTGTCAGACTCTCCGGTCGCCGTCAGCGCGACCAGGACGTCGCCGGAGGTACGCGCCACCGCCAGCACCGTGGACCCGTCGGGACGGGTGAGCACATCGACGACCGTGCCCGTGGTGTCGAGGACGATCTGGCCGCACGAGCCGTAGGGCTCGGAGAACAAGGCAGCGGAGCCTACCGGTGCGTAGCCCCGTGCCGCATCGACCCGGGTCTCGGCCGCGACCGGGACCACCCCCACGAGGACGAGGCCCACGGTGACGAGCGCCGCGAGGCCGGGCGCGAGGCGAGACGAGGTTCGAGCGCGCATGCAGCCCTCCACGGACCCTGTGGAGCACCCCACGCCCCATCGGTGCGCGGAGGCTACCCACGCGCCCCCCGCACGGTCGCGGGTTCGTCAGATCCGCGGAGCCTCGGAGTACTCCCCGAACACGTCCTGGAGCGCTCGGGAGATCTCGCCGACGGTGCACTCCGCCCGGACCGCGTCCATGATCACCGGGACGAGGTTGTCGTCCGAGGCAGCCGCTCGGCGCAGGTCCTCGAGGGCCGCAGCCGCGGCTGCGGCGTCGCGGGCAGCCCGGGCTTCGGTCAGACGCGCCTTCTGCTCACGCTCCACCTCGTGGCTGATACGCAGGATCTCGAGCTCGGGTTCGTCCGTTTCGACGTACTTGTTCATGCCGACGATGTTGAACCGGCCCTTCTCGACCCGGTTCTGGAAGTCGAAGGAGGCGTCAGCGATCTCGGACATGAACCAGCCGTCCTCGATGCCGCGCAGCATCCCGTCGAGGATGGTGCCGTCGGGGGACATCTGCTCGATGCGCCGGAAGTAGTCCTCGGCCTGCCGTTCGATCTCGTCGGTGAGGGCCTCGACGAACCACGACCCACCGAGGGGGTCTATGACGTTGGTGACGCCGGTCTCCTCGGCGATGATCTGCTGCGTGCGCAGCGCCACCCGAGCGGCGTGCTCGGATGGCAGTGCCAGCACCTCGTCCAACGCGTTCGTGTGCAGCGACTGGGTGCCCCCCAGGACGCCGGCCAGCGCCTCGATCGCGGTGCGGACGATGTTGTTGTCGGGTTGCTGCGCGGTCAGCGACACCCCGGCGGTCTGGGTGTGGAAGCGCATGAGCATCGCCTTCTCGGCGGTCGCCCCGTAGCGCTCCTTGAGCCAACGGGCCCAGATGCGTCGTCCCGCTCGGAACTTGGCGATCTCCTCGAAGAAGTCGATGTGCGCGTCGAAGAAGAAGCTGAACCTGGGCACGAACTCGTCGGGGTGCAGACCCCGCTGCTGCCCCAGCTCGACGTAGGCGAACCCATCCGCGAGCGTGAACGCCAGCTCCTGTACCGCGGTGGAGCCGGCCTCGCGGATGTGGTAGCCGCTTATCGAGACCGGGTGGTAACGGGGCACCTCCCGGGTGCAGAACTCGATCAGATCACCGATCAGGCGCAGGTGCGGTCGGGGCGGGAACAGCCACTCCTTCTGCGCGATGTACTCCTTGAGGATGTCGGTCTGCAGCGTCCCGGCGAGCTCCTCGAGCTTCCAACCCTGTCGCTCCGCCGCGACCGCGTACATGCAGAACAGCGTGACCGCCGGTGCGTTGATCGTCATCGAGGTGGTGATCTCGCCCAGCGGCAGGTCATGGAACACCGTCTCCATGTCGTGGACCGTGTCCACGGCCACACCGCAGTGCCCCACCTCGCCCAGCGATCGCGGATCGTCGGAGTCCAGGCCCATCAGCGTCGGCATGTCGAAGGCGACCGACAGCCCGTGCTGCCCCGCGTCGACGAGGTCGTGGAACCGCCGGTTGGTCTCGGCCGGGTCGGCGAAGCCCGCGAACTGGCGGATCGTCCACGGCCGGGTCCGGTACATCGAGGGGTACACCCCACGCGTGTAGGGGTACTCGCCGGGGTAGCCGATGCGGTCGAGGTCGAGGTCGACGTTGTGAGGCCCGTAGAGCGGCTCGAGCGGGATGCCACTCATGGTCGTGAAGTCCGCATCCAGCTTGGGTGCGGCATCGAAACGCTCCCGCCAGGCCTCGTAGCGCTCGCGCCAGGACTCGCCCACCTCGGACCTCCACTCGATCTCCTGCAGAGTACCGGTGGGCGCCACGGGGCTTCCGGGCGACCGGCGGAGAAGTTTTCCCTCGCGCTCACCCACGCCACTACCTTCGGGGCGCCTCCGGCCGTCGGGGGTGACCCGAGCCAAGGGGCTTCCATGTTCCGCACGTCCCGCGTCACCGCGGTGTTCATCGCCGGCGCCATCGCGCTCACGGCCTGCGGCGGTGATGACGCCGAGGCCGACTCCTGCGACGAGGTCGTCGACGAGACGCTCGCCCTGATCCAGAGGGCGATCGACGAGGCGAACGAGATGTCGGAGGCGGAGCTCACCGCCGGAGAGGAGCCGGCGTTCGTCGCCGAACTCGAGACGGAGGGGGCGGAGCTCGAGGAGCGGGCCGAGGAACTCGACTGCGACGAGCAGCAGGTCATCGAACGGCTCGACGAGATCGACGTCGAGGAGGGCTCGGTCGGGGAGCTGATCCTCGACCAGATCCGCTCCGAGGGTCTCGGCTAGGGACACGACGTCAGCCGAGGAGGTGGCCGTGACGGTCACCTCCTCGTCGCACCGACTACGGCGCGTCCGGACCCAGCGCGGCCAACAGTTCGTCCGCGGCCGTGTAGGGGTCGAGGTCGCGGGCGGCGACCTTCGTCGCCAGGGACTCGATCAGCGGATCGTCCGCCCCGCCGATGGACGCGAAGCTGCCGCGGATCCGTTCGAGGGCGATCTCGCGCACGATGTAGGCGGCGCGGTGACGCTGCCGCTCCGCCAACACGCCGGACGACTCGAGGTGCACGTGATGCTGCTCGAGCGCGTCGACCAGCTCAGGGATGCCCTCGCCGCGGACCGCGACGGTGCGCAGGATGGGCGGCCACCAGCCGTCGACGGCACCGGTCTCGTGGCCCATCTCGACCATGCCGCTCAGCTCTGCTTCGAGCTTGCCCGCCCCGCTGTGGTCGGCTTTGTTCACCACGAACACGTCGGCGACCTCGAGGATCCCGGCCTTCGCCGCCTGGATGCTGTCGCCCATGCCGGGAGCGAGCGCGACGACGGTGGTATCCGAGGTCTGCGCCACCTCCACCTCCGACTGGCCCACCCCGACGGTCTCGATGATCACGACGTCGAAGCCCGCCGCGTCGAGGACGAGCGCCGCCTGGGGCGTGGCGAAGCTCAGGCCCCCGAGGTGGCCGCGCGCCGCCATGGAGCGGATGAAGACCCCGGCGTCGGCGTGGTGGCCCTGCATCCGGACGCGGTCGCCCAGCAACGCCCCGCCCGTGAACGGCGAGGACGGATCCACGGCGATCACCCCGACGGTGCGGTCGCGGCTGCGCAGCTCAGCGGCGACCGCGTTCGTGAGCGTCGACTTCCCCACGCCCGGCGACCCCGTGATGCCGATGGTGCGCGCCCGTCCGGTCCGCGGGTACAACGCCTCCACGATGCCGCGCAGCGACTCGGGCGTGCCGTCCTCGACGAGGGTCAGCAGGCGTGCGACGGAGCGCCGGTCGCGTGACTCGAGCCCGGCGACGAGCTGATCGACGTCGCTCAGCCCGTGACCTCCACGATGAGCGCGTCGCCCTGACCGCCGCCGCCGCACAGCGCCGCGGCACCCGTACCGCCACCTCGACGGCGCAGCTCGTTGATCAGCGAGACCGTGAGGCGGGCACCGGTGCAGCCGATCGGGTGGCCGAGCGCCACCGCCCCGCCGTTGACGTTGACCTTGTCCTCGTCGAGACCGAGGTCGTCGGTCGCCGCGATGGCCACGGACGCGAACGCCTCGTTGATCTCGTATAGGTCGAACCCAGCGGGATCCGCCCCGATCTTGTCGGCCGCTCGCTTGATGGCGGCCGACGGCTGCAGGTGCAGCGACGGGTCCGGGCCCGCCACCGTGCCCCAGCTCTTGATCGTCGCGAGCGCCGCGAGCCCGAGCTCGTCGGCCTTCTCGCGACTCGTCAGGACGAGCGCAGCACCGCCGTCGCTGATCTGTGACGCGTTCCCGGCGGTGATCGTGCCTTCCTTGACGAAGACGGGGCGCAGACCACCGAGCTGATCGGCGGTGGTGCCGGGGCGTATGCCCTCGTCCTGCTCGATGACCTCGGGGTCGCCCTTGCGCTGGGGCACCTCGACGGCGACGACCTCGTCGTCGAACCCACCTTCCTTCCACGCCGTGGCGGCACGCTCGTGGGAACGGGCTGACCACTCGTCCTGGCGGGCGCGGCTGATGTCGAAGCGCTCGGCCTGGTAGTTGTCGGTGGCCTCGCCCATGGCGCACATGTCGAAGGCGCACGTCAGCCCGTCGTACTGCATGACGTCGACGAGCCTCCCGTCGCCGAGGCGGTAGCCGAAGCGCGCCTTGTCGAGCACGTAGGGGGCGGTCGTCATCGACTCCATCCCTCCGGCCACGACGAGGTCGAAGTCGCCGAGGCGGATGAGCCCGTCGGCGCGAGCGACCGCCGTCATGCCGGACAGGCAGACCTTGTTCACCGTCTCCGACGCGACCCCCATGGGGATGCCGCCGTTGACCGCGGCCTGACGGGAGGTGATCTGTCCCTGACCGGCCTGGAGAACGTGCCCCATCACCACGTAGCCCACCTGTTCACCCTCGACGCCCGCGCGCTCGAGTGCGGCGCGGATGGCGTGGCCGCCGAGGTCCATGGCGTTGAGGCTGGAGAAACCTCCGCCGAACTTGCCGATCGGGGTGCGGGCGTAGCCGACGACGACGGTCTCGGTCACGGGACTGGTCTCCTGGTGAGGCGTGTGGTCATGGTAGGCCCCGCCCCGAGCCCCTCGCGAACGCGCTCAGGCGGTGTGCGCCGCCACCACGGCGGCCACCGCACGTTCGACGTCGTCGTCGTCGGTGACCCAGTCCGAGACCGAGATGCGCATGAGCGCCTCCTCCCTCCACGTGGTCCCCGAGAAGAAGACCTCGCCGTCGGCCTGGATCCGCTCGATCACCGCCCGCGTGTGACCGTCGTCGTCCTGGCCGGTGGGATCGCGGAAGCGCACCAGCACCTGGTTGAGCACCACGTCGTTGCGGATCTCGATGCCGTCCGTCGCCGCGAGGTCGCGCGCGAGCCTGCTGGCGTGGCGGCAGCAGCTCTCGACCACGTCCGCGACGCCGGAGCGACCCAGCGCCAACAGCACGGCGTACGTGGCGACGCCCCGGGCTCGACGGGAGAACTCGGGCCCCCAGTCGAGGGGGTCACGTTCGTCTCCGGTTCCCTGGATGAGGTAGCTGGCCCTCGTCGTCGTCGCGCCGCGGTGCGCGTCGGGGTGGCGGGTGAACGCGTAGCCGCTGTCGTAGGGCACGTTCAACCACTTGTGGCCGTCGGTGCTCCACGAGTCCGCACGGTCGGCACCCGCCGTGAGGTGGCGGGTGGTCGGACTCACCGCGGCCCACAACCCGAACGCGCCGTCGACGTGCAACCAGGCGGGGTTCCCGCGCTCGCGGTGAGCGTCGACAGCGTCGGCGACGGCGGGCAACGGGTCGAAGGCACCGCTGTTCACGTTGCCCGCTTGCGCGGCGACGATGGTGGGGCCGCTCACTCCCCGCAGCACCTCGTCCAGCGCGGAGGCATCCACCCTGCCCTGTTCATCGGCGGCGGCCGTCAGCAACCGCCCCGCACCCAGACCGAGGTAGCGCAGGGAGCGATCGATCGTGGTGTGCCGCTCCTCGCCGGCGACTACGGAGACGTGCGGGGCGTCCTGGAGGCCGTCGCGCTCGACGTCCCAACCCGCCTCCGCGAGCACGTGATGACGGGCCGCTGCGAGGCAGGTCCAGTTGGCCATCTGCCCTCCGGTGACGAAGCCGACGCTGGCCTCCGGCGGCAGCTCCATCAGCTCCACGAGCCATCGCCCCGCCACCTCCTCGGCAACCGACACACCGGGGGTGGGCGCGTACAGGCCGGCGTTCTGATCCCACGCCGTCACCAGCCACTCCGCGCCGAGGCCGGCGGGGTGGGTGCCCCCGATGACGAAGCCGAAGAAGCGGCCCGCGTTCATGGCCGTCACGTGCGGAGCGATGCGGCGCGCCACCTCGGCCACCACGTCCGCAGGGTCCTGCGGCTCCTCAGGCAGCGGCCCGTCGAGATCCGCGTGGACCTCCTCGGGCGTCGACGGGGGCAGGATCCGCCGCTCCGGCAGCGACGCGAGGTACTCGCCTGCCGCCTCGTAGGCGACCCTCGTGACCTCGGTCCAGTCCACGTGTCGCACCCGTCCATCCTCCTGTCTCGGGGAGGATGCCCCAAGGGGCTGGGCAGCTGGGGACGTGGCGCGGCACCATGCTCCTGACCAGCCGCTGGAGGACACGTGGACGTCACCCGTATCGACCAGATCGCGATCGCGGTCGACGATCTCGACGAAGCTCTCGAGTTCTACCGACGCGCGTTCGGCCTCGTGCCCGAGTATCGCGAGGTCGTCGAGTCCGACGGCGTCGAGGAGGCGATGCTCAAGGTCGGCGACACCTACATCCAGCTGCTCCAGGCGACACGGGAGGACAGTCCGATCGCTCGCTTCATCGCCCGTTCCGGACCGGGGCTGCACCACCTCGGGTTCGGCGTGCGTTCCGTGGCCGGGGCGCTGGAGCACCTGCGTGAGGAGGGCGTCCGGCTGATCGACGAGGATCCTCGCCCCGGGGGTGGCGGGCACACCGTCGCGTTCGTGCACCCGAAGGGCACCGGTGGTGTCCTGGTCGAGCTCGTCGAGGACGAGGCCTGACGCGGCGTTGGTAGCCTGGCGTCGACCGACCGGGAGAGGGTGTGACCGTCGCGGACACCGATCGCACGTGGAGCGACGCCGACCTCGCCTCTGCGGTTCGTGACCACTTCCGGATCGAGCTCGTCGCGACGGGTCACCTCGCCGGTCGCGGTCGGGTCCACGTCACGGATCGGGGGATCATGGTCGGGGTCGGTCACCGGTCCGTCTTGAACCGAGCCACGGCGCTCGACCTCCAGCAGTTCGATCTCACGATGTCCGAGGTGAGCGGGTTCTTCGGTCCGTTCGACCACACACTGTGGATCGAATCGCTCATCGAAGCGGACGACACGGCAGCGTTGATGCGGGAGCGTGGGTACATCGCGCTCCCGACGATCCACGGCATGGCGACGACGACGCTGCCCGACCACGTGGCGCACGATGCCGAAGGCGCCCACCACGCGGATCTGATCGCCGATCCCACGCTGGCCGCGAACATCGCTGCCGTGTCGGTGACGGGGTTCGGTCTGGGTACCGATGACCAGCTGCTGTTCGAGGATCTCGCCCGAGCCGTGCTGCGCCACGCGCGGCCGTGGGACCACGGGGCCATCTACGGCGTGTACGGAGCTGGGGAAGGGCTCGTCGCCGTCGGCTCGTTGCTCTGCACGACGGATGCGGCCGGGATAAGTGGTCTGGCGACCCTCCCCGGGCATCGCCACGCCGGCTACGCCACGGCCATCACTCTGCGTGCGCTCCACGATGCGGCTGCGCTCGGCTACGACGTCGGGGTCACTTTGGCGACGCCCGACAGCGAACCGACGATGCGGACGCTCGGGTTCCGACCGGTGATCGACTACCACGTCTACCGGTGGACGGGCCCGTGAGCTTCTCCGACCGCATCCGCGCGTGGTTCAAGGGCGAGAGCAAGGGCCGCTCGCCCGGTCCGTCGAGCGCGCCGCCCTCCAAGATCTCCACGAAGGACCTCGAGGAGTTCCTCCGGACCCGCAACGGGGTCGAGGGCTACATGGAGCCGCGGACGGCCATCTACTCGACCACGCTGCTGCTGGTCGCCGGTGATGGGGAGTACCTGCGCCGTCCGGTGCGCGACCGCGACCAGGCGGACGAGCTGTGCACGAAGCACAACGTGCCGCTCTACGACGCTGCCATCGTCGGCTACCCCCAACGTATGCGCGACTTCGACCGCGGCATCAGGCGTGACGAGATCACGCTCGACGACCTCCCACCCTGGCCCGGGGACGACGGTCCCAACGAGCCGCCGGCGGCAGCCGGCGAAGACTGACCCACCACTAGCTGAGGTTGCCCGTGCAGATCCCCTCGACCATGCGCGCCGCACGTCTGCACCGCTCCCGCGTCGAAGGGGGCGACGACGTCCGCATCGACGAGGTGCCGGTTCCCGAGCCCGGTCACGGTGAGGTCCTGGTGCGCATCGCCGCCTGCGGCGTGTGTGCGAGCGACCTCCACGTCGTGCAGGGTGTGACGCCCCACGGCCCGTCACTGCCCCAGACCCTGGGGCACGAACCGGCTGGCATCATCGCGGCCCTCGGCGACGACGTCTCCGATTGGTCACCCGGAGACCGGGTGGCCTTCCTCATGGCACGCCCCTGCGGCACCTGCAGCTACTGCGAGGTCGGTCGTCACGCCATCTGCCCGAACCTGTCGATCCCCGGCATCGACGCCGACGGTGCGCAGGCCGAGTACGCGGCGGTCGGGGCGGACTACCTCGTCCCCGTCCCCCCGGAGGTACCTCTGGCGCACGCCGCGATCCTCACCGACGCGGTCGCCACGCCATACCACGCGCTGAAGCGTGGCGGTGTGGGTGAGGGGGTCGTGTGCGCCATCTTCGGACTCGGCGGCCTCGGGATGCACGCCGTGCAGCTCGCGAAGCTCTCGGGGTGCACCGTCATCGGCGTGGACGTCGACCCCGTCAACCTCGAGCGGGCCACCGCGTGGGGCGCCGACGAGGTGATCGACGCGTCCGACGGCAAGCCGGCGAAGGCCATCCGCCAGCTGACCGGCGGGGTGGACCGCTCGTTCGAGTTCGTCGGGAAGAACGAGACCGTGGACCAGGCGGTGAAGTGCCTGAAGCCGGGTGGACGCGCCACCGTCGTGGGCCTGACCCCCGAGCCGCTCCACCTGCTGCCGGAGGCGCTGTTCGTGGCGCAGGAGCTCGAACTGGTCGGCTCGTTCGGCTCGACCCCGCAGGACCTCGGCGAGCTGATGGACCTGATCGAGGCCGGACGGCTCGATCTGACCCGCTCCATCACGCACGAGTTCGACATCGAGGACTTCCCGCGGGCGCTCGAGATCCTCGAGAACCGCGACGAGCACCCCATCCGGATGATCATCACTTACGACGGGGCATGAGCCGAACCCGTGACAGAGGCACGACTCCCGAATACGTTCCCCGACAGCCTTCGGGAGGTGTGCGTTGAGCGGCTACGAGCTGTGGAAGTTCCTCCACATCGTCGGGGCGATCGTCTGGCTCGGCGCTGGCGTGACGCTCTACCTGCAGTTCGCCTACCTCGGGATGCAGCGTGATAGCGCCGGGCTGTTGAAGATGACGCGGATGGCGAGCTGGATGGGGCCGCGCCTGTTCGCGCCGGCGGCGATCGCCACGCTCGTGTTCGGCATCATCATGGTCCTCACCGAGGACGGTCTAGCGTTCAGCGATCCGTTCATCACCATCGGCTTCGCGGGGATCATCGCTTCGCTGATCATCGGCAACGGCCTCACCGAGTCGAGGGCCAAGCGCTACCTCGAGATAGCCGAGGAGGAAGGCCCCGACGCGCCCGCGCTCGCCGCCATCGGCCAGCAGATCGGGACCTACAGCCTCGTCGACCTGATCGTGCTCTTCTTCGTCGTGTGGGCGATGGTCGCCCAACCGAGGTGGTGGGGCTGACCCTCACCCGCTCACACGCTGGGTGACCTGCTGGTTCAGCCGTCGCAACAGTTCCTGCACCTCGGCCACGTCCTCGGGGTCCGCGCCGGGGAAGCGGTGGCTGACCTCACGCACGGCCCAGCCGTCGTCGGGCTGCTGCTCCAGGGTCACGACACCCTCGATTCGGCCGACGTCCGTGATGGCCTGGTAGCCCACCAGCGACTCGGGCGTCACCGGTTCAGGGACCGTGCGCTCGGAACCGAGGATGGTCAGCGCTGCCCCCGTCCCCGCCACGTCGGCGAGCGCGTCCGCGATGGCGTCAAGGTCCCGCTCGAAGACGACGGCGCGGTACTCCGGGGTGGTCAGCGCGTACGCCGCTCCCCCCTCGCCTTGCAGCAACGCAGTCAGGAAGCGCTCGGCCACCTGCTCCTCAGGGCGCGGCCCACGGGTGAGCGAGAACGCGATGACCGCGACCACGGCGACGAGCGTGGCCGCCCCCGTCGCGAGCGCGACCCGGACGAGCCGTCGAGCCCGACGGGGGCGGGGCGGGCGGAGCGCCACCGATCACGACTCGTGGATGGCCACCGATCGGATCACCTTGTCCTCGACCGGCCGATCACGGCCGTCGGTGTCGGTCGTGGCGATGGCATCGACCGCGTCCATCCCCGACGTCACCTCGCCGAACACCGAGTAGTTCGGGGGCAGGCCTCCGTCACGGTGCATGATGAAGAACTGTGACCCGTTGGTGTTCGGGCCCGCGTTGGCCATCGCCACCGTGCCCCGGGAGTAGCCGCGGTCCCGAGCGGCATCGAGCTCGTCGGCGAACCGGTAGCCCGGCCCCCCCGTGCCCGTGCCCGTCGGGTCGCCGCCCTGGATCATGAAGCCTGCGATGACGCGGTGGAAGATGACGCCGTCGTAGAACCCCTCGCGCGCCAGGAACGTGAAGTTGTTGACGGTGGCGGGGCTCTCCGACGCGAACAGGTCGAGCTCGATGTCCCCTTCGGAGGTCGAGATCGTGGCGCGGTAGGACTTCTCGGGATCGATCTGCATCTCGGGCGGGGCGTCGTAGCTAGCCACGTGCGTACCTCTCGTCGGGTGTGCGGGGGAGCTCAGCTCTCGGTGATCGTGACGTCGGTGATCCACACCGGCGCCTCGACCTCGCCGTTCGGGCCGGCGGGCATGGCCGCGATGCGGTCGACGACCTCGATGCCTTCGGTGACCCGACCGAACACGGTGTGGGTCGTCAGGTGCGAAGCGTCGTCGTGGACGATGAAGAACTGCGATCCGTTCGTGTTGGGTCCCGAGTTCGCCATCGCGAGGTTGCCGCGCGCGAACCCGTACTTGGCCACCGTACCTAGCTCGTCCTCGAAGCTGTAGCCCGGCCCGCCCGTGCCCGTGCCCGTCGGGTCACCCCCCTGGATCATGAAGCCCCAGATGGTGCGGTGGAACGGAACCGCGTCGTAGAAGTCGTTCTCGGCCAGGAACACGAGGTTGTTCACCGCGAGCGGAGCGTCGGCGGCGAACAGCTCGAGCGTGATGTCGCCACAGGTCGTCGCGATGGTGGCGTGGTACGTGGCGGACTGGTCGATGCTCATGTCGGGTGGGGCGTCCCAGGTCGGCCTCTCGGCATCGGCACCCTCGGGGCGCGTGGTGTCGCAGGGTTCGAGCGACTCGCGGGCCGGTGGTGGCGGGAGCGCCTCGAGATCGGCCGGCGTTGCGGTTGCCACGGGATCGTCGGCTGGTGCGGTGGCGGCCGGATCATCCGGCGTCTCGGTGGCGAAGGGGTCGTCCGTGGCGACGATCTCGGGATCGGGGACGTCATCACCACCGCCGGCCACCAGCGCCACGACCGTGCCGCCGACGAGCAGGAACACCAGCGTGATAGCCACGGCGCGGGTGCGTCGCCGGCGCGCGCCCATGCGCTCCGCCTCACGCTTCGCGCGGGCTCGTTCGATCTGCCGTCGGTGACTCTTCTTGCTCACGTGCTCCCCGAACCTCGAGCGGACGCGGAAGGGTAGTTCAGTCCTTCATGCCGGACAGGACCATGAGCGCCAGGAACCCGTCATCGGTCCCCGGCCACGCATCGCGCACGACGTCGTAGCCGGCCGTGTGGACGAGGTAGCGGAGAGCCCGCATGACGAGGTAGACGTCGTCGAGGCTGCCCACGACCGGCAGGAAGTCGGGCACGACGTCGATGGGACTGAGGGCGTAGGCCGCGGCGCCCGCAGCCACCGCCTTGCCGTGCCACGGCACACGAGGGTCGCGCATCAGCCGTACGAGCAGGCGGGCGATGTCCGGCAGCAGCCTGGCGAGCTCGCGGAGGTTGTTGGTCACGTGTACACGTAGAAACCGCGGCCGGCCTTCCGCCCGAGGAACCCCGACTCCACCATGTACCGCAGCAACGGGGCGGCGGTGAAGGAGGGCTCCCGGAACTCCTCGTGGAGACGCTCGATGATGGCGAGCGTCACGTCGAGACCGACGATGTCCATGAGCTCGAAGGGCCCCATGGGGTGCGCACAGCCGAGCTTCATCGCGGTGTCGATCTGCTCTGCGGTGGCGTAGTGGCTGCTGAGCATCTTGACCGCGTCGTTGAGGTAGGGGAACAGCAGTGCGTTCACGATGAACCCGGCCCGGTCACCGCAGAGCACGCCGACCTTGCCGACGTGGTCGACGAAGGCGCGGCAGGCCTCGACGACCTCGGGATCAGTGCGAACCGTCGGGACGATCTCGACCAACTTCATCACGGCCGCGGGGTTGAAGAAGTGCAGACCGATCACGCGGTCGGGCTGGTCGGTCGCCATCGCGCACTCGATGACGGGCAGGCTCGAGGTCGTCGACGCCAGCACGGTGTCATCGGAGACGACATCGGTGATCTGAGCGAACAGGTCACGCTTGATATCCAGTTCCTCAGCGACGGCTTCGATGACGATGTCGGCGTCCGCGAGGTCCTCGAAGCTGTCGGTCGCGCGGATGTGGGACAGGGCCTCGACCATGTCCTCCTCGGACAGCCGCCCCTTCTCCACCATGCGCTGCATCGACTTCGCGACCGCAGCTGCGACCCGCTCGGCCTTCTCCTTGGAGCGCCCCCGCACGATGATGTCGTAGCCGGCCTTGGCACAGACCTCGGTGATGCCCTTCGCCATGGTCCCGGTGCCCACGACGCCGACGGTGGTCCACCCCGAGATCGGATCGGCGCTGGGTGTCGGCCGTGCCGACTCGTCGTCGACGACCTTGCCGGACCCGGGCTCGTCGTAGGTGTAGAAGCCGCGCCCCGACTTGCGTCCGCGGAACCCCGCGGCCACGAACTGGCTGATGATCGGACTCGGGGCGAAGCGGGTCTCACCGAACTGACGGTGGATCGCGTTCATGATGCCGAGCATGGTGTCGAGACCGACCAGGTCCGCGAGCGCGATCGGACCCATGGGGTGACCGGTCCCGAAGCGCATGGCTGCGTCCACGTCCTCCTTGGTCGCGTAGCCCGACTCCACCATGCCGATCGCCTGGTTTATGTAGGGGAACAGCAGCTGGTTGGCGATGAACCCCGCGCGATCGCCGACGGCGACGGGGGTCTTGCCGATCGTGTCGGCGAACTGCCGCGCCTTGGCGACGACCTCGTCGTCGGTGACGACCGTGCGGACGAGTTCGATGAGCTCCATGACCGGGGCGGGATTGAAGAAGTGGAAGCCCAGCACCCGGTTGGGACGGCGCGCGTGCACGGCGATGTCGATGACCGGCAGCGAGCTGGTGTTGGTCGCGATGATGGCGTCGTCCGGGGCGTGCGTGTCGATCTGCTCGAACACTTTCTGCTTGAGGGCGAGCTCCTCCGGCACCGCCTCCACGATCAGATCGCGATCGGACAGGGCGGCGTAGTCGGTCGAACCCGTGATGCGCGCGAGGATCCGCTCCTTCTCCGCCTCCTCGAGCTTCCCACGGTTCACGTGGCGGTCGAGCGAGCCGACGATGCGGGCCCTGCCTCGTTCGACCGCGCCGTCGTCGACCTCGACGAACACGACGTCGTGACCGTTGCGGGCGACGATCTCGCAGATCCCTGATCCCATGGTGCCGCACCCGACGACGCCGACCTTCGTGATGCGATCGGGGGGAGCCTCGGGGATCGTCTCGGTCTCGGAGAGCGTGTCGATGTCCGCCACAGGCATCGCCTTCCCTGTCTCGAAGGAGCCACGAGCCTAGAGCGGACGGCGATGCACCAACGAACGCGCCGGGACGGGACCGATCGTGATGTCACGTCGTCCGCTCGGGCCAACGAAGTGATGTCACCAACCCATGTGGTGCTCGGGGTCAGCCGGTGAGGGCTTCGACGGGGACGAAGGTGAGGGCGATGACCGCCCCGTTGAAGGACGCGTGGCCCACGATCGGCACGACGAGCGAGCCGGTGCGGTGGAACGCCCCGGCGAACCACACCCCCAGCACGGTCAGGGCCGCGATCGGCAGGAAGCCGGCGGGGCGGTACTCGCCGGTCGAGCTGACGATGAACTCGAGGTGGATGAACCCGAAAACCAGCGCCGAGATGACCATCCCGGGCCACACGCCGATGCGGTGGCGCAGGGTCTGGAAGAGGATGCCGCGGAACACCAGCTCCTCTAGGACGGGAGCGATGAAAACGGCGACGATGACCCCGAGCACCGTCGCGAGACCCCCCTGGGACGCCTGTTCGAGCGCCTCCTGGGTCGGCACCTCGAGCGGACCCAGCAGCTGCCCCAGCAGTGTCAAGGTGAACACGACGAGCACGACGCCGGTGACCCCGACGCCGGTACCCGTCCAGATGAACCGGCGCTCCGGGCGGACCGGACCGAGGAGCCGCCAGGACCACGCCTCGCGTCGGCGCAACCACAGGTACACGCCACCCAGCGTCATGAGCTGGACGGCGATCGCGGTACCGAGGAAGCCCAGCGTGCTCTCGAAGTCCACGCCCGCCCCGCCGACGACGATGCCCACGATGATCTGGGCGATCAGGACCCACGCCACCATCGCCACCGCGTCGCCTGGGCCCCAGGGGACGGGGAACGCCTCGGGCGGATCCGGCGCGTCGTGGCGCCAGCCGTCCGACCGCGGTGGCCAGGGCGGATCGGTGGGTAGCTCAGTCACGGCGGCGACCCAGGGGCCACACAGCGGCGGCGAACGCCCCGCCCGCAAGGCCGAGCAACCCCGTGAGCACCACGTTCGGGACACCGCCCGACGTTGGGGGCCGGGGCGGGCGGGCATCCAAGAGGGATGCGATGGACGCACTGGCCTGCAGCGTCCGCACTTCGATGTCGATCGGCTCTCCCCCGGTGACGGACTCCTCGTCGGTCGCCGTCAAGACCACCTGGTAGCGGCCCGCGGCGACCGGAAGGCCGTCGGTGTCGTCGAGCGACCAGCTCGCCTCGTGACGACCGGCCTCGACGATCCCGAGGTCACGCTCGAGGACCACCGTGCCCTCGGCATCGACCACCGACAGCCGCAGCTCGGTGGCCTTGTTGACGACCGTCTCCAGCGTCACGACCTCGACCTCGGTGGGTTCGGTTCGGGTCGTCTCGGTGGGCGAGACGACGAGCGGCGCACCGTAACCGGCGGGTGCCTGCAGGCCGATGGAGCGGTCGTCCCGCAGCACGACCTCCCAACTGCCGAGCGCGCGGTCGGTGATGACCGCATCCCCGGCGAGGACCCGGAACGGCCCGTCGGCGCTCACCCGGAACGACTCGCCACTGGACGACTTGGCGTCGAGCCCCACCCGCATGCGGTTCGGCAGGTCCGGCGGCGACGCGGTCACCTCGACGCCCGTGTAGTAGTGGCGGAGGATCTCGCGGTAGTTCGCACCCTGCTCGGCGAGGCCGTTGGCGCCCCACTGGCTCATGCCGACGCCGTGACCCCAACCGCGGCCGGAGATGATGAGCTCGTCCTCGGTGAGCTCGAAGCTGACACGCGACGACGGCAGCGCGGCTGGCAGCTGGCGACCGTCGGGGCGATCGCTGGGGTACTTGTTCGGGAAGGCCTCCGGAGCCTGCTCCGAGACGAACGCCCGGAACGCGGATGCGCTGACCTCCGCCACCTGACCGCTCTGACCCGTGACCCGCACGACGTCGGTCCGTCCGGTCTGCTGAGCCGGCACGAGCTCGATCGCCGCGACCGGGACGGCCGTCGAGAGTGTCTCGCCCTCCGACAACAGCGTGTCGAAGTCGGCACGGTCGAACCGGACCTCCCACTCGTGCAACGGCGACACCTCGTCCGCAGGGTCCTCGACCGCCTTGAGGTAGGGGCGGGGGCCTTCGCTCGGGAAGACGTGCTCGTTGTTCCGCGTCGAACCTCCTGAGGTGGAGAAGTACCGCGCCAGGATCGGCTCTCTCTCGTGCAGGATGACCTCGCCGGTGGTGGCCTCTACCGCCTGCCGCCAGCGATCACCGATGACCGGTGTCTCGACCACCTCGCGCCCCGCGAACACCTGGCACGCCGTCGAGGGGCAGATGTCGTAGCCACGAGCGGCGAACGTGCCGAGGTGCATCTGGTACCAGGCGTAGGTCCGGGCCGCCACCGCCTGCGCCTTCAACGCCTCGACGGGCCAGCGTGCCGGCATCTCGGCGATGCCCATGACGTACTCGTCGATGGTGACGTCGTTGATGAGCACCAGCTCTCCGTCCGGTGCGAGTCGGGCGACGAGCGTGTCGACGTACCGTCCGACGTCCTCGACCTCGAAGGTCACGCCCGCAGCCGCCTCGAATCTCAGCGGCACGCCGTACGCCCCGAGTGCCTCCTGCGCCGACGCCGTGCCTGGCAGCATCCCGGTGGCCGCGACCAGCGCGACGAGCAGGATCAGGCCGCGGCGCCGATCACGCACCGTCAGCCGAGCGTCGTTCGATGTCGGCACCCAGAGCACGGAGCTTGTCGACGAAGGCGGTGTAGCCGCGGTCGATGTGGAACACGTCGACGACCGTGGTCTCCCCGTCGGCGACGAGCCCCGCCATGACCGAGGCCGCTCCGGCACGCACGTCGAGCGCACGCACGGTGGTGCCCCGGAGCGGTCTGGGTCCCCGGATGATGGCGTGGTGGCCGTCGATCTCGACATCGGCTCCGAACTTGCGCAGCTCGTCGACGAAGGCGAAGCGTGACTCGAAGACGTTCTCGGTGCACATGCTGGTGCCGTGTGCCTGCGAGAGCAGCACCATCATCATCGCCTGCAGATCGGTGGGGAACCCCGGGTACGGCAGGGTCACGAAATCGGTGGGCCGGACGTCGTCGGCCTTGACGGTCAGCGTGCCATCGCCCCGCTCGAGGTGGATGCCCGCCGCCTCGAGCTTCATCAGCGGCAGGTGGAGGTCGTCGGCGGCGACGCGGTGGAGCGTCACGACGCCGCCGGTCACCGCCGCCATCATCGCGAAGGTCCCGGTCTCGATCCGGTCCGGGCACGTGGCGTGCGTGACGGGGCTGAGCTGCTCGACGCCCTCGATGGTCAGCGTCGCCGTCCCGATGTCCGCGATCCGGGCACCCATGGCGACGAGCATGTGGCACAGGTCCTGGATCTCGGGCTCCCGTGCGACGTTGTCGAGGTGGGTGGTCCCATCGGCGAGCACAGCGGCCATGACGAGGTTCTCGGTCGCACCGACGCTGGGGAAGTCGAGGGTGAAGTCGGCTCCCCGGAGCTGCGAGGCGCGCACGTCGATATGATCGGGCGCCTCGTCGATCGTCGCGCCCATCTCGGCGAGCCCGCGCAGGTGGATGTCGATGCTCCGCGCCCCGATGCGGTCACCGCCGGGCATGGCGATGCGCGCGCGGCCGGCGCGGGCGACCAGCGGTCCGAGGCACGAGATCGATGCGCGGATGCTCGTGACCGCCTCGCTGGGCGGCTCGTGGTGCACCTCGGCAGGGACGTCGATGACGATCCGACCCTCGGCGGTGGTATCCACGTTGGCACCTACGCCCCGGATGACCTCGCACATGACCGGGATGTCGGCGATGCCGGGGACGTTCGTGATGATCGTCCGACCCTCGGCGAGGAGCGCGGCGGCGAGCAGCTTGAGCGCCGAGTTCTTCGCGCCTTGGACGGTCACGTCGCCACGCAGGCTCGCACCACCACGCACGACGAACACATCGTCGTGCTCGAGACCGGGGTGGACAGGTGCTGACATCCGCGCGAGTGTACGACCGCGGTCACGTGCGGCCATCACACCTGAGCGGCTGACGGCTCCGACCGGTCGGTCACGGGTCACCTCACTCGCGAGCGACCGAGACCCTGGTCTCCGCACGCCGGAGCTCGTCGCGCGACTCCCGATCGTCCTCCCGTCCCAGGCGCTGCTCCAGCTCGCGCACGCGCGCCTCCTCGGCCGTCAGGTCCACATCCGTGGACAGATCGGCCATGTCCGCGAGCACGATGAGGCCCGTGTCGGGACGGAAGTAGAGGAACCCCCGATGGACGGCGACGCGGGTCACGGTGCCGTCCTCCTGCTTGATCTTCACCGGCGCGATGTCGAGCGCGAGCAGCGCCGGCTGGTGCCCCGGAAGGATCCCGATCTCGCCGTCGAGCGAGCGCGCGTAGACCTCGGACGCCTCACCCGACCACAGGGAACGTTCCGCGGAGACCACCTCGACGTGGAACGTCGCCATCAGGAGGCCAGTTCCTTGGCCTTGCGGCGGACGTCGTCCACGCCGGCCGTGTAAGTGAAGGCCTGCTCCGGCAGGTCGTCGAGCTCACCCTCCACGAGCGCCTTGAAGGACGCGATGGTCTCGTCCACCGGCACGTAGACGCCGGGCTGGCCGGTGAACTGCTCCGCCACGTTGAAGTTCTGGCTGAAGAAGTTCCTCGCCTTCCGCGCCCGGGCGACGATGACCTTGTCCTCCTCGGACAGCTCGTCGATACCCAGGATGGCGATGATGTCCTGCAGGTCCTTGTAGCGCTGCAGGATCTCCTGCACGCTGGTGGCCACGTCGTAGTGCTCCTGGCCTACGACCTGCGGGTCCAGGATCCGCGAGGTCGAGTCGAGCGGGTCGACCGCCGGGTAGATACCCAGGGCGGCGATCTCGCGGGACAGCACCGTCTGCGCGTCGAGGTGCGCGAAGGTCGTGTGCGGGGCGGGGTCGGTGATGTCGTCGGCCGGCACGTAAACCGCCTGCAGCGACGTGATGGAGCGGCCCTTCGTCGACGTGATGCGTTCCTGGAGCTGCCCCATCTCGTTGGCCAGCGTCGGCTGGTAACCGACGGCCGAGGGCATGCGGCCGAGCAGCGTCGAGACCTCGGAGCCGGCCTGCACGAAGCGGAAGATGTTGTCGATGAACAGCAGGACGTCCTGGTGCATCTCGTCGCGGAAGTACTCGGCCATCGTCAACGCCGATAGCGCCACCCGCAGCCGGACGCCGGGCGGCTCGTCCATCTGACCGAACACCAGCGCGGTCTTGTCGAGCACGCCCGCCTCGCGCATCTCGAGGAACAGGTCGTTGCCCTCACGCGTGCGCTCCCCGACGCCCGCGAACACCGACACGCCGCCGTGCTCCTCGGCGACGCGGGAGATCATCTCCTGGATGACGACGGTCTTGCCGACACCGGCGCCACCGAACATCCCGATCTTGCCGCCCTCGACGTAGGGCTCGATCAAGTCGATGACCTTGATGCCGGTCTCGAACATCTTCGCCTGCGGTTCGAGCTCGTGGAACGGCGGTGAAGGGCGGTGGATCGGCCAGCGGTCCTCGGCCTGGAAGTCGGCGCGCTCATCCTCGGGCAGGTCGAGGGGTTCGCCGAGCACGTTGTAGATGTGGCCGAGCGTCGAGGGGCCGACCGGCACCGTGATCGGGCCGCCGGTGTCCACGACCTCGGCCCCCCGCACGACGCCGTCGGTCGGCTGCATGCAGATGGCCCGGACCCGGCGATCACCGATGTGCTGGGCGACCTCGGCGGTCAGCGTGACCTGCTCTCCCTCCACGTCGCGCTCGAAGGTCAGCGCGTTGTAGATATCGGGCAGGTCTCCGGGGGGGAACTCGACGTCCACGACCGGGCCGATGACGCGGACGATCCGTCCGGTGTCGCTCTGGGCCATCACGGTGCTCCTTCTCCTCTGTGCTACCGCTTCGCTGCTTGAGCACTTCTGTCTGTGCTACCGCTTCGCTGCTTGAGCACTTCTCTCTGTGACTACGAGCGTTGGCCGAGGGCCTCGGCGCCGCCGACGATCTCGGCGATCTCGGTGGTGATCTGGTCCTGACGTGCCTGGTTCATCACGCGCGACAGCGACTCGATGACGTCGTCGGCGTTCTCGGTCGCCGAGTGCATGGCGCGCTGTCGTGATGCGTGCTCGGACGCGGACGACTCGAGCAGACCGTTGAACACGATCGCCTCGACGTACCGCGGCACGAGGAACTCGAGGATGCTGTCGGGGCCGGGCTCGAACATGAACTCCGGCGGGATCTCGGTCCCACCTTCGAACTCCTCGGGGCGCACCGGCAACAGCTCCAAGTGGGTCGGTTCCTGCAGGAACGCGGTTTTGAAGTCGGTGTACGCGTAGTAGACGCGATCGAGCTTCTCCGACGCGTACCCGTGCATGAGCTCCTCGGCGATCGGTTGGGCGTCCGCGTAGCCCGGCTGATCGGTGATGCCGGTCCAGGTGCGTTCCGGCCGGTATCCGCGGAACTGGAAGTAGGTGATGCCCTTGCGGCCGATCAGGTAGAGCTTGACGTTGCGGCCGCGTTCCTCCTCGCGCCGCATGATGTTCTCGGCACGGCGCAGGATGTTGGTGTTGTAGGCGCCCGCAAGGCCGCGGTCGGAGGTCACGACCACCAGGCCGACGTTGCGTACCTCCTCGTGCTCGCGGACCATCGGGTGGTCCTTGACCTCGTTGCTAACCGCGAGCCCCTTGATGACGTCGTGCACCATCTCGGCGTAGGGAGCGGCCGCTCTCACCCGCTGCTGCGCTTTGACGATCCGCGACGCGGCGATCAGCTCCATGGCACGCGTGATCTTCTGCGTGTTCTTCACAGAACGGATGCGTCGCCGCAGGATGCGGATCTGCGCGCTTCCGGGCACGGTTCAGCCTCCTCGGGTCAGGCCGGCGGCTGCGCGTCGGTGTCGGACACGGGGCCGGCATCGTCACCACTGGTGTCGCCCTCTTCTTCGTCATCGCGCGCGTCCGCGTCGACGTCCTCGCGGGCGGCCATCGCCTCCCACCCCACGTTCGTCTCCTCCTGCGGGGCGCTGACCTCCTCCGATGGTTCGAAGGTGGACTTGAAGTCGTCGACCGCGGATTCGAGCTCGGCCTCGAGCTCGTCGGTCAGCTTCTCGGTGCGGAGCCGCTCGAGCAGCGCCCCGTGGCGTGACCGCGTGTACTCGCGCAGCTCGCTCTCGAAGCGCTTGACGTCGGCGACGGGCACGTCATCGAGCTTGCCGTTGGTCACCGACCAGATGATGACGACCTGGTCCTGGACCGGCAGCGGGTCGTACTGCGGCTGCTTGAGCACCTCCACGACACGCAGACCGCGAGCGATCTGGCGTTGGCTCGCCTGGTCGAGGTCGGAGCCGAACTGTGCGAACGCCTCGAGTTCGCGGTACTGCGCCAGCTCCAGACGCACGGTCCCCGCGACCGCCTTCATCGCGGGGCGCTGGGCCGCGCCACCCACGCGGGAGACCGAGATCCCGGCGTTCATGGCGGGCCGGACACCCTGGTAGAACAGGTCGGTCTCAAGGAAGATCTGTCCGTCGGTGATCGAGATGACGTTGGTCGGGATGTAGGCCGAGACGTCGTTGGCCTTGGTCTCGACGAGCGGCAACGCGGTCATCGACCCGCCGCCGAGCTCGTCCGACAGCTTCGCGGCGCGCTCGAGCAGACGGCTGTGGAGGTAGAACACGTCGCCGGGGTACGCCTCCCGTCCGGGAGGACGCCGCAGCAACAGCGACAGCTGGCGGTAGGCGTCGGCCTGCTTGGACAGGTCGTCGTAGATGATCAGCGCGTGCTCACCCCGGTACATCCAGTTGGCGCCGATGGCCGCACCCGAGTACGGGGCGACGAACTGGAACGCCGCAGGCGACGATGCCGGGGCGTTGACCACGGTCGTGTACTCCATCGCCCCGTTGCGCTCGAGCGTCTCGACGACCTGCGCGACGGTGGAACCCTTCTGGCCCACGGCGACGTAGATGCACTTGACCGCCTCGGGGGAACCCCACAGCTGTCTCTGGTTGATGATCGTGTCGACGGCGATCGCGGTCTTGCCCGTCTGGCGGTCGCCGATGATCAGCTCGCGCTGCCCGCGACCGATCGGCGTCATGACGTCGATGACCTTGATCCCCGTCTGCAGCGGCTCCTTCACCGGCTGACGATCGACGACGCCGGGGGCCTG
This sequence comes from Actinomycetota bacterium, assembly GCA_019347575.1. Taxonomy (NCBI): domain Bacteria; kingdom Bacillati; phylum Actinomycetota; species Actinomycetota bacterium. The sequence goes on along the minus strand of JAHWKY010000001.1, from coordinate 114,415 downwards.
CACCTCCAGTGGACGCTGGCCGTCGATGCGGGAGTTGTCCAGGGGACCCTTGCCATCGACAGGCCGACCGAGCGGATCGACCACACGGCCCAGCATCGCGTCGCCGACGGGGACCGAAAGCACCCGTTCGGTGCGCTTGACGAGCTGGCCCTCCTGGACGGTCTCGGGATCCGCCATGATGACGGCACCGATCTCGTCCTCGTCGAGGTTCATCGCGATGCCGAACACGCCCTTGCCGAAGTCGAGCAGCTCGTTGGCCATCGTCCCGGGCAGCCCCGCGACGGTGGCGATGCCGTCGCCGGTGTCGAGCACACGTCCCACCTGCTCCTGTGCGACCTCGGGTGTGTAGCCCTCGAGCATCGACTTCAGGGCCGAGGAGACGTCCTCGGGGCGGATCGTCAGGTCTGCCATCGTTGGTTCCTCGTTAGCTGCCCAGTCGGGCACGGATGTCGGAGAGACGCTTCGCCACGGAGCCGTCGATCACCGTGTCACCGACGCGAGCGCGGACGCCGCCGATCACATCCGGATCCACGAACACCTTGAGTTCGAGCTTCTTGCCCGTGGCCTGCTCCAGCGCCTTGCGTAGTGCGTCCTGTTGCTTCTGGGTCAACGGCACGGCCACGTGGACCTCGGCGAGCTCCTGCTCGCGTGCTGCGGCGGCTTGCTGGGCCACCGCCCTGGCGATCTCGCCGAGGTGACCGACGCGCCCCGCCCCGATGAGCAGCGACAGGGCACTGCGCGTGGCGGGGTGGGCCGCCTTCAGCAGGTCGGACTCCACGAGCTCCAGCCGACGCCCGACCGGCAGGTGGATGTCGGTCAGCTTCTCGCGCAGCTCACGGTTGTCGTCGAGCGCGCGGGCGAGCTCGAGCAGCTCGTCCTCGACGGTGTCCAGGGCCTTCTCGGCCTCGGCCACCGCGACGACTGCCGCCGCGTACGCCCGGTTGCGCTGGTCTGCCATCTATCGGTCCCTGTTCCGGTCGGTCAGTTCTTGCCCGAGATGTTCTGGATGTAGGAGTCCACCAGCTGCTGGTGGCTCTTCTTGTCCAGCTCCTTCTCGACGATGCGGCCAGCTAGATCCACCGACATGCTCGCCACCTCGGCGCGCAGCTCCTGCAGCGCCCGGTCACGCTCGGCCGAGATCTCCGACTGCGCCCGCTGGACGATGGCCTGAGCCTCGGACTCGGCCTTCGCGACGATGTCGCGCCGGAGCGACTCCGCCGTCGACTTCGCCTCCTCGATGATGCGGTTGGACTGAGACTTGGCGTCCTGCAGCTGGGCCTCGTACCGCGACTTGATGTCGTCGGCCTCACGCAGCCGTGACTCCGACTCCTCGAGTTGTCCCTGGATCGCCGACCGCCGCTCCTCGAGAACATCGTTGAGCTTGGGGAACGCGACCTGCGACAGGAGCCAGAACAGGATCCCGAACGCGATGGCGCCCCAGACCAGCTCGGCGGGCGCGGGCAGGATGACGTCGAGACCGCTGCGCTCCTCAGCGCCACCCTCGACGGCGAGGAAGAGCGTCGTCGCGAACGCGTTCATGGTGTCTCCTTCTGCCTACAGGGGCCTGTCTCGATCAGCCGACGATGAAGACCAGAACGAAGCCGAACAGCGCGAGCGCCTCGACGAACGCGATGCCTAGGAACATGGTCGTGCGGACCATCCCAGCAGCCTCCGGCTGTCGCGCCATCGATTCGATGGCCTTCCCGACGAGGAACCCGATACCGATGCCGGGACCGATGGCGCCGAGGCCGTACACCAGGCCTTGACCGATCGCGATGATGTCGCCTTCCATCTTTTCTCTCCTTCTGAGGCGCCTTGTAGGGGCGCGGTTGCTCGATCCCGCCGGTCGCGACGGGGTTCGGGGTTCAGTGCTCGGGGTGCAACGCGCCCCCGATGTACACGGCCGTCAGGATCGTGAAGATGTACGCCTGCAGGACTCCCACGAGCAGCTCGAACGCCACGAGCAGCGGGCCCATGGCGAAGGCGACGATGCCGATCGGCGCCCCCTTCAGGTTGAACGACAGTTCGTTGACGTCGAACAGGAACGCGTTGGTGGCGATGAAGATCACCGCCAGGATGATGTGCCCCGCCATCATGTTGGCGAAGAGACGAACGGCCAGCGTGAGCGGCCGCACGATGAACACCGAGACGATCTCGATCGGGACGTACAGCGGTAGCACCCACCACGGCACACCGCTGGGGATGGCCACGTTCTTGAAGTAGCGCAGTCCCTGCTCCCTGATCCCCACCAGGATGAAGATGGTCCACGACACGAAGGCGAAGAACGCTGGCAGCGCCATCCGTGACGTCGTGGGGAAATTCACCCCGGGCAGGATCTCGTACAGGTTCTGGAACCAGATGAAGAGGAACAACGCGGTGAGGAACGGGACGAACCGCAACCCCGCCGGCCCCACGACCTCCATGACGATGTTCTCGCGGATGAACTGGACGATGGATTCCATGACCAGCTGGAACTTCGTGGGGACCAACCGGGGCTTGCGGAAGGCCACGACCATCAGCGTGCTGATGATCGCCACCGAGATGAAGATCAGCATGGCGGTGCGGTTGAACTCCAGCGGCACCGGGCCGATGCGCCAGCCCTCGGACCACCAGAACGCCGGCCACTCGAACAGCTCCTCGAGTTCCGGAACGTGGAAGCCGCCGCCCTCGGCAGCCAGCACGAGCGAGTTCACGCGCGTCCCTTCTCGTTCATCTGGTTTGTCCTACCGCTTCGCTGCTTGAGGATCGACGAGCCACCAGAAACTGGATCGCCGGCTCACGAGGCGGACCTCGGCGACCAACACGACCACGGTGGCCACGACCGTGGTGATGGCGAGTACGGGCCCGTCGATCGCCTCGATCGGTCGCAGCAGGACCAGGGCGATGGCGAGGACGACGAGCTTGAGGAAGAACCCCCCGAGAGCGACGGCCTGCAGCACAGAGAGGCTGATCCGGCCGGCCCAGGCCAGGGCTCGCCCAGTGAGGTAGAAGTTGCCGACGACGAAGACGACCGCGGCCAAGGCCGTGAGCGCTCCTGCTGCGCCCCGCACAGGGAAGACGGTGAGCACGGCGAGCACGGCGAGCGCCAGACCAACGGGCAGGGCAGCCCGTGCCATGGTGACCTCGTCGTTGTGCACGTGGGACCCCGTTGTCCGTGGTCGGTGGCGCTGCTACCGCGCGCGGTGGCGGGCTGGAGCTGCGGCCGAGGCCGCGATCGTCGGTCTGCGTGTGCTCTACAGTCGTTCGCGTTCCGCGTCGGCGGCCCGACCCTGCTCCGCTGCTCGGAGGAACAGCAGGTACGTCCCGAGGCCGAAGCCGAGCGTGAAACCGGCGACCATGGCCCAGGGGGCGACACCCAGCCACCGGTCGATCAGCCAGCCGATGCCGCCCCACACGAAGGTCGCGGTGAGCAACTCGACGGTCATGATCCAGCCGGCGTCGAGGTCACGCCAGACCTGCTGCCTCGAGCCCTGATCCATGGCGGGCGGGAGGCTAGCAGTGCCCGATGGGGCCTACCAAAGCCGCGCAGCCGAGCGCGCGCTGCGCTCACCCCGAACGACGGCGCACCACCGGATCCGCATCCGGCACGGTCTCGTCCCGTGCCCTCCGCACCCCCGCCGCGGTGACGAGCGCCCCGACCGCGACGGCTCCGGCCGTCACCCAGCCGACGACCGGCGTGGGAAGCAGCGAGAACCCAACCGCCGCGAACGCCATGACCGCCGACCAGTAGTACAGGACCAGGACGGCCCTGCGGTGGCTGTGCCCGAACGCGATGAGCACGTGGTGCAGGTGGCCGCGGTCGGCCTGCATCAGCGGGCGCCGGGACAACGCGCGGCGCAGGACCGCGAAGAGGGTGTCGAGGAAGGGCACCGCGAGGACGAGGACCGGGATCAACAGGGGGATCGACCCGGCGAAGTCGGTGTAGCTCGGGGCGGTGGTCCGACCCACGTAGGAAACGCCGGCTGACGCCAGCAGCAGCCCGAGGATCATCGAGCCCGTGTCGCCCATGAAGATCCGGGCTGGATGGAAGTTGAACACGAGGAACCCGAGGCAGATGCCGGTCAGGGCCGCGGCAACGACCGGCGCTGAGGTCGGGACCGACTCGGTGATGCCGGTGCCGCCGGATGCGTGAGCGAACGCGAAGAACGCTGCCGCCGCGATCGCCACCACGCCGGCCGCGAGGCCATCGAGGCCGTCGATGAGGTTGACCGCGTTGACCATGGCCACGATCAGCAGGACGGTCAGGGGGAAGCCGAGGTCGGGCGATAGGGCCACGACGTCGAGTCCCGGCACCCAGACGTAGACGATCTGGACACCGAAGAGGATCGGCGGCACCGCCGCGATGATCTGGCCAGCGAGCTTGACCGGTGCCGAGAGTCCACGCAGGTCGTCGATGATGCCGAGGGCGGCGATCAGCAGGACGCCGATGAGCAGCCCCATCGGCTCCGACGTCGTTCCGAACACGTCCCGCAGCCCGTCGAGCTGCGAGCCGACCCCGAGAGCGGCTGCGAAGCCGGCCAGCATGGCCAGGCCGCCCAGGAGCGGGGTGGGTCGGTCGTGGACCTTCCGGGCCGTCGGTCGGTCGACCGCATCCACCCTCCAGGCGACGCGGGAGGCGAGAGGTGTCGCCACCATGGTCACGCCGACCGCGACTGCGAACACGACCAGGAACGGTGTCACCCGGTCGTCTCGCCCAACCGGAGACCGGGTGCCGGGAAGCTGCGCGTGAGTTCGAGGACCTCGCCCCGCACCCGCGTGACGGTGTCCTCGTCCTCACGCTTGGCGGCCTCGACGACCTCGTCGATCCACCCCGCGAGCGTCCGCATCTCGTCGGTGCCCATCCCCCGACTCGTCACGGCGGGCGTCCCGAGCCGGATGCCGGAGGGATCGAAGGGCTTGCGCGGGTCGAAGGGGACGGTGTTGTAGTTGCACACGATCCCGGCCCGGTCGAGGGCCTGCGCCGCCGGCTTGCCACCGATGCCCTTGTCGGTCAGATCGGCGAGGATCAGGTGGTTGTCGCTGCCTCCCGAGACGAGCACGAACCCGCCCTCGAGCAGGCCATCCGCCAGGGCCTTCGAGTTCGCGACGATCGCGTGCGCGTAGTCGCGGAACTCCGCCGTGGCCGCCTCCTTCAGCGCGACCGCGATCGCCGCGGTGGTGTGGTTGTGGGGGCCTCCCTGCAGACCGGGGAAGACCGCGCGATCGAGCGGCTTGGCGTGCTCCTCGTCCGACAGCAACATCGCCCCGCGCGGGCCACGCAGCGTCTTGTGGGTCGTCGTCGAGATGACGGGCGCGTGCCCGACCGGGCTCGGGTGCGCGCCGCCGGCGATGAGCCCCGCGATGTGGGCGATGTCGGCGACGAGGAGGGCATCGACCTCGGCGGCGATCTCGGCGAAGGCAGCGAAGTCGATGGTCCGGGGGATGGCCGTGCCGCCGCAGAAGATGACCTTGGGGCGTTCGCGCTTGGCGACGTCGCGGACCTCGTCGAAGTCGATGCGGCCGCTCTCGCGGGAGACGCCGTAGCTGACCGCGTTGAACCACCGACCCGTGATCGACACGCTCCACCCGTGCGTGAGGTGGCCGCCGTGTGGCAGCGACATGCCCATCACGGTGTCCCCGGGCTCGAGGAACGCGAGGTAGACGGCGAGGTTCGCCGGTGACCCCGAGTAGGGCTGCACGTTCGCGTGCGCGACCCCGAACAGCGACCTCGCGCGCTCGATGGCGAGCGATTCGACCTGGTCGATGACGGCCTGGCCCTCGTAGTAGCGCTTGCCGGGGTAGCCCTCGGAGTACTTGTTCGTGAGCACGGAGCCGGTGGCTTCGAGCACCGCCTGCGACACGTAGTTCTCGGAGGGGATGAGCCGGAGCGACTCGTCCTCACGGCGGTTCTCCGCCTCGATGAGCGCCGCGATGTCCGGGTCGAAGTCACGCAGAGTCACATCGGACACGAGAGCGAGGCTCCTCACGAGGTCGGCGTCGCCAGCCTACTTCAGCCCTGGCCGAGTCCGGAGTGACCGAACACCGCGGCGGCGATCGTGGCGACGGTGCGCTCGATCTCGAGGGCGGCTGTGCGGTAGCCATCGCGCGGTCCACCGTAGGGATCGGCGACATCGTCGTGACGGGTCCGCGTCCGTCGGTCGCGCGCGTCATGAGCGTGGCTGACGTACCAGCGCACGCGGTCGCGGGGCGCGAGGTCCCCGGGCGGATCGGGAGCACGCTGGGTGAGCCGGGCGAACTCCTTCAGGGTGAAGATCCGTCCGGCCGCCTCCGGCGCCAACGAGATCAGCCGGTCGCGGTGGGATGCCGTCGCGGTCAGCAGCAGGTCGGCAGAGCGGACGTCGACCTCCCCGATCCTCGCTCCGCGGTGGTGGCTCAGATCGAGTCCCCTGGCCGCTGCCTCGGCGAGCATCGCCTCGACCGCCGGTTCCCCCTCGAGGCCGTGCACGCCGGCGCTCCGGACGGTCACGGGTGCATCGTCGCCCAGCCGTCGCCGCACCTCGTTCTCGAGCAGCACCATCGCGAAGGGGCTCCGCGCGATGTTGCCGGTGCAGATGACGACGATCTGGACCGCGTCGTCGGTCACGCCTCCCCCCTGGAGGGGGGAGGGGCCGGCGTTGCCGGCCTGGGGGGTGAGGCCTGATCGGTCACGCCTCCCCCCTGGAGGGGGGAGGGGCCGGCGTTGCCGGCCTGGGGGGTGAGGCCTGATCGGTCACGCGGGCTCCGCATCGTCGAGATCGTCGGTCGCGACGTCCGCCCGTGCGATGGGTGCGACGTCCTGCGGTCCGAGCTCGCCCGTGGCGACGGCGAGGACCTCGCTCTCGGGAACCGCGCCCTCGCGGAGGATCGCGGGCTCGGTCCGGGTGAGATCCACGATCGTCGAGGGACGTACGGTCCGACGTGGTCCGTCGTCGAGGTAGACCGCGACGCTCTCACCCAGTCCACGCTGCGCGGTCGCGACATCGGTCGCCGGCGGCTGGCCGGACAGGTTCGCGCTGGTCACGGCCAGCGGGCCGACAGCCCGGATCACGTCGAGGCACAGCTCGTCCAGAGGCATCCGGATGGCGACCGTGCCGTCGGTGTCGCCGAGGTCCCAGGAGAGGTTGGGGTCCGCGCGGACGACGATCGTCAGCGGGCCGGGCCAGTACGCCGCCATGATCCGTTCGACGACCTCCGGGACCGCGGTGACGAGGCCGTTGACCTGCTTGGGGCTGCGGACCAGCACCGGAAGTGGCAGGTTCCGGCCGCGCTGCTTGGCTGCGAAGACCGCCCGGGTGCCCTCCGCGGAGAAGGCATCCGCGGCCAGGCCGTAGACGGTATCCGTAGGCAGCACGACGAGTTCGCCACGCCGAAGCGCCTCGGCGGCGATCCGGACCACCTCATCGCGGTCGTGACCGGTCGCGTCCAGTACCTCGCTCAACAGGTCCTCCTGGCGACGAGGACACGCTCTCGCCCAGACAGGTCCGGGTGCACCTCGACCTCGCCCATGCCGACGGCACGTGCGCGCTCCGCCGCCTCGGCGCCGCGACCGTGGGCGATCTCGAGGACGACCGCGCCACCGGGCCGTAGCCACGTCGAAGCGAGCTCGAGCAGCTCGATGACGAGCTCGTAGCCGTCCGGACCCGCGGCGAGCGCGGCAGGGGGGTCGTGCAGTCGTACCTCGGGATCGAGGGCGTCGAGCTCGGCGACGCCGAGGTACGGCGGGTTGGACACGAGCAGGTCGAGGTGACCCTCCAGCTCGGGGTCCACGCCCTCGAGCAGGTGCCCGAGGACGACCTCGGCCTCCGACCCCGATCCGAAGTCCGTGCGCAGTGAGGCGACGTTGTGTCGGCACAGCGCCACCGCGTCCGCGGAGCTGTCGGTGGCCACAACCCGCACACCGTCGAGTTCGGTGGCGAGGCAGACGGCGATCGCCCCGCTCCCGGTGCAGGCGTCGACCGCGGTACGGGTCGATCCGGCCGCCGACGCGAGCAGCTCGATTGCGTGGCCGGTGACGATCTCGGTCTCGGGGCGCGGCACGAACACACCTGGCCGCACGCTGAGCTGCACGTGACGGAACCCCGTGGAGCCGATCAGGTGCTGCAACGGAACCCGCCGACAGCGCTGTTCGACGAGCGCCGCCAGCCGGGCCGCCGCCTGGACCGGCACCGGCCGTGATGACCGCAGCGCCTCTCGGCCGAGGACGTGTTGGGCGAGCCAGCGCGCATCGGCATCAGGCGAGGGCACCCCTGCGGCCGCGAGCGCGACACGGTGGCGGGAGAGCAGATCCTGCAGGCTCGGACCGGCGGAGGTCGGCCGCGTGACACCGGCGTTCACCCGACCTCCTCCGTCTGCAGGTGCAGCATGCGTTCGGCCGCCTGGAGTCCCTCGATGAGGTCATCGATCTCACCCATCATCACCCGTGGGAGGTTCGAGATGGTGAGCCCGATGCGGTGATCGGTGACCCGGTCCTGGGGGAAGTTGTAGGTCCGGATCTTCTCGCTGCGGTCGCCGGTACCGATCTGGCCCTTGCGGGTGTCGGCGCGCTCCTGAGCCTGGCGATCCTGCTCGATCTGGAGCAGACGGGAGCGCAGGATGCGCATCGCCTTGTCGCGGTTCTGGTGCTGGCTCTTCTCGTCCTGGCAGCTCACGACGAGACCGGTGGGGAGGTGGGTGATCCGAACGGCGGAGTCGGTGGTGTTCACCGACTGTCCACCCGGACCGGATGAGCGGTACACGTCGATACGGAGGTCGCCTGGGTCGACCTCGAGGTCGACCTCCTCGGCGGCGGGCAGGACGGCGACCGTCGCGGTGGAGGTATGGATCCGACCCTGGGATTCGGTCTTCGGGACCCGTTGCACGCGGTGGACGCCGGATTCGTGCTTGAGCCGGCTGTAGGCGCCACGACCCTTCACCTCGAACACCGCGTCCTTGATCCCTCCGATGTCCTGCTGGCTCAGGGACAGCACCTCGGTCTTCCATCCGTGCGCGTCGGCGTAGCGCTGGTACATCTCGACCAGCTCACCGGCGAACAGGCCGGCCTCGTCACCACCGGTGCCTGCCCGGACCTCGACGATGACGTCCTTCTCGTCGTTGGGGTCCTTGGGCAGGAGCAGCTCGCGCAGCCGTCCCTCGAGCTGACTCTGGCGCCGTGCGAGCTGGCGTGCTTCCTGAGCCATGAGATCGGCGTCGTCGCCGGAGTACTCGTCCGCCAGCTCGCGTGCGGTGGCGAGGTCGTCGGTCACCTGGCGGTACTCGTTGTAGGCGGTGACGATCTCGTTCAGCTCGGCGTGCTTCTTGGCCAGCTCGGCGTACCGGCCCTGGTCAGCGAGGACCTCGGGGTCGGAGAGCTGGCGCTCGAGCTCGCCGTGGGCGCGCTCGATCTCATCGAGACGGTCGAACATGGGCGCAGGGTACGCGTCAGCGCCGGAGCGGCCCTCAGGCGCTCTCGGGTGCGAGCAGGTCGTCCGCGTCCGGGGGCAGTGGCTCCGCCAGATCGTCCTCCCCCATCACCAGCTTGCTGTCCAGCGTGTCCGGCGGGATGCGTCCCTCGAGGTGCTCGTTGGGCACCACGAACTCGAAGGCCCGGATCGCGACCTCGATCATGTCGGGCGTGGGCTCCTTCGTAGTGAGCAGCTGCAGCCACAGTCCGGGCTTCATCAGGCCACGGATGATGAGGTTGTCGCCGTAGCGCGCCCCGAGCCTCAGCCCCTCGTAAGCCAGTCCCGCGATGACGGGAAGGAGCACGACCCGCAGCCCAACGTGGTAGCCGATCTTGCCGATGACGTTGGTGTCCGGGGCAGGGATGACGGCGCCGACCAGCGTGTAGACGACCAGCGCCAGCAGCATCACCATGATCAGGAAGTTGGTGCCGCAGCGCACGTGGAGGGTGGAGTAGCGGTTGACGCTATCGGGATCGAGCGGTTCGCCGTGCTCCCAGGCGGCGATGGTCTTGTGCTCCGCGCCGTGGTACTGGAACACGCGGCGGATGTCGGCGATGAAGCTGATCGCGTACAGGTAGGCGAGGAATATCGCGATGCGCGCGAGCGACTCGACGAGGTGGAACCACGCACCGTCACCCAGCCCTTCGCCGCCGATCAGCTTGGTGCCGGCCGAGGGCAGCACGATGAAGATGCCCACGAAGACCAGGAGCGCGACCGCCATCGACGCGCCCATCGCACCAGTCGGCAGGTCCTGCTGCTCCTCGTCCTCGAGGGCCTGGTTCGCCGAGATGCCCAGTGCCTTCATCCCGATCGTGAGCGCGTCGCCGAGCGCATACACGCCCCGCAGCATCGGCTTCTTGAAGGCGGGGAAGCGCTCGGGGAAGTCGCTGACCGCGTGCCGCTCGAGGTAGATGCCGCCGTCGGGCCGGCGCACGGCGACCGCCCAGCGGTCAGCGCCGCGCATCATCACCCCTTCGATGATGGCCTGGCCCCCGTAGTAGTGGGGGGCCATCTCGAGTGGGTCGAGCTCGCGCTCCGCTGATCCGTGGCCGTTGGCGTGCGTTGTCGACACTTCGTGTTCCCGATCGGGGCAGCAGATCTGGCGGATGGTACTGCCATGGCGTCGGCCGCGATCGAGGTGAGCTGCGCGGAGCTCACCGGAGCGTGCGTCAGGGGGATGGCTCCGAGAGCGGTGACGACTCGGCTACCGCCGTCGACTCCACCGTGGGCGACGGCTCCGACGTGGGCGACGGCTCCGACGTGGGCGACGGCTCCGTGGGCGAGGGTTCGGTGGTCGGATCCGGCTCCGGACTCGTGGGCTCCGTTGGCACCGGATCCGCCGTCGTGGGCGCGGTCGGGCTCGTGACGGTCGGCGGAGCTGCAGGTTCGTCCGCAGGCTCCGCCTCGGGCGCGGGAGCCGGCGCCTCGGGGGGAGGTCGGCCCGGCGGCTCCTGGAAGACGCGGTCGGGGACCCCGACCGACGTCCCGCCCTCCTCGAGGATGCCGTGGAGCGTCCCGGACGTCTCCAGGTAGCGCCCGCCGAGGAAGCCGGTCAGGATCACCGCGACCACGACGGGGTAGAGCAGGATCCGGTACATGGGTCGCTCACCTGTCCACGTAGCCGAGGGCGCGCATCGCGAGCACGTAGTTCGGGAGGACCTTCTCCGGCAGCGGCGGCCGCTCGAAGTGACCCAACACCCACGTCGGGGCGGCCGGTCGCGCCGGGGACCCGCCGACCGCGGCCGGCGCCGGGGCGGCGTGGAAGCGCCCGAAGGCCTCCATGACGATCAGGCGGGTCATGGGCCAGAGCAGGACCGTGTTCACAACGCCCCAGAACATCGCCACGCCGCTCCACACGTCCAGCGGAGCGACGAAGGGTGCTGCGACGACGGCACCGACGGTGATCACGAGGGCCAGGACCGTCACCCAAGCCACCGCAGGTGGACCCTGCCGCTCGGCCGCGCCGGTCGCGCTGAACCCCGTCTCGCGCCCCAGGAACGCCGCGATCGCCGCCTTGACGTAGATCGGGAACGCCCCGAACGTGAACTGCATGTGGCGGAGGCCGAACTCGCCCTGCAGCTCGCGCCGCAGGTTGTACAGCGTCACGAGCACGTGGGGGATGTAGAAGACGAAGAACGTCGTGGCTCCGCTCGCGAACGGACCCTCGCGAGCCAGCAGAGCGAACAGGGGCAGTGACAGGTAGATCAGAGTGATGACCCCGATGAAGTAGTAGGTCGTGCTGAACAGGTACTGCAACCGCTGCAACGGCCGCAGCCCGAGCTTCAGCGGGGCGCCGGACAACAGCAGAGAGATCGACCCGTGCGCCCAGCGAAGCTGCTGAGTGAGGTACTGGCGGACGGTCGGAGGGCCCTCACCCTCGGCGAGCACGAACGGGAAGTACACCGTGGACCAGCCGTCGCGATGCAGGTGCAGGCTGGTGGCGACGTCCTCGGTGACGGTGGTCTGGTCGAACCCGCCGACCTGCTCGAGTGCGGCGCGCCGGATGATGGCGTTGGTCCCGCAGAGGAACGCCGCGCCGAGGCCGTACTTGCCGCGCTTGATCGGGCCGTAGAAGACCTCCTGCTGGTTCCACGCCCCGCGAGCCACGGGGTTCCAGACCGCGTTGCCGTAGCACTGCGGACTCTGGACGAGAGCGACGTCGGGGTCCTCGAAGTACCCCACGAGGTGGTAGAGGAAGTCGCGTCGCGCGACGTGATCGGCGTCGAACACCACGACGAGGTCGCCATCGGTACGGGCCATCGCGTGGTTGAGGTTGCCGGCCTTGGCGCCCCCGGAGGACTCGCGGGGGATGTACTCGGCGCCGAGCTCGACCGCGAGCTGGCGCACCTCGTCGCGAACCGCGTCGTCAAGGACGTACGTGCGGTGCGATCCGTCCATCCCCACCGCCGCGGTGACCGTTCGCCGCAGGACGTCGAGCGGTTCGCCGTAGGTGGGGACGAACACGTCGATGGAGAACCACGTTTCCCCCGGCGGCGGCAGCTCCACTCCCGCCTTCCAGATCGACTGCCACAGACCGACGAGGTGGCCGACCGTGAACGCCTCGGCGACCGCGAGGGCGACGAACAGCCACGGGTTGCCGACGTGACCACCGACCGACCACCACCCGAGGTACGCGGCGGTGAACAGGACGTTGAGGAGGATGAGCAGACGCGCCCCGAACCTCCCGGGCCAAGGCTCCTCGTGGACCCGACCCGCGGTCGGGTGCTCGCCCGTCGTGACGCTGTCCGCCGCTCGACGCGGGCCGCGGAAGCGCCGGTGCTGCTCGAGGAGACGTTCGAGCGTCTCGTCACCGGGGTCGGTGGCGACCGGAGCCGCCGCCGGCAACCTCTCGGTGGCGTCGCCGGCGGGCCCGTCCGACGCCGGTGGGGCGGGGTCCCGAGGACGGTGTGCGGTGAACGATCCGGACGACTTGTCGGGGTGGATCGGCGTCGTGTCTCGACTCATGGGCGGCACCTTCGTGCGCGCCTTCGCCGGCTGCGTCGGACGACCCTGGCACGTCGGACAGGTCCATCGAGAGGGAGGACCGTGGGGACAGGTCCAGATCAGTGCGGGTCCAGCAGGTCGGTGGTGAGCAGCACGCGCCCGAGCGCCACCCACGCGGCCCCGTAGTAGGAGGGCCGCTCCTCGTCCAGAGCGGCGGCGGCATCCAGGACGTCGTGGACGGCACCGTCGTCGCCGGCGGCACGTGCGGCCGCTGCGGCCGCCACGAGAGCCACTGGATGTGGCGCCTCGCCGAGGGGGCTGCCGTCGAGGGCGTAGACGTCGACGAGACCCTGGCGAACCCGCTGCTCGAGGAACGGCCACAGCCGGGCCGCGAGGTCGGACCCGGGACCGTCGCGATCCGCCGCGAGGCGGATGGGAACCCGGACCGCCTCGTAGCCGTAGCGGGGAGGGCCGTCGTCGCCCGGCACCGGCGCAGCCGTGACGACATCGGCGGTCGCCTCGGCCCAGTCCGGAGGCAGCGCCGCGGGGGGCGCCATCAGGTGATCGAGGAGCTCGAACGAGTCGGCGCGCAGCGCATCCCAGATCGGGTCGCCCGACGCGGCACCGAGGGCATCGAAAGCCAGGGGCGACACGTAGCTGGGGTTGAACACGACCGGCTCGGCACCGCGCGCCCACGGCCCGGGCAGCAGGAGGTGACGGTCCCCGACCCGTTGGATCTCGTGCGCCGCGATCGCGCTGGCTAGCTCCACCGCTGCGGCCGAGAACGCGGGTTCGCCGAACCGGTCCCCCGCCAGCACCAGCGCGTGCGCTGCATCGAGATCGGCGTCGGTAGCTGCATCGTCGTCCACCACACCCCCGTCGTTCCAGTGTGCCGCGAGGAGTCCGTCCGGACCCACGAGGTTGGCGCGGGTCCAGTCCCACACCGTGCGGAACATCCGCTCGTCCTCCACCGCGACGGCCAAGAGCAGCGCGTAAGCTTGGCCCTCACTGACGGTGTCACCACCCTGGTCGTGGCGTACGACGCGACCGTCGTCGGCGACGTAGCGGTCCAGGAAGGCGCGGGCGGCGGCGAGCGCCGCAGCCGCCCCGGCGTCCTCGTCCGCGTCATCGGCGTCGTGGATATCATCGGCGTCATCGACGTCACCCGCGTTGGCGTCATCGGACTCGTCGACCTCGCCGACGTCGTCTACCTCCTCGGGCATCGACATGTTCCGATCACCACGCGTGGCCGTGAACACGACCGCGGCGGCCACGGCGATCAGGGTCAACGCGGTGATGACCGTCGTTCTCCGGGTCACGGGTCGCCGTTCGCACAGGCAGGGGGCAGAGGTGACCCCACGGCCATGACCCACGCCAGGGCCGACCCTGGCCGGACGATCGTGGGGCGTCAGCCGTCCACGGCGGCGGCGATGTCGGCAGCGACGGCCGGTGCGACCGCGAGTTCACCACCCACGACGAGCGGGGTGTGGGTGAACCGGTCGCGGTGGTCGCCCAACCACGCCACCTGCGACGCGTCCGTCTGGCTGGGTACGAGCAGCAACGTCCCGCCCAGACGCGCCGCGAGAGCGCCTGCGCTGAGCCCGTCCGGGAACGCGGTCCCGGTCGCGATCAGCAGCGGACTGGGAGCGTCGCCTCGGAGGGCGAGTTCGCGCCGCACGACCTCGAGGCTCGTGTCGTACCGTGTGGCGCCGGCCAGCCGTTCGACGTCGTAGCCGGCCGAGCGGAGGTCGTCGTCGACCCCCGCTGGGATCGTCGCGGTCCCACCCACGACGATGACGTGCTCGATGTCGAGATCGTCGAGTGTCTCGCGGGTCGCCGGCGGCACCGTGTCACCCGCGACGAGGACGGGCCACGCCGCGCCGCTGCGGGCTCGCCCGGCCGCGAGACCCGAAGCGGCCAGTGCGTCCGCCCACGCCCGGGTCGGCTCGGTCGGGAACGACCCGCGCACGAGCAGCGCCGTGCGGCCGGCGTCCGGGACCGCGCGGGCCGCGGCAGCGGCGGTCTCGACCCGTGTTGCGCCTGCGAGACGGTCGATCCTGGTCACGCCGGCCGCCTCGAGGTCAGCGACGACCTGGCGTCCGAGTGCACGCTCCCCGCCCATGACGACCGCCCGCTCCACCCCGAGTTCGCGGACGAGCATCGCGACCTCGTGAGCGAGTCCGTCCGTCGGCGTGAGGACGAGCGGGGCGTCGAGGCTCCCGGCGACGACCGTCCCTGCGAGGGCGTCCGACGGGTCGTCGCTGCGGGCAACCACGATCGCCTCGGCCGCCAACCAGCCGCGGCGGGCGGCCGCGACGGCGGTCGCGACGCGGTCGGGTCCAGCGATGCGCTCGACGTTGTGCCGGCCACAGACGATCGAGTAACCGCGGGCGCGGGCATCGGTCACCTCGGCCTCGTACCCGTGCGCGTACTTCCCGGAGTTGTCGCGGTCGAAGTAGTGGTGGGCCTCGTAGCGGATCGCCCCGGCGGGGTCGTCGATCCAGGCGTCGTCGTGAACGGCGTCCCAGCGCTGGGCGCCGCTCCACTCGTAGCCTCCGACGAGGACCGTGGTCGTCCGGTCCACCTGCCGGATCGCCGTGACGGCTGCCTGCGCCGCCTGCTCCCACACCTCCGCCGGAGACCGCCCGCCGATCGACGGCAGGCCGACCGGCTCGTTCATCAGGCCGTAGCCGACGACTCCAGCCGTACCGATGAAGTGCGTGGCGAGCCGACGCCAGAGGTCGGCGAACTCGTCGATGCTGAGGGCGTCGGAGCCGATCGGGGTGCGCACGCCGCGACTGCCGTCCCACCTCCAGTAGGCGCCGTAGTTGTGCACGTCGAGCACGACGTGGAGCCCGGCGTCGGTCGCGCGGTCGACGGCTGCGCGCAACTGCCCCATCTCCTCCGGGTCGAGGGGACCACCGAGCTCTGGTTGGACGCGCTCCCACCGGAAGGGGAGCCGCACGACCTCGATCCCCCGGGTCGCGAGGTAGTGGAAGGTCGCGCTGCTGTCGTAGTGGTGGGATGTGCCGTACGTGCCTGGCGTGTGGTTCGAGAAGGCACTGGTGGCATCGAGTGGCCCCGGGGTACCGAACTCCCCACCAGCGCTGTTCACTCCTCGGAGCACACCACTGGAACCGAGGTGGCTCTCAACCACCCGCGCCTGGGTGTTGGGCTGCGAGACGGGCCCCGAGCCGTCCGCCTCGTACACCGCCAGTGGGTAGTCGCCCCACCACTCACCGGTCGCCCACGCCATCACCCATAGGTCGGCTGCATCGGCATCGCGGTACCAGGCGTCAGCGAGCGCGTTCCAACGGTCGGCAGCACCCCCCTCGTCGTCGGGCCAACCGACCTCGCCGATCACACCCTCGACGTCGTGGGCCTCGAGCCACCTCGTGAACACCCCGAGTTCGGACTGGACCCGGGTCGTCAGCTCGTCGGTACACGAGGGGTCCGCCCCGACGGCGGTAGGAGCCGCGAGCACGGCGAGCACCACCACCGGCGACAACCACCTGGACGTGCGCACAGCCGCTCCCTGGCGGATGGGGCGTGCCCCATGGACCTTCGTCGGGTAGGCGACGCGCGGCCGGTGACCTTCGCCGCGTGACCACACCGCCGCACCCCCGGAGGGTACGTACCGTGGCTGACATCGCTCTCGGCGTCGCAGCCGATAGGCCCCTGTCCCCAGCGGAGGATGACGAGATGACATCGATCACCGCGGTGCCACTCGACTCCAGATCGATCGACCCCTTCCACGCGTTGCTGTCCGACGATGAGCAGGCGCAGGTCGAGCGGAGCCTCGCGCGCACGGCCGCCGATCTCTCCGGCCGGACCTTGTGGCACGTGAACTCGACCGCTGAGGGGGGCGGTGTGGCCGAGATGCTCAGCACCCTGGTGCCGTACCTGCGTGGCGGTGGCATCGACGCGCGCTGGGCGGTGATCGAGGGGACGGACGCGTTCTTCGACATCACCAAGCGCATCCACAACCTCCTGCACGGTGCCCGTGCCGAACGTCCCAGCGCGGCCGAGATGGACCTGTACGCCGAGGTGATGGCGCACAACGGCGAAGACCTCGCGGATCGGGTCGGACCGGGAGATGTCGTGGTGTTCCACGATCCCCAGACCGCGGGTCTCATCCCGCTGGTACGAGCCTTCGGGGCGCGAGTGGTGTGGCAGTGCCACGTGGGTTGCGACGAGCCGAACCGCCACACCCGCGCCGCCTGGGACCTGCTGCGGCCGGCGGTCCGCCACTCGGAGCGCTTCGTCCTGACACGTCCCGACTACCTGTGGGACGGACTCGACGCGGACCGGCTGCGGATCGTGCCGCCGACGATCGACGCCTTCTCTCCCAAGAACCAGGAGCTGTCGCCGGAGACGACCGACTCGATCCTCGCTGCTGCGGGTCTGGGGTCGGACGGCTCGTCGCACGCCCCGACGTTCGAGCGGGTCGACGGCTCCGTCGGTCGGGTGCGTCACCGCGTGCGCTGCCACGGTGGACATCCGGCCCTGCGCGGGGACGCGAAGGTCGCCACGCAGATCTCGCGGTGGGACCGGCTGAAGGACCCCGTCGGCCTCGTCCGCATGGCCGCCGACCACCTGCGTGCACGTGCCGATGTCGACCTGATCCTCGCTGGCCCCGAGATCGGGACCGTCACCGACGACCCGGAGAGCGCGGGCGTGTACGCGGACTGCTGCACCGCCTGGGACGCGCTCGAACCATCCCTACGGGAGCGGGTTCACCTCGTGCAGGTACCGATGGCGGACGACGACGAGAACTCGGCCATCGTCAACGCGCTGCAACGCCGATCGGACGTCGTGATCCAGAAGAGCCTCGTCGAAGGCTTCGGGCTCACCGTGGCCGAGGCGATGTGGAAGCGCCGGCCGGTCGTGGCCAGTGCGGTCGGCGGGATACAGGACCAGATCGAGCACGGCCGCAGCGGTCTCGTCGTCGAGGATCCGCACGACCTGGCCGGCGTGGCCACGGCGGTGCTGAGCCTGCTCGACGATCCGACCGCCGCCGAGCAGCTCGGAACCGAGGCACGCGAGCGCGTCCGCACGTATTTCCTCGCTCCACGCCAGCTCCAGCAGTGGTGCGAGCTGGCCAGCGAGCTCGCCCCTGCGGCCTCCGCGGCGTAGCTCGGACTCAGCGCCCCACGTCGCGGCGGAGCCGTCCGGTCGTCAGCAGCAACGCGAGTCCGACGACCGCCACGCCGCCACCGGTCGCGGGGAGCGGGGCGCGTGCCGGCGGGCTGCTCGGTGCCGGGGCGGGGGGAGCCGGCGTCCCCCCTGTCACCAGGCTGGCACCCACGACCGGCAGGCGGAGGGCGGAAGGCGCATCGGTGGTCGAGCTGACCGTCAGCACGTCGGCCAGGCGCTCGTTGTAGAAGGCCGTGTCCGTCGAGGCGAGAACCAGGCGCAGACGGTGGCCCTCCTCGAACCGCCAGCTCGTACCGACCAGTCGCAACGTCACCGGTTCGGTGAGCGCCTCGGTGGGGATCCGCGCCGGAGCGACCTGCCGGCGCAGGAGCGTCGCCGTCCCGTCAGGCGCCACGTCGTAGAGCTTGGCGAACAGCCTGGCGTCACGGAGCGCGTTGCCGTGGCTGAGGTGGAGGTCCACGAAGGGGATCCCCACGAGATCGAGCGGTGCCTGGAGAGGTTCGGTGTCGAAAGCGAGGTGCTGGCCCTCGATCTCCTGCGGTGGCCGGTCGCCGGTGTCCCCAGGTGAGGAGAAGTTCGGCAGCTCGGAGTACGCGGCCGGTGTTCCGCCCGGCGGGTTGAGGAAGGTGCCGCTCCCACCGGTCATGGGCTCGCCGACCTCGACGAGGCGACCCGCGACCGGATCGAGCACGAGCTCGAGGTCATCCCCGGGCGGGATCCCGTCCGAGGTGCCGTATGCGGGGGCTGCCGTGCCGCCGGTCTCGGCGACGTCGTAGTCCACCCAGTCACGGAAGTACGCGAACGCCGGGCCGGTGTCGACCGAGGCATCGCCACGGACGTGGCGCTGCATCCAGGCGAGCATCCGCCGCGCCAGGTACGTCTGCGCGAACTCGGCCTGACGTTCCGGCGAGTCGTCGAACTGGCCGGTGTACGGCTCACCGTCACCGGGTGCGCCGTTGTGCCCGCCGTGCCCCGACGAGTGCCAGATCACGGCGACGGGCACGCCCCGGCTCTGCAGGTCGAGGAGAACGGGCACCGTCTCGTTGGGCGTGAACAGGGTGTCGGGCAGACCCTGCGGCAACAGGGTCGGGGTGGTGAGCTGGCCGAGCTCGGGCGCGAGGCTCGAGTCGGCCACCAGTGCGCGGTCCTCCTCCGAGGCGTCACCGGTCGTCGACAGACGCGCGAACGTCTCGCAGATGCCGGGGATCCAGGCGCTGCACGGGGTCGCGGTCGGGTAGGTCTGCTGGCGCGTCACGGGATCGCAGCCACCACCACCCATCGCCGGTTGGGCGGTGCCGAGCGCGAAGAAGAGCGAGGTCCAGGCCTGCTTGAAGACCCCCTGCTCGTACCCGTCCACCGCGTACGGGGCGTCGGCGTCGCGCACCCAGTTGTTGGGGTTGAGCGCGTACGCCAGGTCCGTCCACGTGCGTCCAGGCGCGATCGCGTCGATCCGCGCATCCGCGATCGCGGTGTGGCCTTGCAGCCCCCCACCGTAGGAGCCGCCGACCATGCCGACCTTCGGGTCCCCCGGCGCCTCGGTGGCGACGACGTCCAGGCTGGCGAGGTGGTCGATCATCGCGCGGGCGTTCTTGTTGTCGTAGGTGCGCGAGTCGAGGCCGATGCAACCGGTCGACGCGCCGAAGCCCTGGGGTGTGAAGGTCATCGCGATGTAGCCATGCGAGGCGAAGTACGCCGCGAGGGTGACCATCTCGGCGGCATCCTTGCTGTTGCCGAAACCCGGCGCGATCAGCATGGCGGGCATGGGCGACGCGGGGCTGGCGTCATCGGGCAGCCACAGCGACGCATCGAGCGTCACGGGGATGTCGTCGTCCGGGCCGGTCAGCGTCTCGATCTGCAAGTCGGAGACGGTCCAAGTGTGCGAACCCACGCCAGCTGGCGCCTGACCGTCACCCGCTGCGGACGACGGCGCGGCCGCCGCGGACGGCGCCAGCGCCAGGGAGGCAGCGGCGAGCGCCACGGCGAGCGCCGTGCACACGGTGATGCCCGACGAGACGGATCTGGACACGGTGCGCTCCGGGAGCTGGCGCCGTCGATGCCTACTTCTTCTTGGCCTTGGCTTCCTCGGCGGCCTGAAGGCGGCGCTGGAAGCGGTCGACGCGGCCACCCGTGTCGACCAGCTTCTGCTTGCCGGTGTAGAACGGGTGGCACTGGCTGCACAGCTCGACGTGGATCTCGTCGGTGGTGGCCCGGGTCTCGAACCGGTTCCCGCACGAGCAGGTCACGGTGGCCTTGACGTACTCTGGGTGGATGCCCTGACGCATGGTGTTCCTCCAGGGGTATGGGCGGCTCGGGGAGCCGGGTCAGACGTTGAGGTTGGACTTGGCGATCATCTGTAGGAACTGATCGTTGTTCCGGGTCGCCTTGATCTTGTCGATGAGCAGCTCGAGCGCGGCGCCGCCCTCGAGGGAAGCGACGACGCGACGCAGCTTCCACACGGCATCGAGGTCGTCCTTCTCGAGCAGCAGCTCCTCCTTCCGCGTGCCGCTGGC
Organism: Actinomycetota bacterium; assembly: GCA_019347575.1. Classification (NCBI taxonomy): domain Bacteria; kingdom Bacillati; phylum Actinomycetota; species Actinomycetota bacterium. The sequence continues at coordinate 93,885 of JAHWKY010000001.1, read as the reverse complement.
GGCGACGTCGATAGCCGGGAAGATGCGCTTCTGCTCGAGCTTGCGATCGAGGCGCAGCTCCATGTTCCCGGTGCCCTTGAACTCCTCGAAGATGACCTCGTCCATCTTCGAGCCGGTTTCGACGAGCGCGGTCGCGATGATCGTCAGCGAGCCACCCTCCTCGATGTTGCGAGCTGCGCCGAAGAACCGCTTGGGGGGGTAGAGCGCGGCGGAGTCGATACCACCCGAGAGGATCCGACCCGACGCGGGCGCGGCCAGGTTGTACGCGCGTCCGAGTCGGGTGATCGAGTCCAGCAGGATCACCACATCCCTACCGCGCTCGACGAGTCGCTTGGCACGCTCGATGCAGAGCTCGGCGACCTGAGTGTGGTCATCGGCCGGCCGGTCGAAGGTGGAGGCGATGACCTCACCCTTGGTCGAACGCTGGAAGTCGGTGACCTCCTCGGGACGCTCGTCGACCAGCAGCACCATCAGGTGCGTCTCGGGGCTGTTGGTCTCGATGGCGTGGGCCAGCTGCTTCAGGATCGTGGTCTTCCCAGCCTTCGGTGGAGACACGATCAGCCCGCGCTGCCCCTTGCCGATGGGCGACATCATGTCGACCAACCGCATCGAGACGGGTGAAGCGTCCTCGGTCTCGAGCAGGAAACGCTCCCTGGGGAACAGCGGCGTCAGCTTGTTGAAGTCGACGCGCTTGCCACCGCCGTCCTTGGCTTCATCGCCCTCGATCTGGTCGACGCGGGCGAGGGCCGGGAACTTGTCGCTGTTCTTGTTGCGGCGGATCGGGCCCTTGATCAGGTCACCGCGCCGCAGGTTGTAGCGTCGCACGAAGCTCTGGCTCACGTAGACGTCGCGGTCACCGGCGAGGTAGCCGGTCACGCGGAGGAAGCCGTACCCCTCGGGCAGCAGATCGAGCACGCCCTCGCGGACCTCGGCGTCGCTCAGGTCCTCCTGCTGCTGTTGCTGACCGCCGCCCTTGCTGCGGTTGCGGTTGCGCTTGTTGCGGTTGCGCTTGTTGCGGTTGCGGTTGCCGCCGTCGTCATCACTGGGGTTGCCGCCGTCGTCATCACCACGGTTGCCGCCGTCGTCGTCACCGCGGTTGGTGTCGTCGTCCCCACCGTTGCCGCCGTCGTCATGCTCGCTGCGGCCGTCGTCGTCATCGTCGTCGCTGTCCGCGTCGTCGTCACCCTTGCCGCCCCGTGAGCGTGTGCGCTCCCGCTGCACGTCGTCACCGGCGTCGTCGTCGCCTTCGCCGTGCGAGCCGTCGTCCCGCTTCGACTCGGCCTCGTCCTTGCCCTTGCGGTCCGACGACGTGTCGGTGTCGCGGTCCTCGGAGTCCTTCTTGCCGTTGCCCTTGGCCTTGCCGTTGCTGCTGCCGCCACCGGAGTCGATGATGAGATCGACGAGATCGGCCTTCTTGAGGCGCTGGTAGCCCTTGAGCTCCATCGCCGCGGCGATCTCGCGCAGCTCGACGAGCGCCTTGCGTTCGAGGCCGGTTCGATCCATCACGTTCACCTTCGTCGTCCAGGCACCCGGCTCGGATGCCGTCTCTCAGGAGTGCAGGGAGTCCTGGTAGGTCCTCCAGTCCGCCAGGAACTGGTCGAGTCCCTTGTCCGTCAGGGGGTGCTTGACCATCTGGTGGAACACCTTGGCCGGCATCGTGGCGATGTCCGCGCCCACGAGCGCCGCGTCAACGACGTGCATGGGGTGGCGCAACGACGCGGCCAGAACCTCGGTCTCGTACCCCTGCACCCGGAAGATCTCGCAGATACGCGCTAACAGGTCCATGCCGTCGCTGGAGATGTCATCGAGACGCCCCAGGAACGGGGAGACGTACGAAGCCCCGGCCTTGGCAGCAAGGATGGCCTGCGTGGGCGAGAAACACAACGTCACGTTGGTGCGGATCTGTTCCCCGGCGAGGATCTTGACCGCTGCGAGACCCGCCGGGATGAGCGGGATCTTCACCACCACGTTCGAGGCGATGGCGGCGAGCTTGCGGGCTTCGTCGACCATCGACTCGGTCTCGGTGGAGACCACCTCGGCCGACACGTCACCGGTGACCTCGGCGCAGATCTCCTTGATCATAGACGCGAAGTCCTTGCCCTCACGCGCCGCGAGGGTGGGGTTGGTGGTCACGCCGTCGAGCACACCCCACGCGTTGATCTCGCTGATCTCGCTGATGTTGGCGGTATCCAGGAAGAGCTTCACCCTGCTCCCTTCGATCTTCCTCGTCACGCGGTTGGCGCACGAGCCCCGCACCTTCCCCCGACCCAGTGCCGGCAGACCCGGACGACGGGGGAACGGGGTTCGTCGAGCACGCTCATCCCGCGACCGGTCGGGGAAGGAAGACCGGTCCCGCGAGGTGTCCGCAGAGCGACGTGGAGGAGGTGTCTACACGAGTCCTACACGAGGGTGCGGAGATCAGAGATCCCGCTGGACGCGGGGGCTCTGCGCGGTCGACGGGTCAACTATATCGTCTCGGCACGCGTCTGCACGTACCTACGGTGAGAACGACGATCCCGAGCCTCAGGCGGTGGTCGCTCCGCTCAGGTCCCAATCGAGCATCACGAGCTCGAACCCGTGACGGCGGGCGAGCGTGGCGATCGGCTCGGTCGGCGTCGGGCGCGTCACCGCGGCACCGACCGCGGGCCCGGCTCCCGACAGCCAGCTGTGGTGTCCCTCGGCCCGCAGCTCGGAGACCAGAACTCCTGACGCAGCCATGACCTCGAGCCGACGCGGTTCGTGGAGGTGGTCCCCGGCCAATCGAGCGTCGACCGGCCAGGCGCCGATGAACGCCCCGAGGACGTGTCCGGCACGAGCGGCCTGGTCGGCCGCCGTCGCGAGCGCGACCTCGGTCGGCAAGACACTGCGTGCCGCCGCGGTGTTCTGGCGCTGCGCCGGTACGAAGAGCACGGGGCGCAGCCGGGCGTGCGGCTGCACCCGCCTCACGACCAGCGTCCCGTCCCCGGTCGACGCCGTCACGGTGACGCCACCGAGCAACGCCGGGACGACGTTGTCGGGGTGGCCCTCGATCCGGGTCGCCAACGCGACGAGGTCCCGATCCCCGACCGTCACGCCGCTGACCGCTCGGGCCAACACGAGGCCGGCCACGATCGCGGCCGACGACGACCCGAGTCCCCGCTCGAGGGGAACGCGGTTGTCCACACGCAGGCTGACGTCGGGGGGGGCCACACCGTACGCATCACAGAACGCCGCGAGGGATGCCCAGACGAGGTTGTCGTCCCCCGTGGCGACCTCGCCAGCGCCCTCTCCGACCGTCTCGACACGGGCGTCGGCTCGGGCCGTGACCTCGGCGACGAGGTGACGGGTCAGCGCGACACCGAAAGCGTCGTAGCCCGGGCCGAGGTTGGCGGAGGTCGCCGGCACGCGGACCCGGAGCGGTGGACGGTCCAACGATCCTCCGTGCATCGACACGACCCATGGTCGATCGGCACGCTATATCACGACGGGAACACGCATCCACGCGCGTTCCCGTCACCGCCATCGCAGCCAGGGCGCGCCAGCCCGACAGGAACACGCATCCACGCGTGTTTCCGTCACCCACCCGGTTCCGCGCCAAGCCCTCCAACGCACGACGATGGTCCGCGTAGGACCTGAGCGTTGGGAGCGCCCCGTGGCTCCTGGCGTCACGGCGTCTCACCTCGTCCGCTGTGCGCGGCGGTCGCGTGTACGTGCTCGAGCTCGTCGCGCCTGACGAGCAGCACGGTCTGCCAGTGCTCCAGCGCCAGAGACGTCACCCCCTCGTCCGCACACGTAGGCTCCACCGGCGTCGATGAGGGGGTCACGATGGCGAGCGGCACCGAGGACATGGACTCCAGGCTCCTGCCGACCGTGAGCGTCCGCGGCAGCGGCACCGTCCGGGCTGTACCCGACGAGGCACACCTGGTACTGGAACTGGCGGCCAGCGCTCGTTCGTCGGACGCGGCGCTCGAGGAGGTGACCCGCGACGTCGATGCGATCGTGGCACTGCTGGAGCGCAACGGCATCGGTGAGGACGACCGCGCCACGTCCATCCGGGTGCGCGAGGACCGCGAGCGTGACGGCACCCGCTGGTTGTCGAAGGGGCACCACGCGACGGCGCGCATCGACATCCGCACGTCGAACGCGGAGCCGCTCGGGACGGTCATCGCGGAAGCGGTCACGGCGACCGGCGCGGATGTGCAGGGACCACGGTGGACGCTGACGCCGGAACATCCCGCCTGGGCGGAGGCTTGCGCCAAGGCGGCGCGTGCGGCTCGGAGCCGCGCAGAGGCCTACGCCGACGGGTTGGGTCAGCGACTCGGGGAGGCACTCCGGGTAGTCGAGCCCGGCGTGAGCACGGTGTCGCCGATCGTGCCCGAGGAACCCCTGCGCCCCGCAGCAGCCCCCGCAGCGCGGATGCCCTTGCGCGGCGCCCCGCCGGGCGCAGCACCACAGCCCGCCCCCGAGCTCGATCTGCGCCCCGGCGCGCGCGACGTGCACGCCACCGTCGAGGTCACCTTCCACCTCGAACCCCGTGAGCCGTCGGAAGGTTGAACCGCTGAACCGGGAGGCCCGGTTCAAGGGTTCGACCTTCCCTCAGTCGCGGGATTCAGGCGAGGTCGAGGAGCTCCGCGGCAGCGTCGACGTCCACGGGGATCACCGGAGGCTGCGCCGCCCCAGCGACCGCCCAGTCGGGATCCTTCAGGCCGTGCCCGGTGAGGACGCACACGACGGTCTGACCAGCGTCGAGGTCACCGCCGGCGTGCAGCTTCTTCAGGCCGGCCGCGGAGGCGGCAGAGGCCAGCTCGCAGAAGACTCCCTCGCGAGCGAGCTCACGGTAGGCCTGCAGGATCTCGCGATCGGTGACGTCGCGGATCGACCCACCCGAGGCGTCGGCAGCCTCGACGGCGTGCTGCCACGACACCGGGTTGCCGATACGGATGGCCGTCGCGATGGTCTGGGGCTGCTCGACCGGCTCACCCCGCACGATCGGGTTGGCCCCGGCGGCCTGCCACCCACGCATGACCGGGAGGCGATCGATGATGCCGTCCCCGTGGTACTCGCGGTACCCGCGCCAGTACGCGGTGATGTTGCCGGCGTTGCCGACGGGCATCACGTGCACGTCCGGGGCACGACCGAGGAAGTCGCACACCTCCCACGCTCCGGAGCGCTGGCCGTCGATGCGGAACGGGTTGGTCGAGTTGACGAGCGTGACCGGGTACTTCTCGTCGAGCGTCTGGCAGATCTGCAGCGCCTGATCGAAGTTCCCATCGACCTGCAGCACGCGCGCGCCGTGGACCAGCGCCTGGGCGAGCTTGCCGAGGGCGATCTTGCCCTTGGGGACGATCACGCCGCACACCAGCCCCGCCTTGGCGGCGTACGCGGCCGCGGACGCCGAGGTGTTGCCGGTACTCGCACAGATGACCGCCTTCGCTCCGGCCTCGACCGCCTTGGTGATGGCGACGGTCATCCCGCGATCCTTGAACGATCCCGTGGGGTTGGCCCCGTCGAACTTGAGGTGGACTTCGCAGCCGGTCAACTGCGAGAGCCGCTCCGAGTGGATCAGCGGCGTACCGCCCTCGCGCAACGTGACGACGGGGGTGTCGGCAGCCACGGGCATGCGGTCGCGGTACTCCTCGATCACACCGCGCCACTGCCCGCTCACGTCGACAGCACCTCGGACTCCACACGGAGCACGCTCGCCACGGAGCGGACGCCGGCCGCAGCGGCCATCGCCTCGACCGTCGCCCGCAGCGCGCCCTCGGTGTTGCGGTGGGTGATGAGGACCAGCTGCGCCGTGTCACCGTGGCCCTCCTGCCACACCTGCGCGATGGACACCTCGTGGTCGCTGGTGATCGCCGCCACCGCCGCGAGGACGCCGGGTCGGTCGTCGACGTCGAGCAGGATGTAGTACTGGGTGGACAGGTCCTCGATGGGACGCAGCGGCTTGGCCTGGTGCGATACCTCGGTAGGGCCACGCGACGCCTGCAGCAGGTTGCGCACGACGTCGATGATGTCACCCACGACCGCGGATCCGGTCGGGAGCGACCCCGCGCCCCGCCCGTAGAACATCAGCTCGCCCGCCGCATCCGCCTGCACGAAGATGGCGTTGAAGCTCTCGCGCACCGCAGCCAGAGGATGGGTCTTCTGGACGAAGGTCGGGTGGACCCGCACGGCGACGGCGCCCTCGACCTCCGAAGCGATCGCGAGGAGCTTGATCACGTATCCGAGACGGTCGGCGACCCGGATGTCGGTGGCGGTGACCGCTTCGATGCCCTCGCGGTAGACCTCCTCCGCGTGGACGCGCGTGTCGAAGGCGAGCGACGCGAGGATGGCGCACTTGCTCGCGGCATCGTGACCTCCGACGTCGGCGGTCGGATCGGCCTCGGCGTACCCGAGTGCTTGCGCCTCGGCGAGGGCCTCGGGGTAGCCGACCCCCTCCTCGGTCATGCGCGTGAGGATGTAGTTGGTCGTGCCGTTGAGGATCCCCGCGACGCGGCGCACGCGGTCACCAGCGAGCGATTCCTTGAGGGGCTTGATGATGGGGATCGCGCCAGCGACCGCCGCCTCGTACATCAGGTCCACACCGGCGGCGTCGGCCGCGTCGAACAGCTCCGGTCCCTCGTGGGCCACGAGCTCCTTGTTGGCGGTGACGACCGGTTTCCCCAGCGCGAGCGCTCGGCGAACGAGGCGCCCCGCGGGGTCGCGGCCACCCATCACCTCGACGATGACGTCGACGTCCTCGGCGGCGACAACCGCATCAGCATCATCGGTGAACACGTCCGGGGGGAGCGGCAGGTCGCGGACCCGGCTGGCGTCGCGGACCGCGACGCGGGTGATCTCCAGCTTGGCCCCGGTCCGCGCGGCGATGTCATCCGCCCCGGCGTCGAGGATGCGCACGACGCCGCTTCCGACGGTGCCGCAGCCGAGCAGGCCGATGCGGATGATGCGGTCCACGTCTGCTCTCCGGAGGTCGCGCGCACAGAGGTGTCAGCCGAGCCTACCCAGGGGGGAACAGCTCTCCCGGTGGGAAACGGCCTTGCCGCGTCAGCGAAGCCACGTCCATCGAGATGGCGACGGTCCAGTGGATGAGCACGCCGCCCCAGATCGACCGCCACCGCATGGCGAGCGTGCCGAGGACGATCCCCGCGACGATCGCCGCCAGCGATTCCGACCAGGTCTTGCCGAAGTGCAGCATGCAGTAGGGAACGACCATGACGAAGATGGCCGCGTGCCCGAACGCGGGACGCAGTCCCTGCAGCAGGAAGCCCCGGAAGAAGAACTCGAGCCCCACGAACTGCAGCCCGTACACCAGCTCCCACGCGACCAGGTCGGTCCACGACCGGTGCGCGCTGTCGTAGAAGGGGTAGATGCGCTGGTAGTCGCCTGTGACCGACACCATGAGGATGGGCAGCCCCATCAGCACGAGCATCGCGAGGTACATCGGGAGGTGACGCTGGGTGCCGCGCCAGCCGAGGTTGTAGTCGCGGATCGGGGCGCGCGTCAGCGCGAGGTAGGCGAGCGGGATCGCGATGTACGCGAACGACGTGCCCAGCCCCCACTGGAGCTGGTCGGCCAGATCGAACCACGTGCTGTCCGGGTCGAGCGTCCGCTGGAGCGCGTCACCACGGGCGGGGAAACGCTGGAAGACGAGCGCGATGGCGGCGGCGACGAGCAGGCCGGACTCGAACGCCCCGAAGGGCCGGCGCTCCACGGTCTCGGCGTCGATGGCGGCCCACTGCCGCGGGAACCATCCCGCCCACGAGCGTGTCGGGGCGTCGGTCGTCACCGCCTCAGCCACGTGGCGTCGCTCGCTGCTTGACGACCATGAGGTGGCTGTGCGGCCGGAACCCGAGGCGTCGGTACAGGCTGGCTGCCGTCGTGTCCGGCTCTCCCACCTCGATGATGTTGCCGTCGCGGAAGTCGCGGCGTGATGGCGTCTCGATCAGCGCGTACCCGTCCCGCACCCGCACGATGGTCTCGGGCGGGAGCGCGACCTGTTCCGCGGCCAGTCCGATCATCCGCGCCACTCGTGCTGGAGCACGCTCATGATGACGAGGTCGTGCCACGCGCCATCGCGCCACACCTCGTCGCGTAGGCGACCCTCCTCGACGAACCCCGCCTTGCCGTAGCAGCCGAGTGCTACCGCCTGGTCGTCCTGCACACCGAGCCACACGCGGCGCAGGTTCAGCTGATCGAAGGCGTAGCGCACGACGGTGCGGACCGCGTCGGTGCCCAACCCCCGACCGCGGGAGTCGGGGTGGAGCTGGATGCCCAGCCGCGCGACCCGTGAGACCCGTTCGTGGCCTTCGAGCGTGACCGTACCCGCGACGCGGTCACGGTCGTGGGCGACGATCGCGAAGCGCACGAGCACGTCGGGACCGGGGTCGCGAACCCACGCCTCACCCTCGGTGCGGCTGACCGGCCCGGCGGCGTCGAGTCGCGCCGTGACGAGGACCTGCTCGTCGTTGCGGCTCTCGACCAGCCGGTCGAGGTCCTCGAGGGCGACCGCGCGAAGACGGACGCGCTCACCGGTCAGGACACCCCGCCCCGCCGTCACCCGAGCAGCTCCTCTCGGACGGCCTCCCACGCACCCTGCCGCAGGCTCATGTCGAGCACATCGTGGACCCCGCCGTCGCGGTAGCGCGCTTCGCGGCGGCGGACATCGACCTGGAACCCCAGCTTCCCGTACACCGCGATCGCCCGGGCGTTGCTGGCGCGCACGTCGAGCTTGACCTTGTGCAGGTCGTACTGGCGGAAGCCGTGGTCCACGAGCAACGCGATCGCCTCGGTGCCGTACCCCTGCCCCTGTGCCGACGAGAGGATGCTGATGCCGATCGCCGCGTGACGGTTCTTCGCGTCGTGGTCCTTCAGCACGCACTTGCCCACCGGGGACCCGTCGATGGTCTCCACCGCGTACAGCAGGCTGTCGGCGTGGCGCTCGAGGTAGGCGTCGAGGTCGGCTCCCGACCACGGTTCCGCGGGGCCGGCACGCGCCGTGAGGCCCCCGTCGGGGTCCTGCTCCAGCTCGAGCATCCAGGACCGATCATCGGCCCGGAGTCGACGCAGCCGCACCCGCCCGCCGCTCAGCGAGGTCACGACAACACCACGTCCCGGGCGACGACGTCATCGAGGGTCTCCCGCCGCAGGAGGGGACGCGCGCTCCCATCACGGACGAGGACGGCGGCGGGGCGCGGGAGACGGTTGTAGTTGGACGCCATGGACGCCGTGTACGCCCCGGTGGCGGCGACCGCGAGGAGGTCCCCCGGGACCACATCGCTCGGGAGCGGCACGTGGGCACGGACGAGGTCACCCGACTCGCAGTGCTTGCCGACCACCGCCGCAGCGCGCGCTTCCGCCCCCCCGGTGCGGTTCGCCAGCATGACTTCGTGCTCGGCCTGGTAGAGGGCGGGACGGATGTTGTCGCTCATCCCGCCGTCGACGCTGATCCAGCGGCTCAGGCCGGGCAGATCCTTGACCGTCCCGATCGTGTAGAGGGTGATCGTCGACGGGGCGACGATGGCCCGGCCGGGCTCGACGAACAGGGCGGGCGGGGGGAAGTCGTGAGCGGCGCACGCTGCCGTGACCGCTGCGAGGACGGTCTCGCCGTACCGCTCGATCGCGACGGGATGGTCCTCGTGCGTGTAGCGGATCGCCATGCCGCCGCCGAGGTTGAGCTCGCCGAGTGCGACGCCGTGTTCCTCGCGCCACCGCGCCATCAGTTCGATCGTCACCTCGGCGTTCGCGACGAACGGATCGGTGCCGAAGATCTGCGATCCGACGTGGGCGTGCACGCCTACCACGTGGACGTTCTCGAGACGGGACGCCACACGCACCGCCTCGTCAGCGAGACCCAGCGACAGCGTGAACCCGAACTTGGTGTCGTCGTGCCCGGTGCGCACGTACTCGTGTGTGTGCGCGTCGATGCCGGGAGTGATCCGCAACCAGCACGTGTAGCGGTGATCGCGCTGGGCGCCGAGCCGTTCGAGTCGGTCGAGCTCGTCGAAGCTGTCGATCACGACGCGGCCGACCTCGAGCTCGGCCGCGAGCGCCAGCTCCTCCTCGGACTTGTTGTTCCCGTGGAACACGACCCGGTCCATCGGCACCCCGGCGACCCGTGCCGTGTGCAGCTCGCCCGCGGACGCGACGTCGATCCACAGGCCCTCCTCGACCGCGATCTGCATGAGCCCCGCGGTCGGCCAGGCCTTGCTCGCGTAGCACACCCTCGCGCCGCTGAACGCCGTCACGTAGGCGGCGCAGCGCTCGCGGATGTCGTGCTCGTCGACGACCCACAGGGGTGTGCCGTACTCGGCGGCGAGATCGGTGACCGCGATCCCACCGACGCACAGGACACCGTCCTCGTCGCGGGACGCGGTCATCGGCCAGGGTGACGCGGTCACATCCGGTCCGGAGCGGAGACGCGCAGGATGGCCAGGGCGTTGCCCAGGACGCGCTTCGCGGCGACGGCCAGCCAGTACCGTGCCCGGGCGAGTCCCTCGTCCTCCTGCACGATGCGGCACTCGGTGTAGAAGCGGTGGAACGAGGACGCGAGGTCCTCGGCGTAACGAGCGACGCGCTGCGGGGCGCGCAGCTCGGCAGCCCCCGCGACGATCTCCGGGAGCATCGCCATGCCGCGCAGCAGCTCGACCTCCGCCGGGTGCGTCAGCCAGGACAGGTCAGCCGTGTCGGCGTCTCCCGGTCGGAAACCGCTGTCGTCGGCGTACCGGACCACCGACGCGATACGAGCATGCGCGTACTGGACGTAGTAGACCGGGTTGTCCATCGACTGCTGCGCGACCACGTCGAGATCGAAGTCGACGGCCGTGTCGAGGCTCTGGCGGAGGTAGACGTAGCGCGCGACGTCGGCCCCGACCTCCTCGACGACCTCGTCGAGGGTCACGAACTCGCCGGCACGCTTGCTCATCTTCACCGGCTCGCCACCGCGGAGCAGGTTGACGTTCTGGCCGATGCGGATCTCGAGGGCGTCGTCGGGCACGCCGAAGCAGCGCGCGAGGGCGCGCATCCTGCCCAGGTAGCCGTGATGATCGGCGCCCAAGACGTAGATCAACCGGTCGTAGCCGCGATCACGCTTGTCCATGAAGTAGGCGCAGTCCGCCGCGAAGTACGTCGGCCGGCCGTCCTGACGGACGAGCACCCGGTCCTTGTCGTCACCGAAGGCGGTGGTGCGCAGGAACCTCGCGCCGTCCTGTTCGTAGGTGTGGCCGGCAGCGGACAGTTCGGCGATGGCCGCCCCGATCTCGTCGCGTTCGTGCAGGGTCCGCTCCGAGAAGTAGACGTCGAAGTGCACCCCCATCCGGTGGAGGGTCTCGCGGATGTGTTCGAGCATCCGCTCGACCGCTGCCTCGGCTACGCGCGACACCGTCTCCTCGTCCGTGGAGGCGAACAACGCATCGCCGTGCTCCTCGCGCAGCTCCGAAGCGAGGTCCGCGACGTACCCGCCCTTGTAGTGATCCTCCCCGAGCGGGTCGCCACGGCCCGCGAGAAGCACCGACTCCCCGAACAGACGGATCTGCTCCCCGGCGTCGTTGACGTAGTACTCGCGGTCGACGTCGTTGCCGTCCGCCGCCAGCACCTCGGCGAGCGCATCACCGGCTGCCGCCCAGCGGCCGTGCCCCGCGTGCAGCGGCCCCGTCGGGTTCGCCGACACGAACTCGATGTTGATGCGCTCGGCGTCGTCGCGCTTGCGTCGACCGAAGGACTCCCCGTCGGCGAGGACCTGCCGGACGGCGTCCTCGAAGTAGCGAGGGGCGAAGCGGAAGTTGAGGAACCCGGGACCCGCGATCGTGACCTCGTCGACGACCTCGGGCGGGTCGAGGTGCTCGACCAGAGCGGTGGCGATGTCGCGCGGGGGGCGCCCCGCCTGCTTGGCCGACCGCAGCGCGATCGACGTCGCCCAGTCGCCGTGGTCGGGGTTCTTGGGCCGCTCGAAGTCGGTCTCGGCCTCGGGGAGCCCTGCCGCACGCTGCGCCGCGCGGATACGACCAGCCAGGTCGGCCAGGACGGGGTCCAGTTCCTCGGGGCGTGCCACGGTTCCTCCGGCAGCGAGCTGCGAGCGAGCCTACGGTCCCAGCGTCAGGACGTGGAACCGCACCGAACCGTCACGACCGCGTGAGTTCCTCGACCAGCTCGAGCAGGTCGATGGGGTCGAACGGCTTGGTGATGTAGGCCGCAGCGCCGAGGTCGTTGCCACGCTGGACATCCGCGTCCTGGGCCCGGGCCGACAGGAACACCACCGGGATGTTCTCGAGGGCCGGATCCTCCTTCATCGCCGCACACACCTGCCAGCCATCGAGCTTGGGCATCATGATGTCGAGGAGGACGATGGCGGGTCCGAACGCACGCACCTTCGCCAGTGCTTCCTCGCCGTCGCCGGCCAGCTCGACCTCGTAGCCCTCCATCTCGAGGTTGACCTGGAGCAAACGCTGGATGACCGGGTCGTCGTCAACCGCGAGGACCTTCGTTGCCACCGCCGTCGCCTCCCACGCTGCGCCCGAACGGTAGCGCCACGGGCACGGACGTGGGCGGAGCCATCACGGGGCCCGTGGTACCGTCTCGACCCGTGAGGTTGTGCTACCGCTTCGCTGCTTGAGCACTTCGTGAGGCTGTGCTACCGCTTCGCTGCTTGAGCACTCAGCGAGGCTGTGCTACCGCTTCGCTGCTTGAGCACTCTCGCGTGACAGGCCCCCGTAGCTCAGTGGATAGAGCACTGGTTTCCGGAACCAGGTGCCGCAGGTTCGATCCCTGCCGGGGGCGCCTCCTTCAGCGACGCCGCATCCGTGTCGTCGATGCAGACCCCACACCCATCCGCCGCCAACAGCGCGGTGTCGGCGGCTCGCATCGCTCGCGACCCGTACCCTCGATGGCTACGGGGCGGGACCGCCGGTCGGTCGTGCCTCTGGTATACACGGGGCGGGAGTGCAGCAGTCGAGAGGGATCGGTGAGACGACCAACGTGAGCGAACATCTCGGCGTACCCGACCGGTCCACCGTGGTCATCGCGGAGGACGAGCCCGACCTGCGCCAACTCATCCGCTTGCGGCTCCATCGTTCCGAACGCTTCGAGATCGTGGCCGAGGCCGGGAACGGCGTGCAAGCGATCGAGCTCGCCACCGAGCATCAGCCCGACGTGATGCTGCTCGACATCCGCATGCCCGAGATGGACGGACGCACCGCGCTGCCACGTATCGTCCGCGAAGCGCCCAAGACCATGGTCGTCATCCTCTCGGTGCTGCCGGCCAACGTCGAGAAGGAGCCCGCCCTCGCGCTGGGCGCGTTCGCCTACCTCGAGAAGCACATCCTCGACGGCCAGGAGCTACCCGATCACCTCATCGGCCTGCTCGGGGAGTTCCGCCGCGCTCTCGACGGCGAGGACCTGGTAGCGCCGATCCTGCGGCATCCGCCAGGGACACCGACGACGCCCTGATCAGCCGGTCCGCGGGAACGCGACCCCGAACTGCGCCCCGCCGTCAGCCGCGACCTCGTAGCGCAGCGTGCCGCGGTTCGCCCTGACCAGGCCGGCGACGATGGACAGCCCCAGACCCGCTCCCCTCGACTGCCCACTGCCGCGGACCGCCTGGGTGAAGGGCTCGAACAGGCTCGGGACGAACTCCTCCGGCACACCCTCGCCGTGATCGGTGACTGCGATCTCGACCCGCTCGTCGAGCGTCCCGACCGTGATCTCGTACGGTGGCGCCCCGTACTTCTGCGCGTTCGAGAGGAAGTTGATGAGGATCTGGATGAAGTGGTCGAGGTCGACACGGATACGGACGTCCTGAGGGCAACTCACCTCGACCTCTTCGATCTCCAGGTCCGCGACGACCTGCTCGACGGCTCCACGGACCGCCACGTCCGAAGGCGAGGAGCTGATCACGCCGGCCTGGATGCGTGAGAGGGTCAGTAGATCGCCGACCATGCGCGAGATCCGTCGCGCGTGACGGTTGATGGCGCGGACGTGCGCCAGCTTCTCGTCATCGTCGAGCTCGTCCCACTGGTCCTCGACCAGCGCCCCGAAGCCTCGGATCGTCACGAGCGGGGTCTGCAACTCGTGTGACACGATCGACACGAACTGGCTCTTGAGCTTGTCGGTCTGGAGCAGCTCCTCGTTGGCGCGGCGCAGCTCGTCCTCGGCACGCTGGCGCTCCCACACGCGTCCCAGCTGCGTGCCGATGTCGCCCATGACGGCGAGCAGCTCGGGATCGGGGTGGCTGACGTCCTCCGAGAAGAACTCGGCCACCGCGACGACCCGTTCCCCCGATCGGACGGGGAACGCGAACGCGCTGGCGACGCCGAGGTCCAGAACCGACTCGCGCCGGGGGAAGTCGGCGACGTCGAGGTCGGGCATCCAGACCGGTTCGCCGACCTCGAGGACCCGACCTGGCAACCCGCGACCGCGACGGAACGTGGTCCGGGACGTGACCTCCTGAAGGTTGCGGAAGGAGTCGCGGCGGGCGAACCACCAATCCGTCGGCAGCAACATGTCGGGATCGTCCTCGGAGACGAGGTAGGCGTGCCCGAGGGGCCATCCCGTCAGCCCGCACACCTCCTCGAGCGCCGTGCGCACCGCGGTCGACAGCTCGGCGGCCTCGTTCGCAGCCTTCGTGATCCGCTGACGCAGGGCGATGGTGGCCTGGAGCCGTTTGCGCGCGGTGATGTCCTGGATGAAGGCGTTGAACCGGTACCGGCCCTTGCTCCGGCTCGGCCAGATGGTGATCTCGGAGTCGAACTCGTGCTCCTCGCGGTGCAGCGCTGGCAGCTCCAGCCGCTTGAACAGGATGGGTCCCTCGCCGGTGCGCTTGAAGCGCTCCAGGCCCTCCCAGTGCTCATCGCGGAAGCGGTCCGGGATGACGACGTCGGCTACCGCGCGGCCGACGACCTCGGTCGCGGTCCACCCGAAGATCTCCTCGGCGCGCCGGTTCCAGTCGACGATGGCGCCGTTCTCGTCCATCCCGACGAACGCATCGTTGGCCGTGTCGAGCACCAGGCGCAGGGATTCCTCGGCTTCGCGCACGCTGCGGTTGGCACCACGCAGCTCCTCGAGCACGTCGAAGTGGTGCAGGCCCGCCGCCACGATCCGCGCGGCCACACCTAGACCAGCCGTGGGCCCGTCGCCGTTCAGGTGCGTCGCGCCGTGGAGCTCGAACAGCCCGCGGATGCTCCCCTCGGCATCGCGCAGCGGGACCAGGATCGCTCGCGGACTGCCGAACCGGGATGCGACCCCCGGATGGGTCGTGACCTCCAAGACGTCGCCCGGCTCGTCGCGGAGCTGCACGTACGGAGGCTCGTGCAGCGACAGCTCGAGGTCCAGGACCTGGGGCTCCCCTGACCGCACCGCACGGTCGATGACGAGGCGATCGCCGACGAGGTGGGCTCCGAAGCCGGTCGTCGCGCCGACGAGTGCCAGCACGTGGGACAGCGTGCCGTCGAGCAGCTCGCGAGGTTCCGCCGCGGCCCTGACCGCCTCGCCGATGCGCCCCAGCTCGTGCAGGACACGGTGCGGCTTGCCCCTGGGCTCCCCTGGCGACGGACCCCGAGGACGACCGGCACCCGGCCTTGGTCGTCCTGGTTGATCCATGCACCACGCCCCTACGCGACGGCAACGACGTCCGCTCGCCGCTGGCGATCACCCCTTCGCGCACGATTGGTAGCACCTCCGCCGCCTGGCCCTCCTGTCCGAACGTCCACGGAGCGTGTCGGCTCACACGCGCACGGCGAGCGTCCCCGTAGTCTCGGACCATGCGCGGGGCGGAGCGGTTGCAGAGGATCCTGCTCGGGATCGCGGTGGCGCTGCTAGCTGCTGCGCTCGCGGGCCTGACGGTCATCGCCGTCCGGGACGTGACCCGTGACGTCGCCGCTCCTCGCATCGCCGAGCGTGTCCGCACCGTCGAAGCGGCCGCGGTCAGCCTGGGTGAGACCTTCGCTCGGATGCGGACGCAGGCGACCGTGCTGACGCAGTCGGTCGGACCGTGGGGGACGGTGCCGGCGGGCGAGGTCGGACCGAGCCTCGATGCGGTCGCAAGCTTGACACCGGCGTTCGCGGAACGGTTCGTCGTGGACGAGACCGGTCGCGTCGTGGCCACCGCCGATGCCTCAGCGGCGTTCCTCAACCTCGCACGGCCCGGCCCGTACCTGCAGCAGGCGTTCCATGGCGATGCCGCGGCCTCGGGCATCACGCTCGACCCGCTGCTGCGCGTCCCGGTCATCTACGTCGCCGCCCCGGTGCGAGCCGACGACGCATCGCCAGCCGTGGTCGCCGTCGGCCTCGTCCGCCTCGACGCCGGGATCCTGACCGACCAGCTCGCCGCCATCCCGCTGCCGCCTGCGGCCCAGCTCGCGCTCGTGGACCCCGACTCTACGGTCGCGCGACCAGGTGGCGTGACGGAGATCGAACCAGCAGGACCGGAGCTGGCGGCGCCCGCCGTCCTCGGCCGGGCCGAGCGCGGATCCGTCGAGTTCGAGGGGATCGCCGGGGTAGCTGCCATCGCGGCCTACGCCCCCGTGGACGACGGCTGGTCGCTCGTCATGACGCAAGAGGCCGCCGCCTTCACGCCGTTCGCCGAGAGCACCCGCGCCGCGGGAGCCGCCCTGCCCGGCGCCGTCGCGCTCGCGGTGCTCCCCGTCGCGATCTACGTCGTGCTCGACCGACGTGCTCGCCGCGCTCGGCAACGCGAAAAGGACGCGAAGCGGGCGTTCCTCGCCGTCAGCGGCCACGAGCTGCGCACACCGGTGACGGTGATCAACGGCATGATCCAGACGCTGCTGGCACGGAAGGCCGAGATCGACCCGGCGTTGCTCGAACGTGCATTGCGGATGATGGACGTCCACGGCCGCCGCCTCCACCTCAACATCGAGCGCATCCTGTTCGTCGCGCAGCTCGAGACCGGCGGGGCGTTCCGGCTCTACACGCGGGACATCGACATCGTCCCCGTCATCGACCGGGCGGTCGAGCACGCCGCCGCGCTCTCGCCGGTGCACGACGTCACCATCGAGGTCGCCACACCGACGCTCATAGCCCGAGCCGACGCTACCGCGGTGGAACAGATCCTGGTCCAGCTGCTCGACAACGCCATCCGGTACTCGCCCGCGGAAGGCCCGATCCGCGTCTCGGCCGCCCCGGCGGGGCGGTGGATCCGGATCCTGGTCGAGGACGAGGGCATCGGGTTGCCCTCGGACACGTCGCGACTGTTCGAGCTGTTCACGCAGGGCGAGGCGGTCGACACGCGCGTTCGCGACGAGGGGGGGATCGGGCTGGGACTCGCGCTCGTCCGCACCCTCACCGAGGCGATGGACGGCCGGGTCCGCCTGGAACGTCGCGACCCTGGTACGCGCGCGGTGGTCGAGATCCCCGCGGCCGGATCGCAGCCCGGGGCCCATCCGGAGAGCTGATCGCCCCTCGAACGCACTAGCCCCCCCGACGAACCACCGCGAACCCGGGCGATCTCCCCGCGTTCCGCGACGCTGGCTCTACGGCGCGTCACGGTGTCGACCGGTGACTAGCCCGATCCGACCACGAGAAGTTGACACGACTTCGCCATTCCAACGCAGCGTCATCCCATAGATGCTCTCTGTACACGAAGCGAGGCCCGGCCGGGACGTCCGGGGAGCCCCAGACCTCGCCACCCCTCCAGGCAGGAGATGTGCGGATGAACACCAAGATCACCAAGCGAGCCATCATCGCCGCAGCCGGCATGCTCGTCCTCGCGAGCGGGGCGGCGCTGGGAGCTGACGGCGGCGAGGGGGACGCGACCATCTCGGCGACCGTCGACAACATCGGATCCCGGGCGGTGACGCTCGCGAGCGCGACGCCCATGACTTCCGTGTTGAGCAGCGGTCAACTCACGGGCACCTTGAGCGTGACGGTGGAGGAACTCACGCGTACGGGTACCAACCCCTGGTCGGTGCAGGCGGTGCTCGACGGAGCCCTGAGCGACGGTCTCACCAACACCATCGCGGCGAGCAACCTCGCGGTCGCACCCGGGTCGGTGATCCAGACCCTCGGCGGTGGGGCACCGGCCGCCGGCAGCGGTGGGGCCCTGGATGCCGGCAAGACGCTCTTCAGCGTCAGCGGTCAGGCCACGGACACGACCTACTCCGGGACCTACACGCAGACGAGCGGCCTCACGCTGACCGTTCCGACCGGGACCAAGACGGGCATCTACACCGGCAACGTCTCGGTCACGTTGGTTCAGTAGCTGGGAGACCGGCCGATATTGATGCCATGACCCTTCCACACAGCATCCGGACAGCCGTCGCGATAGCCGCGGCGGCTGCCCTGCTGTCACCCGGGCCCCTCCAGGGACAGGATCAGGAGGGCATCCCGTCGGTCGGTGTGGCGCCGGCGGACCCTGAGCCCGGAGATCCCAACGGTGGTCAGTGGTTCCTCCTCGACATCACCCAGGGAGCCACGGGGGTCGCGCGCGCACAGATCGTCAACCCGGCCGAGGTCTCGCAGACCGTCCGGCTGTACCTGCTCGACCTCACGTTCGCCCCCGACGGCACCCCCACGATGGAGGAGGGTGACCAGGCGGGGATAGGTGCCTGGGGGGCCTTCCGCAACCCCGAGATCACGATCCGGCCGGGTCAGACGGTCGTCGCTGAGTTCGTGATCGCGGTCCCGGCCGACGCCCCGCCCGGCGATCACGTCGGGGTGGTCGTGGCCGAGACGGTGGCCACCGGATTCGAGGGTGCCGACAGTGACGAGGGTGCACAGTTCGAGATCCGGCGGCGTGTCGCCACACGCGTGTACGTGACCGTTCCCGGCGACGCGACTCGGGCGTTCGAGATCGTCGCGGTGGACACCTCACTGGACAGCGGTCTGTTCCCCAGCACCGCTCTCGTCACCGTCACGATGCGCAACGACGGGCGGGTTCGACTGAGCCCGACCGTGACCATCGGCGGTGCCGCGGCCGACGGGCCGGATCCGTTCATGTCCGAGTCGGTCGAGGAGTGGTCGGCGTTCGTGTCGGTGCCGTGGTACGGCGGGCCCGTGACGATCCCGGTTGAAGCCGTGGACGACAGCGGGTTGACGCGACGCGTCAACGCGACGAAGTTCGTGATCCCGTGGGGACTGCTGATCGGCCTCGCCCTGGCGACCGCCGTCGGCTGGCGTATCAGGCACTGGTGGCGCACCCGCGGGAGCGGGCAGGCCGAGCTCAAGGCCGACATCGCACGGCTCGAACGGTTGATCACGCAACAGGCCGGAGGCGAGACCGAACCCACCGGCGTCCCCAACGTCGAGCCGCCGGCGGGCGACGAGATCACCGGGCTGAACGCGACGGTCGCGCGCGCTCGACGGGCTGACGACGATGCCGCGCTGGCTCGCGCCGCGCTCGCGCTCCACGCGAGCACCGACGACGCGCTCGACGTGCTGCTCGAGGCCCTCAGCCGCCACGACGGCAAGCACGTCCCGGCGCTGGTCGACGCCGTCGCCTCGTACGGCGCCGACGCCATCGCGGACAACCAGCGCACGTCGAGCCTCCCGGAGGGGCTCCGTGAGAGGATCGGGGCGCGCGTACTCGTCCTCGCCGGCTCGTCGGGCAACGGAGAGCACCGCGGCGAGGGTCGTGAGGCGGCCGGAACGGGTGGGCTCGGCGACGTCAAGGGACTCGGTCCCGCGAAGCGGCAGGCGCTGATGGATCGCTTCGATTCGGTCGAGGCGGTGCGATCGGCGAGCGTCGAGGAGCTCGCGGCGGTGAAGGGCATCGGCCCCAAGCTCGCCCAGGACATCCTCGACCACCTGCGCTGACCGCGCGCCGCCGCGGAACCCCACGACCACTAGCCTCGACGCGCACAGGGTCCCATCCCCAGGAGCTCCCGTGCGCGACCCCGTAGCGCAACGCGTCGACGTCACCGATCGCGCCATCTACCGCTTGACGACCGGCGTCGCGCACGACCCCGAAGAGGGTCCCCGCCGCCAACTCGACGACCGTGGTCGCGAGGTGGCACCCGATCTGCTCGCGCTGATCGGGGACACCCCTCTGGTGCGGCTCGACCGGATCTCGCGCAGCGTGCCACCGACGATCCTGGCCAAGTGCGAGTTCCTCAACCCGGGAGGATCGGTGAAGGACCGCATCGGCATCGCGATGATCGAGGCCGCCGAGGCGGCCGGACTGCTCGAGCCGGGCGGGATCATCGTGGAACCGACGTCGGGCAACACGGGCGTGGGGCTGGCGATCGCCGCGGCCCGGAAGGGCTACCGCTGCATCTTCGTCATGCCCGACAAGATGTCCCAGGAGAAGATCAGCCTCCTGCGGGCCTACGGGGCCGAGGTCGTCGTCTGCCCGACAGCGGTCGAACCGGAGTCGCCCGAGTCGTACTACTCGGTCGCGAACCGGCTGGGCGAGGAGACCCCCGGCGCGTTCCAGCTCAACCAGTACTTCGCCCAGGCCAACCCGCAATCGCACGTCTGGTCGACCGGACCCGAGCTGTGGCGCCAGACGAACGGGCTCATCGACGTGTTCGTGGCGGGGGTCGGGACCGGCGGCACGATCACGGGCGTCGGTCGCTACCTCAAGTCGCGCAAGCCGGACGTGCAGATCGTGGGCGCCGACCCCGAAGGGTCGATCTACTCGGGTGAGGTCCACACCTACCTGACCGAGGGGATCGGCGAGGACTTCTGGCCGGAGTCGTTCGACCCCGAGGTCGTCGACCGCTACGTCCGGGTCAGCGACCGCGATTCGTTCCTGACCGCCCGGCGTGTCACGCGCGAGGAGGGGATGCTCGTCGGCGGTTCGTGCGGGACCGCGGTCCACGCCGCCCTCGAGGTGGCCCGCGACCTGCCGGTGGACGCGACCGTCGTGGTGCTGCTCCCCGACAGCGGACGCAACTACCTGTCGAAGCTCTACGACGACAACTGGATGGCCGAGCACGGCTTCCTCGAGCGCACCGGAGGCACGGCCCACGTGAGCGAGGCGCTGCGCGGGAAAGGCGGCGAGCTTCCCGGACTCGTGCACTGCCACGGGTTCGAGACGGTCGCCCAGGCGATCGCGCTGCTGAAGGAGTTCGGGGTGAGCCAGATGCCGGTGCTCAAGGAGGACGTCCACGAGCCCGAGCTCGGACAGATCATCGGCTCCATCCGCGAGAACTCGTTGCTCGACACCGTGCTGTCCGATCCCGGCGCGATGCAGAAGAAGGTGGTCGAGGTGATGCAGCCGCCGCTGCCGGTCGCGGATGTGGGCGAGCCCCTCGACGACGTGTTCAGCGATCTCGCCGCGGGCAGTCCCGCGGTGGTGGTGGCCGACGGCAACCGCGCGATCGGCGTGCTGACCCGGGCCGACCTCCTGACGTTCCTGGCGGGGCGGCGATGAGCGACGAGCGCGGCTTCGCGACCCGGGCCATCCACGTCGGGCAGGCTCCCGATCCCACCACCGGGGCGGTCATCGTCCCGATCTACCAGACCTCGACCTACGCCCAGGCAGAGGTCGGTCAGCACCGCGGCTACGAGTACTCGCGTACCGGCAACCCGACACGCACGGCGCTCGAGACCTGCCTGGCGAGTCTCGAGGACGCCTCCGCCGCGGTCGCCTTCGCCTCGGGCATGGCGGCCGAGGACGCGGTGATGCGCCTGTTGTCCACCGGCGACCACCTGATCCTCGCCGACGACGTCTACGGGGGGACCTTCCGCCTCGCCGTCAGGGTCCTCGACCGGGTCGGCATCGAGGTGACCCCGGTCGACCTCACCGACCTCGACGCCGTCCGCGGTGCCTTCCGTCCGCGCACCCGGCTGGTGTGGTCGGAGACGCCATCGAACCCGCTGCTCAAGGTGCTCGACCTGGCGGCGCTCGCCGATCTCACGCACGAGCACGGTGCCCGGCTCGTGGTCGACAACACCTTCGCGACCCCCTACCTCCAGCGCCCGCTGGAGCTCGGAGCCGACATCGTCGTGCACTCGACGACGAAGTACCTCGGGGGGCACTCGGATGTGGTCGGCGGGGCCGTGTGCACCGACGAGGAGACCGCCGCCGAGCTCGCGTTCCTCCAGAACGCGGTCGGGGCGGTGCCCGGACCCTTCGACGTGTGGCTGACGCTGCGCGGGATCAAGACGCTGGCGCTACGCATGGAGGCGCACTGCGACAACGCCGAGCGCGTCGCGGCCTTCCTCGCCGAGCACCCTGCCGTGGACGAGGTCATCTACCCCGGCCTCGACCGCCACCCGGGGCACGAGCTGGCGGCGCGTCAGATGAGCCGCTTCGGTGGCATGGTGTCGTTCCGTGTGCGGGGCGGCGGCGACGTCGCACGCCGGGTCGCCGCGTCGACCGAGGTCTTCATCCTGGCGGAGTCGCTCGGTGGGGTCGAGAGCCTCATCGAGCACCCCGGCGTTATGACGCACGCATCGGTGAGTGGCACCGCCCTCGAGGTCCCCGAGGACCTCGTCCGGCTGTCCGTCGGGATCGAGGACGGCGACGATCTGCTCGCCGATCTCGACTACGCGCTGATCTTGGCGACGCCCCATCCGGGGCGTCGATAGAGCCGTCGAGGTCCATCCGCCGCCGAGAGCGCGGTCTCGGCGGCTCGGCTCGCAAGGGGACCCGTACCTGCCCCGAGGGCCGAGCGTTCGGCTCCTGTACCTTTTTTGGGGTCCTGGCCTGCGCTCGGAGGGAGTGTCGTGCGGCTCGCCGTCGCGGCGCTCATCTGGGGTCTGGCGGCCGCCGCGTGTGGACCGGTCGTCGAGCTCGACCCGCCGGATCTCGAAGCGGTACCAAGGCACGTCCCCGAGCAGACGTTCGTCTACGACGCCGATGGCGCACAGATCGCGGTCCTGCGTCAGGAGTTCCGCGAGCGCGCGGCGTTCGACGATCTCCCCGAGCACCTCGTCGACGCGGTCGTGACCGCGGAGGACCGCCGCTTCTGGATCCACGCCGGGGTCGACGCCCGCGCCATCGTCCGAGCGGCTCTCGCGAACCGTGCCAGCGGCGAGATCGCGCAGGGCGGATCCACGATCACGCAGCAGCTGGTCAAGAACGTCTACATGCCCGACGCCCCGCGGACCCCCAGCACCAAGTTCCGTGAGGCGCTGCTCGCCCGTCGGATCGAGGACGAGACCTCCAAGGAGCGCATCCTCGAGGACTACCTGAACACGGTCTACTTCGGCAACGGGGCGTACGGCGTCCAGGCCGCCGCGTTCACGTACTTCCGCGAGCCCATCGAGGACCTCGACCTCGCCGAGTCGGCGATGCTGGCTGCGCTCATCCGGTCCCCCGAGAGCCTGCAACCCGCACGCGACTCCGAGGGACTGCGGGCACGTCGCGACGACATCATCGACCGCATGGTCGACGGCGGCCTCGTCGACTCCGACGCCGCCGCGCGCGCCAAGGGCCAGCCCATCGTTGTGCTACCGCGGCCAGCCACCCCCGAGACCAGACACCCGCACTGGGTGGACTTCGTCGTGCGCGAGCTGCTGGAGGACCCCAGCTTCGGCGCGACCGAGTCCGAACGGGCGACGCGCCTCTTCGGCGGCGGATTGCGCGTCCACACCACGCTCCGCCCCGACGTCCTCGCCGTGGCCGAGACCGCACGCGACACGCACCTCCCAGACCCGACCGACCCCGAGGTGGGGATCGCCGTGGTCGTGCCCGACACCGGCGAGATCCTCGCGCTGGTCGGAGGTCGGGACTACGAGCACAGCCAGTTCGATCTGGCCACCCAGGCGCGGCGTCAGCCCGGCTCGACCTTCAAGACGTTCGTTCTCGCGGCGGCGCTGCAGTCGGGCTACCGCCCCGACTCACGCGTCAACGGCAACCAGACCACGCTCGACACCAGCAACGGCCCGTGGACGGTGCGCAACTTCTCACGGGTGTCGTACGGCGCCATCACGCTGCAGGAGGCGACGCGAGCCTCGGTCAACGCGGTCTTCGCGCGCCTCATCCTCGAGCTGGGGCCCGGCCGTGTGGCGACGCTCGCCCGAGCGATGGGGATCGAGTCCCCGATCAACGAGGACCCGCCGATCGCGATCGGGGGTCTCGACCACGGGGTGAGCCCGCTCGACATGGCGGCGGCGTACGCCACGCTGGCCAACCTGGGCGAGCGCGTGCCGGTCTCGCCCATCGATCGCATCGAGGACAGCGATGGGAAGGTCGTGTGGCGCCCCAACCGCGCCCGGGTCCAGGTGCTGGAGCCGTCGGCCGCGTTCGTCACGACCCAGATGCTGCGCACCGTCGTCGAGGACGGCACCGGGACGGCGGCACGGGTGCCGGGGTGGGAGGTCGCCGGTAAGACCGGGACCGTGGACGACCACACCGACGCCTGGTTCGTCGGCTACACGCCGACGATCTCGGTCGCGGTCTGGGTCGGCGATGCCGAGGAACGGGTGCCCCTCGTCAACGTGCGGGGCGTGGGGCGTGTCACCGGCGGTTCGATCCCGGCTCGTATCTGGCGCGACTTCGTGTCGTCGTACCTCACCGATCAGGATCCCGTGAGCTTCATGCTGCCCGAGGAGTACTACCAGATCGTGGCGATCGACCCGGTGACCGGGCTGCGATCGGCGCCGTGGTGCGCATCGGAGGAACGTGCGCTGCCTCGCGTACTCGTCCCGAAGGCGACGTGCCCGTCGCCGCCACCACCTCCTCCGCCACCACCGTCGCCACCACCACCGTGCCCCACGGCGACGCCGTCCCCGGCGCCCGCTCCCTCCCCGCGCGACTGCGTACCCGTTCGAGCGCCCACCGAGTCACCGCTCCCCGGCCCCACCGACGGCGCGGATGAACCTGAGGGCGCTGACGAGCCCGGGGACGAGCCAGCACCGGAGTCCGAGCCGGTCGAGCCAGCGCCCAAGTCCGACGAACCATCCACCTGAGCCACACCGGCTAACACCTGGCACGGTCGGGTCCTAGTGCCGTCCCACCACTAGCCTGACGCCTCGACGGCGAGGGAGCCGGTGGTGCGGGCGCTGCTCGTGTTCAACCCCAACGCGACGACGACGGACGAGCACGTCCGGGACGTCATCGCGTCGGCGCTCGCGTCCGAGGTCAAGCAGCTCGAGGTCCAGCCGACCAAGCAACGGGGTCAAGCGATCCACATCGCGGCGGGAGCGGTCCACGAGGGCTTCGACGTCGTCTTCGCACTCGGCGGTGACGGGACCGCCAACGAGGTCATCCAGGCGCTCGCCGGCACGACCGTGCGGCTCGGGGTGCTGCCGGGTGGCGGCACCAACGTGCTCGCCCGTGCGCTGGGGATCCCGCGGGACCCGGTGGAGGCGACCAGCTTCCTGCTGGCCAAGCTACGCGAGGGCACGTCACGCACGGTCAACCTCGGGCGTGCCGGCTCACGCTACTTCGCGTTCAACGCCGGCTACGGCTTCGACGCCTCGGTGGTCTCGCTGGTCGAGCGTCGGCCGCGGATCAAGCGGACCATCCGTCAGATGTCGTTCGTCGCCGCAGCGTTCCAGGAGTGGTTCCTCGGCGACGACCGGCGCCACCCCGCCGTCCACGTGGATCTCGGCACCGGTCAGCGCCGGGGGCCCTACCCCATCGCGATCGTGGGCAACGCCGACCCCTACACCTACCTCGGGCCCCGCCCCCTGCGCGCCACCCCGGATGCCCACTTCGAACGCGGCCTCGACCTGGTCGCGATCCGCGGGACCAGCACCGCCGCCCTCCTGGGCATCGTGGGTCGCACGTTCACGACCGCCACGCACCTGCGTCGGCCACAGGTGGATCACTGGCACGACCTGGCCAGCTTCCGCCTGCTCAGCGACCGGCCGCTGTCGCTGCAGGTCGACGGCGACTACGCCGGGGACCACGCTGGGGTCAGATTCCAGACCATCCCCGACGCCCTCCACGTGCTCGCCTGAAATTGGCGACGGCGCATCCGCGCCGTCGATGGGGCGTCGTGCCGCTCCCGCGGCCGAGAGCGCGGTCTCGGCCGCTCGGGACACACGGGAACCGTGCGGGAAGACCGTGAGACCGCTGTCGGCACGGCTCAACGTCAGAGCTGACGTGCACCTGCGCGCGCATGCCGCACGCGGAACGGACACATCCGGCCCGGATGCGAACGGTTGCAAGCGAACCCTTGCCCTCGCTGCGAGCGCTCGTTACAGTCACCCCAGAGCAAGAGAAATCCTTCACGAGCGGTCCGTCCCCCTCCCGACCGCGAGAACAGGAGCAGCGCAAAGTGGACTGGCGACGCGACGCAGCCTGCCGCGACGAGGATCCGGAGCTGTTCTTCCCCATCGGCACGACCGGGCCAGCCATCGACCAGGCCAACGCCGCCAAGCGCGTCTGTGCCCGGTGCGACGTGCGCGAGGAGTGCCTCGAGTTCGCCCTCGCCACCAACCAGGACGCCGGTGTCTGGGGCGGTCTGACCGAGGAGGAGCGCCGCTCGCTGCGCCGTCAGCGCCAGCGCCGGCGCCGCATCGCCTCCTAGTGGCCCACGGGCGGACCCGACTGACCGGCGGCGGCGAGCTCGAGCCGTCGACCGGCGCCTCCGAGCTCTACACGCCCGGGCTCGCGCTACCGCGCGAGCCGCACGTCACCGGTCCTTGGCGCCGTCGGCTGATCGTCTTCCTGGTGGTCGTGGTCGTGATCACCGGTGTGCTCGCCACCTACCGGCTGGTCACCGTGGGCCAGGACTTCGACCCGGCCCTGACCGACCAACCCGCTTCACCGCCCCCCGACCCCGGCGGCTGACCGGCGATCAACGCGGCAGCGGCAGCACCGCCTCGCACGTCGTCCCCGAGCCGTCCTCGCCGGGTCCCACCGACAGCTTCCCACCCAGCTCACTGTCGACGAGGGTAGTGGCGATCTGCAAGCCCAGGTTCGCGTCGGACTCGATGCGCCAACCCTCGGGCACGCCGACCCCGTCATCGCGGACACGCAGGACGAGGCTCGCCGGGCGGCGGTCGAGTTCGACGAAGACCGTGCCGCCGCGGTCAGGGAAGGCGTGTTCGACGCTGTTCTGGAGCAGTTCGGACAACACCAGCGCCAGCGGCGTCGCCACCTCCGCGGGGAGCTCGCCAGCTGCGCCGTCGAGGCGCATGTGCACGGGACGTTCGGGGTCGGTGAGCCCGACCGCGAGCATGTCCACGAGCCGGTGGGCGACCTTGTCGAACGACACCCGCTGACGGCTGTCCTGGCTCAGCGTCTCGTGCACCAGCGCGATCGACGAGATGCGCCGCACCGACTCGGCCAGGGCCTGCACCGCCTCGGGTGAGCCGAGCCGTCGCGACTGCAGCCGCAGCAGCGAGGCGACGGTCTGGAGGTTGTTCTTGACACGGTGGTGGATCTCGCGGATCGTGGCGTCCTTGTACAGCAGCAGCCGCTCGTGGCGGCGCAGCTCGGTGACCTCACGGATCAGCATCACACCGCCGAGCACCTCGTGTTGGCGAGTCAGCGGCAGCAGCCGCCGCAGCACCACCGCCCCGCGCGCCTCCACCTCCGACTCGAGCGGTTCACCGTCCGCGAGGGCCTCGAGGACGGCCTGGTCGTCGAGGTCGAAGTCGGCGAGGTTGCGACCGATGATGTTCTCGAGCACTCCGAGCCGCCGGTAGGCGCTGATCGCGTTGGGGCTCGCGTAGACCACGGTCCCCGCTCGGTCGACCCGCAGCAGACCGTCGCCCACACGGGGCGCGAGTTCACGCTCGGGGTCCTCGCCGGGGTAGGGGAAGGTGCCCTCGACCAGCATCTCCACCAGCTCGTCGGCGGTCTGCAGGTAGGTCAGCTCGAGCTGGCTCGGGGAGCGCACCATCGACAGGTTCGCCTCGCGCGTGACGACCGCGACGACCTCGTCCTCGAAGTGCAGCGGTATCGCTTCCTCCCGCACCGGGACACCCGACGACCAGTCCGGGTCGCCGTCTCGGACGATCTCGCCCTGTTCGAACGCACGCACGACGGCCGGGCGCTCCTCGGGTTCGAAGCGGCGCCCGACGAGGTCCTCGTGGTAGATCGTCTGCGCGGTGTAGGGCCGCATCTGGGCCGCGACGTGCAGGTCACGACCGTCCTCGTCGCGGAGCCACAGCAGCAGGTCGGCGAAGGCGAGATCGGCGAGGATCTGCCAGTCGGAGACGACCGTTTGGAGGTGGTCGACCGCTGCATCCGAGACCGCGCCGTGGAGCTCGGCGACCTCCTGCAGCGACGACACGCGTCAGCTCCCGAGGTGTTTCTGGAGCTGCTCGAGCGGGACGACCTCACGGATGCGCGCGAAGGCGCGCGCCTCGATCTCCTTCGCCTCCTTGAGGCTCAGGCCGACCTCGCGGGCGGTCTCGCCGATGGGGTGGGGGTGGCCGTCCACGAGCCCCATGCGGAACTCGATGACGCGTCGTTCCACCTCTGGGAGGCGGTCCAACACCTGCTTGAGCGGGCGTGCCAGGGCACGAGCGGGGTCGTCCTCCTCGGGGCGTGAACGCCGCTTCGCGGCACCACCGCGCCCCGACGCACCGGTACGCCGCTTCTGATCGGCCATCGCGTCACACCTCGGTCGGTCCGACGAGAGTAGTCCCCGCACGAGGTGAGTGGACCCGGGGGCGCCTGGCGTCGGAGGTCACCGGCCCCGCCACTGGGGGTCGCGCTTCTCGAAGAACGCCGTGATGCCCTCGACGACGTCCTCGGTCTGCACGTTGAGGTCGAGCATCCCCTGCAGGTACGCCATGGCCTCGCGGTGAGGCAGGTCACGAGCGGTGTAGAAGGAGCGCCGACCCAGGCGCTGAGCGACCGGGGCACCCCGCAGCAGCTCGGACACGACCGCGTCCACGGCGGGGTCGAGGTCGGCGCGCGGGACGGCGCGGTTGACCAGGCCCCACGCGACCGCCTCGTCGGCGCTGAGACGCCGTCCGGTCATCATCAGCTCCAAGGCGCGCTTGGGTCCGACGTGGTCCGCGATCGCACGCGAGATGACGTAGGGCCACAACCCGACGCGGACCTCGGGCGTGCCGAACTGCGCATCCTCCACGGCGACGAGCAGATCGCACAGCAGTGCGAGACCGAGACCACCCGCGAGCGCGTGACCGTTCACACGCCCGACGAGGGGACGATCCAACTCGGCGGCGGCGGTGAACAGCTGACGCAGCTTTGCGCGGCCCTCGTGCTGCGCCACGGCGCCCGCGTCGGGTGCGATGTCGCTCAGGTCGGCGCCCGCGCAGAAGGCGCGATCGCCGGCGCCGGTGAGCACGACGACGCGCACGGCGTCGTCCTGGCTCGCGGACCGGAACTCGCGCAACAGCCCGTCGAGCACCTCGCCGTTGAGCGAGTTGCGTTGGTCGGGGCGGTCGATGGTCAGGACCCGGACCGGTCCGTCGTCCTCACGCCGTAACGTCACGCGCCCCTCCAACTGAGCTGGGACCTCGGAGCGTAGGGGGCGACGTGGCAGGCTCCGCAGGACGAGGAGGTGGGTGGTTGCCGTTCACGGTCGTCGTGGTCGCGGGTGCGGTCCTCGTCGCCTACCTCCGAGGAGGACGGCTGCAGCGCATCGCCGACGCGGATCTGCGGGGCGTGTGGCTGCTCTTCGTCGGGTTGGTGCTGCAGATCACCGTCGACATCGCCTCCGCACGCGACGCCGTCAACGAGACGGTTGGCTACCTGGGCCTGCTCGCGAGTCAGCTGCTCGTGGTGGGGTGGGCGATCTGGAACTGGTGGCGGCCGGGCATGGCGCTGATCGTGATCGGGCTGTTGCTCAACGCGCTCGTGATCGGGGCGAACGGGGCGATGCCGGTGGATCTGGACGCCGTCGCGGAGCTAGGCGGCCAGGGGGTCCCGATGGGCAAGCACGAAGCGCTCGACGAGAGCACGCGGCTGGGGTTCCTGGGCGACGTCATCCCGCTGCCACCGCTGCGCACGATCATCTCCATCGGCGACATCGTGCTGGCGGCCGGCCTGGTGGCGCTGGTGCACCACCTGATGACCTTCCGCCCCGCGCCCGAACGCCGCGGAGGCGTCAGGCGAACAGGCCATGCTCGGACCGACGACGTGCCGGGTCAGACCTTCACAGCACGCCGCGACGGGAGAGGACGCGGTTGAGGGCCTGGATGACGACGGGGTCGTGCTCGTAAGCCATGCCGAGGTGGAGCCGCTCGAGCGCGTCCCACGGCTGCCGGCCCGGACCGCCGGGGTGGCTGTACTGGTCGTACTCACACGCGGTGCGCAGGATCCTGGCGGTCATCGGGACCGACGCGTCCTCGCCCTCGCGGCGCCGACGGTACGGGTCACGCTGGCGTTCGAGGATCGCGACCACCGCCGGCATGTTGCCGGCCTCGCGGACGACCGCCGCCCCGGCGGTGGCGATGTTCGCGCCGACAGCCTGCTCGCGGACGGCACCGAGTTCGTGCAGGTGGGCCGCCCGTTCGAGCGCGGCGACGTCCTCGTCCGCCAGCGCGAGCTCGCGACCGATCTCCATGGCGAGACGTCCAACCCGGATGCCGTGCCCCTCGGTCGTGGCGCCGACGAGCTCGGGCAGCCGGCTCATCGCCCGGACGGTCTGGTCGTAGGTCCGCTGGACGAGCGCGTGGCGTCGCAGGCCGGACCGGGCGGCCAGCAGTGGCAGCAGCATCAGCACGATCGCCCACGCCCCGAGGGCACCGTGGACCATGGCGGCCAGTCCGGCCGACGCTGCGAAGGCGACGAGCGCGGCCCAGCTCGACAGCAGCAGGCCGCGGTAGACGGGCAGGATGCGCACACGCTTGCCGACGGTCTCCTCGATCGCCTCCCAGTACGGCACCCCGACGACGAGCACGAGCGACACCGCAGCGAGGCCGACCACGTTGACCGCTTCGGTCGCGGCCGCCACGGTCGCCACAGTGACGGTCGGAGCCAGGAGAGCCGCGAGCGCGACGACACCGGGGAGGCTGACGCCGACCGACACGCGTCCGAGCAGGTCGAGGGGTCGGAGTTCCGCACCCGCACCGGCTCGCGCGACCGCCGCCAGTACCCACCCGCCGGCTGCGACCGCTGCCGTCGTGCCGGGGGGGTTGCCGAGCAGAGCGAACGTGGCGACGACGGCGGACGCGACGGGGATGGCGTGTCCTCGTAGCTTGTCGACCGTGATCATCTCGCCGAGCGCCGCGGCCGCGACGAACACTGCGAGGGAGCCGCGGGACGCGGACAGCGTCTCCGGACGCAGCAGCCAGGCGCACGCCAGTGCTGCGGTGACGACGGCGCCGACGAGGAAGCCCGACCAGGCGGAGCGGGCACCCATCAGCTCACCTCCCGATCGCGCTCGTCCCCGAGCACGATCAGCCGGTCTCCGGCCGGGGCCGCGCCGCTCGGTGCGATCGGGTGGGTCCCCGACACGTCCAGCGCCACCTCGTCGTCGTCGCGATCGTGTTCGAGGTGGGTGGTCGGCTCCCAGCCCATGCTCCGCGTCACCGACGCGAGCGCCTCCACGCCACGCGCGTCGAACTGGCTACCGGCACAGCGCCGGAGCTCCTCCAGCGCCGCTCCGACGGTCATGGCGGGGCGGTACGAGCGGGTCGAGGTCATCGCATCGAAGGCGTCGACGACGGTGACGATCCGCGCCGTCTCGGGGATGTCGCTGCCCGCGAGACCGTGCGGGTAGCCGCGGCCGTCCCACCGCTCGTGGTGGTGGCGGACCGCGTCGAGAGCGGGCGCGAGGAAGTCGACATCCGCGAGGATCTCGACGCCGACCGTGGGATGCACGCGGATGTGCTCGAACTCGGCATCGGTAAGCGGCCCGGGCTTGTTGAGCACCCCGGGATCAGTACCGACCTTGCCCACGTCGTGCAGCAGCGCCGCGTAGCGGATCTCGCGTCGGGCGTCGTAGTCGTAGCCCAGCTGACCCGCGACGGCTTCGGCGAGTTCGGCGACCCGCTCCGCGTGGCCCCGCGTGTACCCGTCCTTGACCTCGATCACCTTCACGAACGCGCGGACCAGGCGGTCGTAGGCGTCGGCCTCGCGCTGGAACCCCAGTAGCCCGTGCCGCGCCACGAGCGCGGGGATGAGGAGGAGAACGAGTGCCGGGGCGCCGATCTCGAGCAGGACGGTCGCCGCCAGGATCGACAGCCCGACGTCGACGAGGACGTTGAGACGCATCGCCGCGCTGAGGCTGCCGAGCGTGCTGCGCAGCGACTCGCCCGACGTGACCAGGATCACCAGGCCGATCAGCAGGTTGCTGACGAGGGTGTGGACCATCGCCATGACGACCACGGCACCGACGCCGGCGAGAGAGGTGACGACCCCGTCGTGCCAGGCCGCTCCGCCGAGCAGCTCGAACACGTGTCCCGCGACCAGAGCCGCGAGAGCCCACTGGCCGAGGTTGACGGCGGCGCGCTCGACGAAGCTGTGGGGCGAGCGCCGGAACGCGAGCGCGGCGACCGCGCCGGGCGCCGTGAGCACGCCGAGGGCGGGGCCACCCACCAGGATGGCGGTGAACGCCACCAGCGTGATCAGCGAGGCAGCGACATCCTGACGCACGCGCGCCGGGAGCAGCTCGACGAGGAAGGCGGCGAGCACGAAGCCCCCCGCTTGAACCGGGTCGACGATGCGAACGGCCCACGCGACGCTGGCGCCGCCGCCCACACCGAGCAGGACGAGCAGGAGCGTGAAGCGCGGGTCGCGGCGCACGAGCCTCCCTCTTGAAGGAAGCCGAGCGAGCGGTCTGCGGGTGGGTCGGTCTGACGCCGTTCAGGGGCTCAGCCCCAGGAGAAACCCGCGCCAGCGGACAGCACGAGGGCTGCCACAGCGGCGAGGGCGGAGAAGATCTTCTTCATGGTGTTCCTCCATCGAGATCGGGATCCTCTGGCCGTCGCCGCTAGTTGACAGCTCGCGGTCCGCTCCGCTCGATGGTGGTGCTGGTGGTGCCGTAAACCGGTCCGACCGAGGTCGGGACGGGGGACGTTCGGTCGATGTTCGTTCGATCAGGGTCGGCGTCGTACGTTGCCGACCTCCCCACACACCGCTCGCTCTGCAGTTGTCAGTAGTTGCTGTGCTTCTTGTTAACTTTCGGGATCTACTAGTGGAGCCGTATCGTTCTGTGGTGTCAAGAGGGGTTTCACCACGTGTGAGTCTCGTTGTTGCTTCGTGAGGTCAAGAGGGATCGGGTCTGGAGGCTCACGGAGCCTGAGCTGCCGCTGCGGTGATCCGTCCCATCCTCCCGTCTCGTCCACCATTGTCGCGCCCGGACGGGCCCTCGGCCATGGTCAGTCGTGACCATTCCGCTCCCCCAGATGGGCTAGTGCGGTCATCGGCCACGCGGCCGATGGCGTTGCTCGGACGGGTCAACGAGCGAGGCGCGGAGAAGTTACGCGGCCGGGCGAGAATCCGCTCGACCCTGCATCGGGTGCGCCGACCTGAGGGGGCCCACCGTTACGCTCGTCGAGGGGTCGCGACCGTCCGGCCCCGCGCGGGGAGCCACACGTGGACGCACCCGACAGCGATGCGAGGACGGGCCTGACGGCCGACGTCGACCTGCCGAGCGGCGAGGACGCTGACGTCGACCTGCACGACAGCGGTCAGCGTCACCTCATCGAGGCCGCGGTGAGCGAACTGCCAGGCGTGCTGGCGGCCCGCATCGTCCCCGGCTACGAGCGCTCGATCGACGAGCTGCACATCCTCGCCACCCTCGACAAGACGCCCAAGACGCTGGTCCGCGACGTGCAGTCGTTGCTGATGGCGAGGTTCGCCATCACCATCGACCACCGCGTCGTCAGCATCGTGCAGATGGAGGACAGCAGTGGCGTCGCACGTGCGCCCCGCGTGCTCATCCGCGAGGTCACGGCCTCGCAACAGGGCCTGGAATCGCTCGTCGACGTCAAGCTCGTGCTGGACGATCGGGAACTGACTGGACGGGCCCGCGGTCCGGCGTCCGCGGCGGGGCGGCGGCGCACCGCCGCACGAGCGACGCTCGAGGCGCTGCAGCCGCTGCTCAGCGGCAGCCGCGTGGTCGAGGTGGAGGGCGTGGCGGTGCAGCACATCCTGGGCCACACCGTCGCCCTGAGCTTCGTGCACATCCACACGGCGAAGGGTGCCGAGACCGTGTGCGGGAGCGCGCTGGTGCGCGCGGACGAGGCCGAGGCCGTGGCACGGTCGGTGCTCGACGCGGTGAACCGCGAGATCGACGAGGACTCCCCGACCGCTAGCGGCGGGTGACGTCACCCCTGCGCGATGATCCCCGCGGCCCGCAGATCGCTCAGCAGCGCGTCGGGGTTGGTCTCCATGATCACGGCCAGGGCACGCAGATCCTCACCGCGGACCGACAGCATCTGACGGTTGTAATCGCCCCGCTGGAGCTGGATGGACTCGCAGTAACGACGCAGGCCCGACCACCGGTCTGGATCACGCTCGACGGCGGCGAGGTCGAGGACGATCCCACGGCCACGTTCCACGGGCCGCGGCACGTCGTCGGTCGGGAGCACGTCGGCCGGTGACACGCTGTAGAACTCCGCCAGCTCGCACAGCCTCGACGCGCTGATGTTGCGATCGCCCCGCTCGTAGGAACCGACGACCGCGGCCTTCCACTTACCACGGGAGATGCGCTCCACATCCTGCAGCGACAGGCCCTGCTGGGTGCGTACCTGCCGCAGCCGAGCACCCACGTCCTCGGCGTACGATGACGCTTCCTCGACCATCTCGGTCCCGCCTCCTACCACCACCGCATCCACCCCCAGCCGGTGTCGTGCGTACCCGAGCGTAACGCTACGGACGGGTGCCCTGTCGGAGGTCCGCCGACCAGGCCAGGGTGGCAGCCAGGCCCTCCTCCAACGTGGTCCAGGGTTTCCAGCCGAGCCCGGAAGCGGCCTTCCGCGGGTCGATCGAGTTGTGTCGCAGCTCACCCGGCCGTTCGGGTGCGAAGACGGGCTCGCGGTCGTAGCCGGTGGCGGCCGCGAGGGCGCGGAACAGCGCCAGCACCGAGGTGCGCTCGGCGGTGCCGACGTTGAAACGCTCGTCGTCACCACGGTCCATCGCGAGGACGAGCGCGTGGACGACGTCGTCCACGTACACGAAATCGCGGGTCTGCTCGCCGTCCCCGAAGATCACGCACGGCTGCCCGCCGAACATGCGCTCGATGAAGATGGACACGACGCCCGCTTCCCCGGCGGGATCCTGCCGGGGGCCGTACACGTTGCTCAACGCCAGCGAGGTCCAGTGCATGCCGTACAGCGCCTGGTAGGTCCGCAGGTACTCCTCGGCGGAACGTTTGCTGGCCCCGTAGGGCGAGCGCGCCGGGGCGTCGGCGGTCTCGGGTAGCGGCAAGGCGGACTCCGGCGGCTCGCCGTAGATGCAGCCTCCTGACGTGGTGAAGATCACCTTGCGCACGCCGTACCGGCGCGCGGCCTCGAGGACCTCGATCGTGCCTATCACGTTGACGGCAGCGTCGTGCAGTGGGTCCTCGACGCTGCGGCGGACGTTCATCTGCGCCGCGAGGTGCAGGATCACCTCGGGGCGGTGCCGTTCCGCGACGCGGTCGAGGGCGCCCTTGGTGAGATCGAGGCGTTGGAACTCGAGGTTGCCACCGGCCGAGCGCCGCGCCTCGGCGAGGTTCTCGAGCTTGCCGGTGGAGAGGTCGTCGACCACGACGACCCGTCGACCCTCCGCGAGGAGCCGATCCACGAGGTGGGAACCGATGAAGCCGGCTCCGCCGGTCACGAGCACGCTCTGGGTGGACGCCACGTCAGAGCACGTCGTCGGAGGGAGTGACGTCGTCGAGACAGCCCCGTATCCGCTCGGCCAGACCGGCCGGCACCGACAGGTCGCCCTCCAGTCCGGCGCGGATCACCGTCCGGACGTGGCGCTCGAACTCGACGCGGTCACCGCACGGGGCGCAGGCGACCAGGTGCTCGGCGAGCTCGTCCACGCGTGAACGTTCGAGCTCGCCGTCGAGGAACAGCTGCAGCGACGCCAACGCCTCGCTGCAAGCGACATGTGGATCGGGTGAAGTCTGATCGGTCATGCCTCCCCCCTTGAGGGGGGAGGAGCCGGCGTTGCCGGCCTGGGGGGTGATGTCTGATCGGTCATGGCTGGTCCTCACCGTCGGCGGATGCGTCCTCGTCCCGGCGCACGAGTCCGCGCTCCTCGACGTACCCGGCCAACGCCTGCTGGAGCGCTTTCCTTCCTCGGTGTAGCCGTGACATCACGGTGCCGATGGGCGTGTCCATGATCTCGGCGATCTCCTTGTACGCGAAGCCCTCGACGTCCGCGAGGTAGACCGCCATGCGGAACTGGTCAGGCAGGCTCTCGAGCGCGTCGCGGACCTCGTCCGAGGTGATCTCGCGCAGGGCCTCGTACTCCGCCGACCTGCCCGCTCCCTGGACGCGGTCGTACAGCGAGAAGTCATCGATCTCGTCCTGCAGCGACTCCTGCGGACGGCGCTGCTTCTTGCGGTAGTTGTTGATGTAGGTGGTGTGCACGATCCGGTAGAGCCAGGCCCGCAGGTTGGTGCCGGGTTCGAACTGGTGGAACTTGGCGTACGCCTTCGCGAAAGCTTCCTGCAGCAGGTCCTCGGCGTCGGCGGGGTTGCGCGTGTAGCGCAGGGCGGCGCCGTAGAGCCGGTCGAGGTGGGGCAGGGCCTGCTCCTCGAACGCGGCGCGGCGTTGCTCGTCGGTCAGGACCTGCCGCACGACGGGCTCGTCGGAGGTGGCGCTCTGCAGCTCCGTCACCGTCGCCCTCTCGTAGCCGGAACCGGAGTCTACGGGCCCGGGGCGGTGCTTCTTCCACAGCAACGGGGTTGCATTCTCTACATCGATATAGCATGAGATACTATGACATCTACGAGAACGCCCGCGCACCGCGCGGGCCCCGGTCCCGTCGCCGCCCCCGTCTCGTGCGGGACCGGTCGCACCCGTCGGGGGCCCGGCACCGCGCCGGGTCCCCCGGCGGGTCAACGCGGGAGGGTGCGGTTGACCACAGCGGAGTGGGATCCGGAGAGGCCCTCGAACCGGCGACGGATCGTCGTCGCGGTGGCGGTGGTGCCCTGGATCGCCCTGGTCGTGCTCGTCGCGCAGGGAGGGCGAGCGAGCGCACCGACCACGTCGTCTGACGTCGATCCGGCGCCCGTCCTCGCCACGTTGCCGACCGCGACGGCCGTGCCGGTGCCGGCACCTTCCACGGCGCAGACCGTGACCCCTCCTGCTCACGACGCGCCGGACACGGTCGTGGCCTCCGGCGGGCTCTCCCGGGCCAGCCTCGTCCACGTGGTCGCCGTCGCACTGGCGAGCGCACGCGATCATCTCGGCGGGGCGGCACCGGCGCTGCTGGGGGAACGGGTTGCACCCCCCGACCGCTACGTCGAGCACCTGCATCTCGAAGCGCTCGACCACCCCGCCCCCGGTGCCGCGGTCGCGGTCGTGGCGGCGATCGTGCTGCACCGCGGCCAGGACGCGTTCGAGCGTGCGGAGCTGGTGCGGCTCGGGGTCCCGCTCCTCACCGACGGGGGCACCGCACGTCTCGCCGGGACCCCGTGGCGACTGCCCCCCGCTGACCTCGAGCCCGTCACGCCCTCGCTCGATCCGGTCGACGA
This sequence comes from Actinomycetota bacterium, assembly GCA_019347575.1. Taxonomy (NCBI): domain Bacteria; kingdom Bacillati; phylum Actinomycetota; species Actinomycetota bacterium. The sequence goes on along the minus strand of JAHWKY010000001.1, from coordinate 56,497 downwards.
CCCCGACCTGCTCGTCGAGGCCGGCGCCGCCCTGACCGCGGCTGGGTACCGCGACGTCGAGGTCACCGCGCTCGACCGGACCGCCACGTGGGCGTTGTCCGTCACCGCGACCGCGATCGCACCGGGTGAGGTCGAGACCGCCACGCACCAGGTGTGGCTGCGACCCCACCTGAGCGGACTGATCGTCGCCGGGTGGCGACCCGAGACACCGGAGGAAGCCCCATGACGAGAACGCGCCGACGCCGCGACCGCCCCGCTGACGGCCGTCCCCCCGGGAGACCCGATCCCCTCCGTCTCGCCCGTGCTGTGGTCGTCGCCTGGCTGGAGGTCGAGTCGGGTCGACGACCCCTCGAGCAGCTCGCCCCGATCCTCGCTCCCGTCATCGCTCGGCGTATCGCGGCGACCGTCCGACACAACCGTGGACGCGGCGTCGCACCCTGGGGTCCCGGGGCCGATGCGGTGGTGGCCTGCCACGGACAGAGCCTCGACGAGGGGTCGTGCGACGCGGTCGTGGTCGTCCGCATCGGCCCGCGTATCGCCGCCGTCGCGGTGAGGGTGGAACAGCACCGGGGGGCGTGGCGTGTGGTCGAGCTCGCCCGACCGGAGGATGGCTACGACGCGGTCAGGACCGCCAGCCTCCCCGAGTCTCCGCCCACCCCGGCCCTCAGCGCAGCGCCGGCCTGAGCGACAGCCCGCTCAGGCCCCGTGGCACTTCTTGAACTTCTTCCCGCTGCCACACGGACACGGGTCGTTGCGGCCGACGTTGGCGAACTCGTCGTCACCCTTGGTGTAGGTGCCGCCCGCGGCGATCCGACGCACGGTGCCGCCCTCGTCGGTCCGGGCGGGTCCCTGCTGCCGCGGCGAGGGTGGCGGGGCGCCGTCGCTGGCGGATGTCGCCGTGCCGTCACCGACGGTGTAGGACGCCCCGGCCGAGCCGGTCCCCGCGTTCTCGTCCGTGCCGGAGTAGCTCAACCGTGCCGGCTGCTTCGGCTCCTCGAACCGGATGCCAGGGATGGCCTTCTCGGCCGCACCGTCGCCGGAGCCGTTGCCGCCGGGGGTCGGGGCGGCGGTCGTCGGGGCGGGGGCCTCGCCGGTCCGTCCCGACTGGACCGCCACACGTGCGGCCGCGCCGGTGTCGAGCTTCACCTCGCCGCGCTGTGCCGCCTCCTGCGCCTGGCGTGCCTCCTCGTCCTCGCGACGGACGGGCAGGTGGAAGAAGTAGGTGACGGCCTCGTCCTTGACGCTGTCCATCATCGCCACGAAGTTGTCGTAGGCCTCGCGCTGGTACTCCACCAGGGGATCGCGCTGCCCCACCGCGCGCAGACCGATGCCGTCGCGGAGGGCATCCATCTCGTAGAGGTGCTCGCGCCACTTGCGGTCGACCACCGACAGGATCACGCGGCGCTCCACCTCACGCATGATCTGGTCGCCGCCGACCTCCTGCTCCCGCTTCTCGTATCGCTCGAAGACGTCGTCGATCAGGCCGTCGACCAGGCCCTGCCGCTCGATGCGCTCGAGGTCGAGGCCGTCCCAGTCGTAGCCGCACGGGTAGACCTCCTCGAGGTGGCCGCGCAGGTCGTCGAGCATCCACTCCTCGGGGAACACGCCCGGCGGGGCGAACTGGTCCACCGCGCCCTCGATGACATCCTCGACGTACTTCTGCGCCAGCTCCATCACGGCGTCGTGGTCGCCCTCGATCAGGCGCTGCCGCTGGCCGTAGACGACCTTGCGCTGCTCGTTCAGCACGTCGTCGTACTTGAGGACGTTCTTGCGGATGTCGAAGTTGCGGGACTCGACCTGACGCTGGGCGTTCGCCACCGCCTTCGTCACCCACTTGTGCTCGATCGGCACGTCCTCGGGGATGTTGAGCCGGGTCATGATGCGCTCGACGGCCGCGGCGTTGAACAGCCGCATCAGGTCGTCCTCGAGCGACAGGAAGAACCGGCTCTCGCCGGGGTCGCCCTGACGTCCGGAGCGTCCACGGAGCTGGTTGTCGATCCGGCGCGACTCGTGCCGCTCCGTACCGATGACGTAGAGGCCGCCGGCCTCGAGGACGTGCTCCCTCTCGTCCCGACGCAGCTCCTCGTAGCGAGCCGTCGCCTGCTCCAAGGTCTGCTGGCGCTGCTCCTCGGTGGCGTCCTCGGGCAGCTTGGCGACGTCGTCCTTCGCGAGCTCCTCGGGGTTGCCCCCCAGCACGATGTCGGTTCCGCGCCCCGCCATGTTCGTCGAGACGGTCACCGCGCCCTTGCGCCCCGCCTGGGCCACGATGTGGGCCTCACGAGCGTGCTGCTTGGCGTTGAGGACCTCATGGGGGATGCCGCGGCGCTTGAGCATGCCCGCCAGCAGCTCCGACTTCTCGACCGAGGTGGTGCCGATGAGGATCGGCTGTCCCTTCTCGTGCCGCTCGATGATGTCCTCGACGACCGCCTCGAACTTGGCCTTCATGCCCTTGTAGATGAGATCGGCGCGGTCGGCGCGGATCATCGGCTCGTTGGTGGGGACGACGACGACGCCGAGCTCGTAGATCTCGGCGAACTCCATCTCCTCGGTCTTGGCCGTACCGGTCATGCCGGCGAGCTTGTCGTAGGTGCGGTAGTAGTTCTGGAGCGTGATGGTCGCGAGGGTCTGGTTCTCCTCCTTGACGTGCACCCCTTCCTTGGCCTCGATGGCCTGGTGCAGCCCCTCGGAGTAGCGCCGTCCCTCGAGCACACGCCCCGTCTGCTGGTCGACGATCTTGACCTCGCCGCTCTGGACGATGTACTCGTCGTCGCGGCGGAACAGCTCCTTGGCCTTGATGCCGTTCTGCAGGTGGTGCACGAGCGGGGTGTTCACCGACTCGTAGAGGTTGTCGACACCGAGCAGCTGCTCGACCTTGGCGATGCCCTCCTCGGTCACGCCGACCGTGCGCTTGGCCTCGTCGATGACGTAGTCGCCGGTGGTCTCCCCCTCGCCGAGGTCCTCGCCCTTCTTGAGGTTGGGGACGATCCGACGCGCGAAGATCTGGTACCACTGCGCGCTCTGCTCCGCCGGGCCGGAGATGATCAACGGTGTGCGTGCCTCGTCGATCAGGATCGAGTCGACCTCGTCGAGCAGGGCGAAGTGGTGGCCGCGCTGGACCTGCGCCTCCTTCGACAGCGCCATGTTGTCGCGCAGGTAGTCGAAGCCGAACTCGTTGGTCGTGCCGTAGGTGATGTCGGCGAAGTAGGCCTCGCGCTTGGACTCCTTGGGCTGCTGGCTGTGGACGGTGCCGACGGTCAGCCCGAGGAAGCGGTGCACCGCGCCCATCCACTCGGCGTCACGCTTGGCGAGGTACTCGTTGACGGTGACGACGTGGACGCCCTCGCCCGTCAGGGCGTTGAGGTAGACCGGCATGGTCGAGGTGAGGGTCTTGCCCTCACCGGTCTTCATCTCGGCGATGTTGCCCTCGTGGATGGCGATGCCGCCGAACACCTGCACGTCGTAGGGACGCTGGTGCAGGACACGCCACGCGGCCTCGCGCACGAGCGCGAACGCCTCGGGCAGCAGATCGTCGAGCGACTCGCCGTCCTCGAGCCGCTGCTTGAGCTCGGGGGTCATGGCCTTGAGTTCGTCGTCGGACATCGCCTCGAAGCGGGGCGCCAGGTCGTTGACGACCTGGACCTGCCTCGAGATGACCTTGGTCTTGCGCCCTTCGCCCCAGCGCAGGGGGTTCAACGTGACCATCGGGGAGGTGCCTTCTCGCGTCAGCGGACGGGGTCGGTGGCGCGTTGCGCGTCAGCCGACCAGGGTACGCGACGAAGTCCTGCGCTACCGCTCCGCTACTCGAGCACCCATGCTGCGGTACCGCTCCGCTACTCGAGCACGGCCCCCGGCACCGGTGCGGGCAGAGGTGCCTACTCGTCCGCCTGGGCGAGGTAGCGGTCCTTGATGCCGGCCACGACCCCGGGATCGGCGAGCGTGGTGGTATCGCCGAGGTCGTCGTCCTCGGCGACGTTCTTGAGGAGCCGCCGCATGATCTTGCCCGAGCGGGTCTTGGGCAGGTCGTCGGTGAACAGGATGCGCTTGGGCTTGGCGATGGGCCCGATGACCTTGCCGACGTGCTCGCGCAGGTCGCCTTCGAGCCCGCGTGATGGCTCGTAGCCGCCGCGCAGGATGACGAACGCCGCGATCGCCTGGCCGGTGGTGGCGTCCGCCGCCCCGATGACCGCCGCCTCCGCGACGGCCTCGTGGTCGACGAGCGCCGACTCGACCTCGGTGGTCGAGATGCGGTGGCCGGAGACGTTCATCACGTCGTCGACACGCCCGAGCAGCCAGTAGTAGCCGTCGGCATCGCGCTTGGCACCGTCGCCGGCGAAGTAGACGCCATCGAACCGCTGCCAGTACGTCTGCTCGTAGCGCTCCGGGTCACCCCAGAAGCCGCGCAGCATCGACGGCCACGGCCGCGTGAGCGTGAGGTACCCGCCTCCGGGGATGTCCACCGACTCGCCACTCTCGTCGACGACGTCGGCCGAGATGCCCGGCAGCGGGAACGTCGCCGAACCCGGCTTGGTCGTGGTCACGCCCGGAAGGGGGCTGATCATGATGGCACCGGTCTCGGTCTGCCACCACGTGTCCACGATCGGGCAGCGGCCGCCGCCGATGTGCTCCTGGTACCACATCCACGCCTCGGGGTTGATGGGCTCGCCGACCGTCCCGAGTAGGCGCAGTGAGCTCAGGTCGTGCTGGCCGGGGTGCTCCTCGCCCCACTTCATGAAGGTGCGGATCGCGGTCGGGGCGGTGTAGAGGATCGTGACGCCGTAGCGCTCGACGATCTGCCACAGCCGGTCCTTGTCGGGGTGGCCCGGCGCCCCCTCGTACATGACGGAGGTGCTCAGGTTGGCCAGCGGCCCGTAGACGATGTAGCTGTGGCCGGTGACCCAGCCGATGTCCGCGGCGCACCAGTAGACGTCGTCGTGGGGGTGCAGGTCGAAAACGTGCTTGTGGGTGAACGCGACCTGCGTCAGGTACCCCCCTGTCGTGTGCATGATCCCCTTGGGCTTGCCGGTCGTGCCCGACGTGTACAGCAGGTACAGCAGGTCCTCGCTGTCCATCGGCTCGGCGGGGCAGTCCTCGGACTGGTCCTCGATGACCTCGTGGTACCAGCGGTCGCGCTCGTCGGCCCACGCGATCTCCTGCTCGGTGCGACGCACCACGATGACGTGCTCGATGGAGGGCGTCTCGGCCACGGCAGCGTCGGCGTTGTCCTTCAGTGGGACCTGGTTGCCGTTGCGCCAGGCGCCGTCCGCCGTGATCAGCACCTGTGCCTCGGCGTCGTTGATGCGATCTCGCAGCGCATCACTGCTGAAGCCGCCGAACACGACGGAGTGGGGTGCCCCGATGCGAGCGCAGGCGAGCATCGCGACGGGTAGCTCGGGGATCATCCCGAGGTAGATGCAGACGCGATCGCCCTTCGACACGCCGAGTTGCTTGAGCGCGTTCGCGAAGCGGTTGACCTCGGCGAGCAGGTCGGCGTAGGTGATGGTCCGGGTGTCCCCCGGTTCGCCCTCCCAGTGGTAGGCGACCTTGTCGCCGTACCCCGCCTCGACGTGGCGGTCGAGGCAGTTCTCCGCGACGTTGAGCTGTCCACCGACGAACCACTTGGCGTAGGGCAGTTCCCACTCGAGCACGGTGTCCCACGGTCGTGACCAGTCGAGCGCCTGCGCCTGCTCGGCCCAGAACGCCTCCGGGTCGGCCTCGGCCCGCTCGTAGATGTCCTCGTCCGAGAGCAGGGCGTCGGCGGTGAACTCCGGCGGCGGCGGGAAGGTGCGCGCCTCCTGGAGGAGGTCCTCGATGGCCTGGGTCATGTGGGCGGCTCCCCTGCTCGGCTCGGATCTGGTGTGCTACCGCTTCGCTACTTGAGCACCGTCTGTCGTGCTACCGCTCCGCTACTTGAGCACCAGCCACGTTAGCGCGAGCCCAGTCGGGTCCCCATGCGGCCCGAGCCGTCGAGACCGCGCTCTCGACGGCGGACGGCTCGCCACGCCTCTATCGACGGCGCGGATGCGCCGTCGCCTGAGACAGGGCCTCGGGGACGGCGTCGTCGGGGGCGACGACGATGAGGTGGTGGGTCGCGCGGGTCATCGCGACGTAGAGCGTGCGCAGCCCGCCCCGCCGGGTCGTGGCGGTGGTGGCGACGACGGCCTCTGGGTCGGCGACCACGACGCCGTCCCACTCGAGCCCCTTCGCGGCGATGGGATCGACGACCGCGAGCCGGTCGTCGCCGCCGAGCAGCGCGGTCACGGCGGCGGCGGCCTCATCGAGAACCTCGAGAGGGGCGATGACGGCGGCGGTGCCGTCGACCCGGGCGAGGATCCGCTGAGCCGCGCCCGCTACCTGGTCGGCCAGTTCGGCGCGTGGCACCACGACGACCTCTGGGGCGTCGCCCTCGCGCAGGCTCAGCGGCGGCTCGGCGTCGGGGTCGGCTTGGCGCAGGATCCGGGCTGCGGTCTCGACGATGCGCGCCGGAGTGCGGTAGTTGGTGGACAGCTCGGTCACGACGATGTCGGGGCGGTCGAGGTGCTCTGCGAGGAGCTGCTTCCAGTCCGTCGGCTCGTCCGCGGCGGTCTGGTGCGGGTCACCCACGATCGTGAGGTTCGCCGCGCGGCTGCGACGTGCCAGCATCCGCCACTGCATCGGCGTGAGGTCCTGCGCCTCGTCGATGACGATGTGCGCCCAGCCGTCGTAGGTCTGCGGGTCGGGGACCCCGCCGCGCTCGGCGGTGCCCTCGCGCTCGCTCCACACGCTCAGCTCGTCGGGGTGGCGTTCCACCTCCTGGCGTTTCCTGGGGCGGGGACCGACGCGTGCGAACAACTCGTCCACCAGAGCCGCGTCGGCGGGTCCCACCGCGCCGGGTGACCGACCTTGGAACGAGCGCACCAGCGCGGCGATCTCGTCCTCGTCGAGCACGCCTCGTGCGGCGTCGGCCAGGCGCTCGGGCTCGGTCGTCATCGTGCGCCACATGCTCGGCGCGTCGGCGAGCGGCCAGAACCTGCGCACCAGACGATCGAAACCGGGGTCGGTGCGGATCGTGGCAGCGACTTCGTTGGCATCGGCCGGACGTCGCCCCGCAGCCTGTGACCACGCCTGCGTGAGCTCTGCGGCGAGTCGGTCGGCCGCGAACTGGCGTCGGGCGTTGAGCCCGAGGTCAGGGCGGGCGACGCGGCTGCGTGCCTGCTGGAGCGCCCCCGGATCGGGACGGAAGCTGACCGACGCCACCTGGAAGGTCGGCACGTCCTCCGGCGTGAGCTGCGGGAGGAGCTGTGCGGGCAGCCGCTGTACGACCTGTGCCATGCGGGGGTCGCCCTTGAGCGCGGCGACGTCGGGCGGGTCGCGCAGGGTGTCGTCGACCTTGGACACGAACCCGGTGATCGGCAGGAGCACCACCTGGTCTTCGCCCAGCGACGGCAGCACGCGGTCGATGTAGTCGACGAAGCGACGGTTGGGACCGATCACGAGCGCGCCTCGCCGCCCGATGCGCTCCCGCGCGCTGTACAGCAGGTAGGCGACCCGGTGCAGCGCCACCGCGGTCTTGCCCGTGCCAGGGCCACCCGACACGATCACGTCGACGTCCTCCGGCTGACGGATGACGCGGTCCTGCTCCGCCTGGATGGTCGCCGCGATGTCGCGCATGTGGTGCGCGCGGCTCCGGGTGACCGCGGCGAGCAGGGCCGCGTCGCCCACGAGCGCGACGTCGTCGGGGGCGTGCTCGGGGTCGAGGAGCTGGTCCTCGATCGCGATGACCCGCCGTCCGCGGGTGAGGATCGTGCGACGCCGAATCAGCCCGTGTGGATCGGCGTAGGTGGCGCGGTAGAAGGCCTCCGCGGCCGGGGCGCGCCAGTCGACGACCAGGGTGTCGAGGTCCTCGTCGCGCAGCCCCACACGCCCGATGTGCAGCGTCTCGCCCGCCAGGTCGTCGGTGCGGCCGAAGATGAGCTGCTGCTCGTCGCCGATGGTCAGCGAGGCGTACCGCGTCGCGATGCTGTGCAAGAGAACGTCACGCTCGTACAGCTGCTGGTGGTGGCTGGTGACCTCGCGGTGAGCGTCCGCGGTCTCGATCGCACGCTCGCGCAGCTCCTCGAGCCGCGACCACGCACGCTCGAGGTGCTCCTGCTCAGCCGCGAGCTCGTCGGTCTGTTCGGACATCCCTCACCCCGGACACGGAACCCACGAAGGTACCCCGGTCCCTATCTCCTCCGCATCAACCAGCGACGTCGGTCGAGGTGGCGGATCGGCGCGAGCACCACCCTCGGGGCCGCGTCGTTCCTCTACGGATGAGCCGCCGACCAGCCGGGCGGTTCTCCACAGCGCGCTATGCGAACAGATGTTGCATCCACCTGTTCGAGCTGGTAGTGTCACACCCAGCACCTACGTTGAGGTCCATGCCACAAACACGCCGCTACCCCAACCGCCGGGCCGAGGCCCCAGGTGGTGGCGCGCGTACGGAGGTCGGGGCGTCGGTCGCGCGCGAGGTGCGGGGCGGCTACGACGCTGGACGAGACGACGACCCCGTCCGTGGCGACGATCCCGGGCGAGACGATGATGGTGGTCGTGGCGCCGACGCGGGGGCGCTGCCGTCACGCGGACCCGACCTGGCCTAGGCCCTGACCCAGCTACGCGCCGCGCTGGATGTGCTGGCTGAGGTGGATCTGTTCGATCAGATCGACCGTGACGTGCTCGACGCCACCGTCGAGATCCACACCCACCTCAACCGCCTCCAGGCCCAGCAGTCGCGGCTGCTGGACCGCTCCCAACGCGCCGGGGCCTACCGGGCGGACGGGGCCGTCACCCTGGCGTCGTGGTACGCCGCCCGCACCGGCATGGACGGCGCTGCCGCGTCGCGGCTGACCCGCCGCGCAACCCGGCTGCGGCACTACGACCAGCTCCGCGACGCCTACCAGGCGGGGCAGGTCTCCTCCGAGCACGTCGATGTGATCGTGCGCGCCACCACCACCCGCCGCTACCCCGCCCTGCATGAAGCCGAACCCGCCCTGGTCACCCTCGCCCGCCACGGCACCCCCACCGACGTGCGCCGCGCGGTCAAGCTCATCCGCGACCACACCGACCCTGACGGCACCGACGCGGAGCCGATGGGGCCGGGGCCCGACGAGCGCCGCGAGGTGACCGTCCACCCCGGCATCGACGGGCTCGGTGACCTGCACGGCACGCTCGTGCCCGAGGTGCACGAGCTGTTGGCGCAGCTGATCGAGACGCTGGCCACCCCCGACGGCAAGGACGTGCCCAAGGAGCAGCGCCGCACCGCCGCCCAGATCCGCCACGACGCGTTCGCCGAGATCCTGCGCCGCGCCGCCGCCGCGACGCTGGAGACCAAGAACGGCGCCCGTCCCCACGTCAACCTGATGATCGACCTGTGGACCCTGCTGGGCCGAGAAGCCGCCGCCACGTTCGAATCCCGTCTGCGCCGCACCGGCACCATCGACGACCAACTCGCCCGCGACCTGCTCGCACAGTGGGGCCTGCACGACGAGGGGTTCCTCACCAACGTCATCCTCACCGCCGGCCCCTACCGCCCGGTCGCGTTCGGACGCTCCCTGCGCACCATCCCTGACTGGCTCCGCCCCCTCCTGGAGCACATCCACACCCACTGCCGCTACCCCTTCTGTGATCGGCCGGTGGCGTGGACCGAAGCCGACCACGTCATCCCCTGGGCCGACCACGGCGAAACCGAATGGGACAGCACCCTGCCCGCCTGCAAAGGCCACGACAGCCACCACGCCATGCACACCACCGGGGGCTGGAGCGCCACCTACGACCCCCACAGCGGGATCGCGACCTTCACGTCGCCCACCGGACACCAGATCCGCACCCACCCCCCGCCCCGACGATGTTGAACCGTGGCACTAGCCCGGAACCACCGTGACGAGTTCCGTGCTCCCGTCCCACGGTGACGTGCCGTAGCCGCGCTCGAGCAGCTCTACGGTCCCGTCGCCGGATACGTGGATGAAGCCGTAGCTGTGGTTGTCGCGTTCATCGGTCTCGATGATCACCCGATCGGGGTCGCTCGTGCCACGTAGCACGTAGTAGCCCGCGAGCGGCTGGCCCAGCTCGTCGGTCGGGAAGTCGACGTAGTTGCCGCCCCGGTTCCACTCGTAGATGTCGCCCCAACCGGCGTTGACCTTCGGCTCGCCCAGTCCGAGCAGCGGCGAGTTGCCCATGCCCGGCCCGCAGTGGTCGGGATGCTCGGGGGGGCTCTGCGGGCAGGCCCCGCTCCGCGGGTACTGGTAGAAGCGGTCCCAGCCCGACATCATCTCGTCGCCGGGGAAGACGCCGAGCTTGCTGCCCGGGCCGACCAGCTCCAGCTGCCTGGGCCGCGGGTCGCCCAGGCTCCAGCCCTCGTCGTTGACCCGGAACAGCTCGAAGAGGTACGCGTTCTGGTAGTGCAGGTGCCCGTGCGCGGCGTGGAAGCGCCCCACCCCGGCCGATCCCAACGTCTCGACCTGGCAGCAGCTCCCGTCGGCGTAGAAGCGGATCTGCGTCAGTGGCCAGTCACGGGCGTCCTCGCCGACCTGCCAGGGCTGTCCCACGACCTCGCCCATCGCGCAGCCGAAGAGCGAGCAGATCGTGTCCCCGATCGGCTTGGTGTGCGGGTAGTAGTGCTGGCACGCGGGGCAGAACACCGACAGCCAGAAGATGCCGTCACCGGCGTTCTCGAACCCCATCGAGTAGCGGAGGCACAGCCTCGGCGCCGGGCGACCCTCCTCGACGGCCTCCTCGATCTCCTCCACCATGCACGAGGCCTGTGGCGCCGCCACCGGCGCGCCGGGCCCGTACGTCGCGCTGGGGGGGTAGAAGTTGAACTCGAACGGCGGGATCGCCCGCAGGTTCGGGGTCAGCACCGTGCGGTCTGCGCCGCGCCGGTGGTGGTCGGCCTCGTGGTGGCCATCGACCTCAAGCTTGGCGCGCAGCCGGAACGCCATATCGACCACGCTCTCGGGGATCACCCGGACCGTGTACACGCCAGCCTCCGGCGGTACCAGGAACACCTCCACGCCGTAGGCGGTGAAGGTCTCGCCGGTGGAGTCCTCCGCGACCACGCCACCTGCCTCGTCGAGGAGCTGGAGTCGGAAGATCATCTCGGGCGCCGAGCCGTTGAAGTCCGCCCAGGGCCGGACGTCCCCGGCCTCCTGGAACACCGCGCTGAGCGCGACACGCAGCCGGGCACCGCCGTCCGCGACCGTGATCTGCCACTGCGGGCAGTCGCCGGCGACGCCGCAGAAGTCGGCTCCGGGAACCTGGGCGCGGTCGACGTTGACCGCCGCGCAGAACGCCTCGTCGCCGGGTGCGAGAGCGGCGTCCTCACAGTCAGCCGCCGCGGTGGGGGCCGCCACCAGCGGCCACCCGAGCATCCCCAGGACCAGGATGCCAACCCAGCGTTGCATCGAACGGATGCTGCTCATCGGGTACCCCTCTGCTCGGCCCGTTCTTACGGGCACGTGGTTGGCGGGACATCGGCCTGAGCGCAGGAGCCCCATTCCTCCCGGGGGTCCGACACCGCCAGCCGCCGCCCGGTGATCTGGTCCACGCCCGCTGAGGCGAGGTGCGGTTGGAAGTCGTACTCCCCGCGGTGCACGAGCGTGTGGCCCCGGCGCTCTAGTTCTCGTTGCACCTCTTCGGAGATGCGCGGCGCGGACCCGGGGGGGTGCTGGATCCCGGGGTCCCGCGGATCGTGGGCCTCGATGCTCAGCTCCAGCGCTTCCGTGTCGCCGTCGTCCGCCACGACGGCATCGACCCGCGCGGCGTCGATCCCCTGGGCGATGTCCATCCCGAAGTCGACGACGTTGACGATGTTCTGCACGACGCCCCGGGGGATGGTGCTGCTGCCGCCCCCTCCGGTGACGAGCACGGGAACGCCATGACGGGCGACGATCGCCGGCGTCGTTCGGGACTCGCTCCGCTTGCCCGCTTGGGCTTCGTCGGGGCTGCCGGGGGGCCCGGGCATGATGATCGAGGAGTTGAGCGTGAAGCCGGTGCCCGGGGCGACGACCGCGCTGCCGAAGGCGAAGCCGGTGCTGCATGTGACGGACACGGCGTTACCGGCCGCGTCGACCACCGAGACGTGGAGGGTGTGCCCACCGCCGGAGCCGGAAGCCTCTCCGTGCGGCTCCTCGTCTTCGAACTCTCCGGCCTCGTAGAGCCTCGCTGAGTCCTCCCCGAACCCGATCTCGGCCCGGCGCTTGTTCGCGTAGCCCTTGCCCGTGAGCTGCTCGACCGGCACGTCGACGAAGTCGGGGTCCCCGATGTGGGCGTTGCGGTCGGCCCAGGCGATCTTCTGCACCTCGGCCATGGCGTGGAGGTGGTTGGCCGAAGAGTGCTCCCAGCCCGGAGAGCCGAGCGGGAAGCCCTCCAGGATGTTGAGCATCTCGATCGTCTGCACGCCTCCCGAGGTCGGCGGCGGCATCGAGATCACCTCGTGGCCCCGGTAGGTCCCCGTGAGGGGCTCGCGCCAGATCGCTCGGTAGGTGGAGAAGTCCTCGGTGGTCAGCAGGCCGATGTCGTTGGGCTCGGGCCCCCACTGGGCCACGATGACGGGGTTGGTCCTGGCCGCCTCCTCGGCGCCCTCCATGTCCCGCACGATGAGCCGCCCGATGCTGGGTCCGGCCTCGTAGCGATAGCCGTTGTAGTCGAACGCCGGGTACTCGGCATCGGCGTAGAACGCCTCGGGCCCGAAGGCGGCGACGAGGGCGAGCGACCTGGCGTAGTCCGCCTGTACGAGCGTGGATCCGGGCGGGTACGGGGTCGCGCCGCCCAGCAGGTAGATGCTGCGGGTCTCCTCGTAGTAGGAGAGCCGCTGGTGGAACAGCGTGCTCAACGCGGCGAACTGCTGGCTGACGGTCATCCCCTCGCGGGCGAGCCGCTCGGCGGGCGCGATGACCTCGGCCAGGGAGAACCGCCCCGACCCGTGCCGCTCGAGCGCGGCGGCCATACCCGCCACGGTGCCGGGGACGCCCACGGCCATGTGCCCGGCGGCGCCCTCGAGGCCGGTCGTGCCGTCCCGGTGCATCCCAGGGATGAAGAAGGTGTCAGGGCCTGAGGCGAGCGGGTAGGTCTCCCGGAAGTCGAGCGATGCGACCTCGCCGTCGGCGCCTCGGTAGACGAGGAAGCCCCCGCCGCCGATGCCGCAGAACTCCGGCCGGGTGACGCCCACCGCGAACACCGTCGCCACAGCGGCATCGATCGCGTTGCCGCCGGCGTCCAGGATGCCGATCCCCGCGCGGGCCGACTGCGTCGACAGGGAGGAGACCACGCCTCCGCTGCTCGTGACGGCAGAGCGGAACCTGCTCCCCTCGCCGGCCGGGTCCGCTGAGGCAGCGGTCATCGAGGTGACCGCAACCAGTGCCGCCATCGCGGCGAGCAGGTACGGGTTCCGCCGGAGCGGTCGGCTGCTCACGAACCGCTCTGCCCTTGCGGGCTGTCCTGACGGTCGCACGGCGGTCTCCTTCGCGTCACCCATCGGACTCTCCATGACGTGCAGGGTGCGCCGCAGCCTTCGGGTGACCTTCGCGTGGCGTTCGCCCGCGACTCGAGGTCATCCCTCCCGAGCGCACCGCAGGAGCGCATCGACCGCGCGGTCGACGTCCTCCTCGTCCGTGGCCCAGTTGGACACCGAGATGCGCATCAAGCGCATGCCGTTCCAGGTGGTGCCGCTGAAGAAGGCGGTGCCATCCTCCTGGACGCGGTTGACGACCCGGTCGGTGAACGCGTCATGGTCCTGGTCGTCGGCGAGCCATCGGACCAGGATCTGGTTGAAGGCGACGTCGTTGGCGATCTGTGCCTTGCCGCTCTCGCCGATAGCGGTGGCGAAACGGCGGGCCAGAGCACAGACACGGTCGACCAGGTCCTCGACGCCGCGGCTCCCCAGCGAGCGCAGCGTCGCGTAGACCCCCAGTCCGCGTGCTCTGCGCGAGAACTCCGGGTTCCAGTCCAACTGATCACGGGGACCGCCTTCGTCGCTGTGGACGAGGTAGCTGGCTTGTACGCTCATGGCGGCGCGGTGCGCGGAGCGGTCCCGGCACACGGCGATGCCGGAGTCGTAGGCGACGTTGAGCAGTTTGTGCGCGTCGGTCGACCACGAGTCCAGCCGGTCCAAGCCTGCGGTGATGGGCCGCTGCCCGGAGGACGCTCGCGCCCACAGGCCGATGGCGCCGTCCACGTGGACCCACGTCGGGTTGTCTCGGCTCCGGTGAGCCTCGGCGGCGTCGGCCACGGCATGGAACGGATCGAAAGACCCGGTGTTCACGTTGCCCGCCTCGACGCAGATGATGGTGGGACCGTCGAGGTTCTCCAGCGTCCGGTCGAGGTCCTCGGCGTCCATCCGTGATCCGGCGTCGGAGGCAACCTCCACCGCACGGCTGTAGCCGAGCCCGAGGAAGCGCAACGCCCTGGCGACCGTGCTGTGCTTCTCCGACTTCACCACGACGTGGACCGGCGGGGCTCCCTGCAGACCGTCCGCCTCGACGTCCCACCCGACCTGGCGCAGCACCGCATCACGTGCGGCCGCCAGACAGGTGAAGCTCGCCATCTGCCCACCCGTGACGAACCCCACCGAGGCATCCCGGGGCAGGTCGAGCAGGTCGAGCAGCCACCCCGCCGCCACCTCCTCGACGACCGCCACGCCGGGCGCGACCGCGTAGAGGCCCGCGTTCTGGTCCCACGTCGCGGTGAGGATCTCCGCGCCGTAAGCGGCGGGGTGCAACCCGCCGATGACGAACCCGAAGTACCGTCCCGACGCGTGGGCGACGATGAAGGGTTCAAGATCGCGGGCCAGCGCCGCGATCACCTCTGTGGCCGGAACGCCTTCGGACGGCAACGGACCGCCCATCGACGCCAGGATCTCCTCTGGGTCCGTCGGCCGGTAGACGCGACGGTCGGGTAGGGACCGTAGGTAGGCCAGTGCCGGTTCGCGGACCGCGTCGAGAACTCCTTGCCAGTCGGACTCACGCATGGACGCCTCCCCGCCACCTCAGGGGACACCCGTCCCGCAAGGTCATGGAACGCTGCTGTCGTCACGCTGGTCCGGTCGCGGGGCGACCCCGGTGATCGGCCCCGGGTCCTGCAGGAGGCTCAACGGGCGGATCACGTCGTCGGCGTCGGGCGCCGAGCGGAACGTGACGAGTTCGAGCAGCTCCCCGCTGCTGCGGAACGGGACGGCCGCGCCCGACCCCACGCGCTCGACGGTGCCGTGCAGGCCGCCGTCCCCACCCGCCACGTCGCCTGCCGGGGACCAGATCCGCACGATGAACGTCTCCATGACCGCCATCATGCCGCCAGGCCTTCGGGTGGCCTTCGGGTGGGTGCAGGGGAGGCTCCTCGACCCGCCTTCGTTCCAGGCTGCACGCCCTCGACCGGAGGCGTCAGCCCGCCGCCCGACGCGCCCGGCCACCAGGCGAAGGGGAGGTAGGCACGCGCGAGCCGGCAACCCCGGGGAAGGGTGCCGCCTCGACGTCGAGCTCAGCCATCCTCGCGCAGTAGGTGCGGTACCAGCGGCGAGCCTCGCCATGCTGGCCTGCCGCGGTCAGGCAGCCGACCAACGCGAGGTGCGCACCCTCGTCGTACGGGTCACGCTCCAGCAGCCGCAGCAGGTAGCGGCCGGCGACGTCGTGCTCGCCGGCCGCCGCGGCGTCCTCCGCCAGCGCGCGGGCGGTCGCCATGTAGGCGGCGCGGGCCTCCTCCCGCAGTGACACGGTCCAGTCCTCGTAGGGATCCTCCTCGAAGACGTCCCCGACGTAGAGCGCCTCCGCGCGCGCGAGGACGGCAGCCGCAGCGGGCTCGCCCCGGCGCCGCCCGGCGAGCCCGGTCGCCACGTCGGCGAGGAACCGCTCCACGTCGATGGCGCAGTGGTCGATCTCCAACCACACCGCCTCCTTGTCGGCCCCCACGTAGTAGTCCGGCGGGAAGCGCTTGTCCGGGTCCAGCACCGCCCGCGCGGTGGACATGGTCACCGACAGGCGGTTGCCCATGGCGCCGCCATCCTCCTCGGACCACAGAGCATCGAAGACGACGTCGCGGGGGGTCCGGTGGCCCCGCCGGGCGATGAGGAACTTCACGAGGTCGCGTGCCTTCTTGGACTGCCATGCGGTCGCCGGCGCGGTCTCGCCGTCGCGCAGCAACCGGAAGCCACCGAGCGTCAGCAACTCCAGCGGCGGGGGGGCCTGCGGCACGCGTCCAGCCAGCGTTGGGCGCCGGGACCCCAGCTCGGCCAAGCGGGCCTGCGCCGCCTTGCTCGCGGAGCCGTCCCCGACGAGGTCGGCGAGGGTCGAGGCGGTGCGTGCCTCGCCGACCGGGTCACCGATCTGCTGCCAGATCCGCTGGGCCTGGGCGAGCAGCTCGACCGAAGGCGGCTGCGACGCCACCGCCTGCACCGCGAGCGCCTCGGCGAGCCCGCTGCGGTCGCGGCGCCGCGCGGCGTCATCGGCGGCGAGACGCGACCAGCGGGCGGCCTCGTCGGGGTCGTCCCGACTGAGCGCCAGGCGGGCGGCCGCCAGCGCGGCTCGGGTGTAGCCGATCCCGGGGCCGGCGGCGAGGGCGCGCTCGGCGAGTCGTCGCGCCGCGGCGGGGTCCTCGCCGGCACGGACCTCCGCCAACCCCGCCAGCGCGGGGACCAGGCACTGCCGGTCCTCGGCCGCTTCCGCGTGGCGGATGGCCTCCTCGTACTCGGCGCGGGCCAGCGCGAGGTCGCCCCGCTCCCGATGGACGTCCGCGAGCTTGAGGAGCGGGTACGCGACGCCGCGGGATCCGACCTGCTCGTAGAGCGCACGGGCGTCCTCGAGGTCGCAGGTGGCCTGCTCCAGGCGGCCGAGACGGAACTGGGCCTCGCCGCGGTTCGTGAGCGCCAGCGCGCGGAGTGACGCGAGCCCGGCCACGTCCGCCAGGCTGATGGCGACGTCCGCCTCGGCGATGGCGTCCTCGAACGCCCCCTCCTCCAGGTGCAACGATGCCCGGTTGCCGCGGATCCGCACGACCTGGAGCAGGTCCCCGGCACGCTCGGCGTGGTGCAGGGCACGCGCGTAATGGGCGTGGTTGGCTGCACGGTCGCCGTCGTTCGCGGAGAGCAGGGCCAGCGCGGTGTGGGCCAACGCCAGTGCCCGCGAGTCGTCGGCACCTTCCGCCAGAGTCATCGCCCGCCCCGCGAGCTGCCGGCTCGTGGCGATGTCTCCCCGCAGCCAGTGGACCGAGGCCGTCCACGCCAGGACGCAGGCCTCGTCGCCCGGATCGCCGCCGATCCGTGCGCGGGCGTAGGCGCCGAGGGCCTCGTCCAGCTCGCCGCGCAGGTAGTGCACCAGCCCGAGCCGCCAGGCCACGCCAGCGGGGATCTCGGGTGCGTCCCCGGCGGCGCGCTCCAACGCCGCCAGCGCGTCGTCCCACTCCCCCGCACGCTGGAGGGCTTCCCCGACCAGCGCCTCGAGATGCGGTGGACGCCCGACCGTCGGGAGGCCGTCGACGGCGTCGACGATGGTCTTGACGTCGACGACGCGCAACAGTGCCGCTGCGCGGCGGCTCAGCAGGGCCGCCATCGGCTCCGCTGCATCTATCGCCGCGAGCGTCTGCAGCGCCTCCTGGAACGCGTCCACCGTCTCGAACCACGCGGCCGCCCGCAGGTGGAGGTCCTGCGCCTCCCAGACGTCGAGCGATAGGCGTCGATCCAGCCACTGGCGGGCGAGTTGGCTCACGGTGAACCAGCCGGAGCGGTCGCCGACGGCGTGGACGAAGAGGCCATCGCGCACGAGCTCGGCAACGGTCGTCTCGGCTCCTGCCTGCCCGAGGTGCTCGCACAGCGGCACGGTGAAGGCAGGCAGTGACGCGACGGTCCGCACGAGCTCTCGCGGCCGCAGCGGCTGGGCCTCGTAGGCCGTGACGGCCAGCTCGCGGAGCTGGTCGTCCCGGGCCGCGGGCAACGTGGACACGCAGTCCGCCCAGTCGCTGACCGGCTGGTTGGCCAGTACCACGGCCAGCAGCCGCACCGCAGCCGGATGGCCTGCTGTGGCGGCCTGGGCGGCTGCGGCGACCGTCCCGGCGTCATCGCCGGCCAAGCGTGTCAGCACGTGACAGGTCTCGTCCCCCGTGAACGCCAGGTCAGCCTCCGTGATGGCGGTCACGCCTCGCGGTTGGTCCATCCTGTCGATCGGGAACGGGGGCGGTCGCTGTCCGGACACGACGACGTGGAGCAGTGCAGGGGCCTGCCGGACGATGGTCTCGATGAGCTGCGCGGCCGGACCAGACGCATCGACGAGGTCGGCGTCGTCCAACACGAGCACGAGGTCGCGCGTCAGCAGTTCGTCCAAGGCCGAACAGAGCAGCGTGCCGAGCGTGCGAGCCCGTGCCGGGTCGTCGGCGTCCGGCGCCGGGCCATCGGTTCCGGTGACCGCGATCGCCAGCTCGTCGGGCAGCTGCCCGACGTGCGGCTGGAGGCCGACCATCAGCCGGTGGGCCAGGTGGTTGGGCTGGCGGTCGGCGGCGATGAGGGTGCACGACACGACAGGACGGGCCGAGGCCCAGCTGTGGAGGAGCGTCGACTTCCCGGCGCCGGGACCGGCGACCACGGTCGTCAGGCGGAACTCCGCCGCGGCCTCCAGCCGCGCGATGAGCCGTGGCCGGTCCAGGACGAGCGTCACCGCCGCGCCGAGTCCTCGGGCAGGCGAACGACCGCGGCAGCGGCGGACGCCTCCTCGGTGCGGGCGAGCCATGCTGGCGCCCGCATCTGGACGTGACGATGCCGTGCGTCGGCGAAGTGGGCGGCGGCCGCGTCGGGCTCGCCGAGAGCCGCCGCGAGCAGCCCCAGGTAGTGCGACACGGCGCCCAGGTAGGCGACGGCGGTGGCGACGACGACGTGCTGGTCGGCGTGGGGAAGGAGGAGCTCGTAGAGCCGCTGCGCGTGCCCGGTCGCGCCGACACGGACGCACACCTCCGCCAAGAGCGCCGCCGACGCGAGCCAGTTCCCGTCCGGCGGCAGCCGCCCGAACCCGTCGGCGGCCAGCTCGTCGAGAATCTCGATGGCATCGGCAGCGCGGCCGGTCTCGCAGAGCAGCAGCGCGAACCCGCAACGCCACACCGGCAACGCCGGGTAGGCCGCAGCGAACTGCTCGACGGCTTCGGCCAGCTCGGGGAGACGCCCCTGCTCGCGCCGCAGCAGGTAGAGCTGGACAGCACCGAACTGCTCGCTGCTGGCGATCCCCGCCGCCCGGCCGGCAGCGACCGCTCGGGGGACGAGCTCCTCCGCAGCGTCGAGGCGGCCGTCGAGCAGCGCGCGCATCGTCGCGAACAGCAGGCCGTACCAGCGGTAGACGGGCAGCCGCAGCGCCTCGGCGTCCTCGACGTAGCGGGCGACCTCAGCGTCCAGGCCGGCGCGGTCGCCGTACTCCAGCAGGTCGACGACCCTCCACGTTCGCGCCTCGAGCACCAGCTCCGCATCGCCGGCGTCCTGGGCCAGGCGTGTCGCCTCCTCCGCCAGGGCCAACCGCTCTGCCAAGGTTCCGCGCCCCCAGATCGCGAAGTGTCGGGTGTTCAGGCTCGACGCGACAGCGGCGGGATCATCCAGCTTGCGGGCGAGGGTGACCGCCTCGGCGCTGAGGCGGTCCCGGCGGAGGTAGTCGTCGGTGAAGTACAACGCCACGGCAAGGCGTCCCAGGAGCCGCACCCGGAGCGCCGTCGCCTCGCCGTCCACTCCGGCCAGGGCCTCCTCGAGCAGCTTGACGAGTCCGGGCCGGACGGCGCCCGACTCGATGCGCCCACCGCCCATCCGCAGCGCCGCCCGAGCGAGCATCTCACCGTCCCCGAGCTGTCGGGCCAGCCGTGCGGTCTCCTCCAGAGTGTCGAGGGCGAGGTCGGTGCGCCCGGCGCGCCACTGCTCGTCCGCGAGCAGCAGGAGCAGTCGCGCCCGTTCGGCGGGCTGGCTGGCCGCCAGGAGGTCCAGGGCCTGCTGGTACCCCCCGGCGGCTTCCTCGTGGGCGAGCAGACGGGCGGCGGTGCGAGCCGCCTCCAACGTGTAGCGCAACGCCTTCTCGGTTCCGCGCCGGGGGGCCGCGAGGCGGTAGTGGTGCGCGAGCGCGGGCAGCCGCTCCGCCCGGTCGCCGCGCTCGAGTCCTTCGAGGACGTCACCCACACGGCCGTGCATCGCCACGCGGCGGTCGGGTCCGAGGCCGTCGTACACGATGTCCCGCACGAGCGCAGGGCAGAAGCGGTAGCGATCGGCCTGGTCAGCGTCGCGCACGACGCCCGCGGCTCGCGCCTCCGCCAGCAGAGCAACGAGGTCCCTCGCCGGCAGGTGCGCCAGGTAGGGCAGCGGCTCGAGCCCGAATTCCGTACCCAGCACGGCGGCCCAGCCGAGGACGGCCTGGGCCGCGTCCGACAGACCGGCCAGCCGGCTCCGCACCACGCTGAGGAGCTGGTCGGGTAGCCGAAGCGGGGTGTCCGGGCCCGTCGCGGTCGCCAACAGCGCGTCTGCGAACGACGGGTTGCCGTCGGTGAGGGCGTGCAACCGCGCGACGACCCGGGCGTCCGGCGGGGTGCCCGTCCGCGCCGCGACCAGCTGGGACAGCTCGGCCTCCGTCAGGCCGCCCAGTGCGACGCGGGTCGCGGAGGTTGCGAACCGGCCCAGTGCGTCGGCGGTTCCGCCTGGCTGGGCGCCGCTCTCGTGGCACGAGCCGAGGAGCAGCAGGGGAGCTGTCCGAACCGCCCCGATGACGAACTCGGCGAGCCGCAGGCTGGACTCGTCCGCCAGGTGCAGGTCGTCCAGAACGACGACCGCGGCACCCTCGGCATGGGCGGTGTTCGCCAGGAACGTCGCGAACGCGTCGAAGAGCTCGAACCGCCCGTGACCCGGGTCGCCGTCCCCAGCGGGTTGCGAGGTCCGCAACGCCGGGATCAGGTCGGCGACACATCGCGCCCCGGAGCCGAACCTCTCGAGGGTGGCGGCTTCGCCACGCCTGCCGAGGTGGGAACGCACGATCTGGATCCACGGCCAGAACGCCGGCGCGCCACCCGCCCACGCCCCTCCCCACAGGACACACGCCTCCTCGAGCGCGGGCAGGGAGGCGAACTCCTCCATGACGCGGGTCTTGCCGATCCCCGGGTCGCCGGTCAACAGCACCGCACGGGTCCGGCCGGCCGACGCCTCCCGGAAAGCCTCCAGCAGCTGCGTCAGGACGTCGTCGCGCCCTACGAAGGCCCCTACCTGTGGATCCGCCACGATCATGCGCCTACAGGTCTCGTGGAAGGCGTGACGCCGGCCGACGCGCCGACGCCGTCATCGCCGCGGGGTGCCGCGCTGATGACCTCGCTGACCCTGCGGCGTCTCCTCGGCACGGACGCCCCTTCCGACGCGCCCAGGACGACGAACTGGTCTCGGTCTGCCCAGCATCAGCGTACTGGCCATCCGGGATGACCGCGGAGCATCTCTCACTGGTGGTCGTGAACGGAACTTCGGTTACGCCGAGCGGACAACTGCGCCCGGAGGGCAAGGCGCGGCGAGCGACGTGTAGCAGCGCTACACGAGCGAGTCCGCAACGCAGCCATCCGGGATGCAGGTGTTCGCGAACGTGACCGAAGTTCCGTGAGGGACCACTGGTCCCGACGTTCGACGATGGGACCGTGCGAGACGGCGCCGAACCGACCTCCGGCCCGCTACTTGATCTCGAGGAGCTTCTCGCGGACGGCGTAGACGACCGCCTCCATGCGGGAGTGCAGGTGGAGCTTCTCGAGGATGTTGCGGACGTGGTTCTTGACCGTGTTCTCGGAGATGAACAGCGCTTTGGCGATCTCGCGGTTGTTCATGCCCTGCGCGACGTGCTCGAGCACCTCCATCTCGCGGGGCGTGAGGCGAGGCACGGGGACCTGCTGCTTCTCCTCCTCCTTCTTGACCATGGAGGCGAACTCGTTCAGCAGCTTGGACGCCATCGAGGGCGAGATCAGCGACTGTCCGGCGTGGACCGACCGGACCGCGTTGCCGATCTCGTCGATCGAGATCTCCTTGAGGAGGTAGCCGTTCGCGCCGGCCTTGATGGCCTCGTAGAGGTCGTCCTCCTCGTCACTGATCGTGAGCATCAGGATCTTGGTGTGCGGCAGGTCCTCTTTGATCTTGCGCGTCGCCTCGATGCCCGACAGCGACGGCATGCGCACGTCCATCACGATCACATCGGGTACCTCGGACTCGGCCATCTCGACCGCGGCCTGGCCGTCTCCGGCCTCGCCCACGACCTCGATGTCGTCTTCGTCCTCCAGCACCATGCGCAGACCACGTCGGAACAGTTCGTGGTCGTCGGCGATGACGAGGCGGATGGTGTCGTCGGCCACCAAGCTCTCCTCTCCGGGTGGGAGTCTAGCCCATGTGGCCCATGTCGGTCCGTGAGGCACCACGCGGGGTGGCCACGACCGTCGCGTTAGACGCGCTCGTCCATCCGGGCCTGGATCTCGGCGAACTCCTCCGCCGTTATGCCCTGTTCGCCGCCGTTGCCGGACTGGCGCTTGCTGGTGGTCATCTGGGTCTTGAGCTTGCGGACCTGTCGCGCCAGCTTGGCCTCAGCCCGATCGACCGCGGCCAGCAGGTCGGTCGCGGTGGCCTCGGCGCGGAGGTAGCGGCCCTTCGCGTGGAGGATCACCTCGCAGTGGACCGGTTCGGCGATGCGGGGGTTCTTCTCCTCGGAGAAGACCACCTCCATATCGATGAAACGGTCGAAGACCTTGCGTACCTTGGTGAGCTTGGCGACCGCGTGCTCCTTGACGCTGTCGGGAACGTCGACGTTCCTGCCCTTCACGACCACCTGCATGGGACCTCCTCGTTCGCCAGCCGAGGGCGAGATAGCCACGGTACCACCGGGCATCTGGGCCCTGCCGTCCGTCGGTGGAACCGCTGCCCGGAGGTCGTGGTCTCCGGCTCGAGCGAGGACGAGCAGGCGGACGCGCTGCGCCCCGCCGGCCACGAGCGTTGCCGCCGCCGCGCGCGCGGTACCGCCCGAGGTCAGGACGTCGTCGACCAGCACGAACCGTCCGCCGGCGACCACCTGGGGTGCGCCGGCGAACGCCCCGTCATCGATCACGGCGCGTTGGTCGTCGGGGCGCCGTGACTGGTCGGCACGGTCTCGGGCGAGCAGGGTCGCAACGGCCGCGACCCCGTGGTGGCGAGCGACCGCACGCGCCAGCAGCTCGGCGTGGTCGAAGCCGCGCTCACGACGCCTCCTGGGGGTTGTCGGCACCCAGGTCAGACGCTCGTCGGGATCGATCCTGACGTGTTGAGCGAGCACCACACCCAGCGGCGTCCAGCCCGCCCATGCCCCTCGGACCTTGGCGGTCACCACGCTCTCGGCGACGACCCCGCGGTAGCGGAACACGGCGGTCGTCGCCTCGACGGGGGCATCGTCCGCCCAGCATCCGTGACCTGGTGACACTCGCGCGGACCCACAGCGCTCGCACCCCGAGACGACGCGGAGGCGACGTGCTGCCGCCGCACAGGGGTGACACCAGGGCAGCTCGGCACGGGCCCCGCACGCCAGACAGCGCGGGGGCACCAGCAGATCCACCAGCGAGCGGAACACGGACACAGCGTGCCGGGGCGCGTCAGCGGACGGGGCCGCGGACGGTCATGGGCTGTGGAAGACGCCGGCGACGCTGCGGGAGCCGGAGGGACGGGTGACCCCGCGCTCGGTGACGATCGCCGTGACGAGCTCGGCGGGGGTGACGTCGAAGGCGGGGTTGTGGGCGGGGCTGTCCGCGGCCACGACGACGGCGCCCCGCACAGCCCGGACCTCGTCGGCGCCCCGCTCCTCCACCGCGATCGTCGCACCCCTGGGCGTCGCCGTGTCGATCGTGCTCGTGGGCGCGACGACGACGAACGGGACGTCGTGGTGAGCGGCTAGGACGGCCAGACCGTACGTGCCGATCTTGTTGGCGACGTCGCCGTTGGCGGCGATGCGGTCGGCGCCCACGACGACGGCGTCCACGTCGCCGCGGCGGAACACCGAGGCTGCTGCGGCATCCACGAGGACGGCGTGCGGCACGGCGAGGTTCGCCGCTTCCCACGCCGTCAGGCGGGCGCCCTGCAACAGCGGCCGCGTCTCGTCGACCCACAGGTGGGCGAGCTCGCCCCGTTCGTGCAGGGTCCGGACGACACCGAACGCGGTGCCGATGCCCGCCGTGCACAGCGCCCCGGTGTTGCAGTGGGTCAAGACGCGCAGAGGCCCTCCGGCCAGCTCGCGCAGCAGGTCGGCGCCGTTGGCTCCCATCGCGGCGCACGCGTCGCGGTCCTCGCTGGCGATGACCTCGGCCTCCTCGCGGAGAGCCGCGATGACGTCGCTGCCTGGCTCCAGCTCATCGAGACGCGCCAGCATGCGATCGCACGCCCAGGCGAGGTTCACCGCGGTCGGGCGGACGGGGCGCAGGGTGGCGGCTGCGCGACGAGCGG
Organism: Actinomycetota bacterium; assembly: GCA_019347575.1. NCBI lineage: Bacteria > Bacillati > Actinomycetota > Actinomycetota bacterium. The sequence goes on along the minus strand of JAHWKY010000001.1, from coordinate 32,073 downwards.
CTGGCTCGACCGGAGCTCCCGACGAGGCCGCCCGAACGACCGCGGCCGCGATCCCGAACGCGGCCGCGATCCCGATGGCCGGTGCGCCCCGGACGCGCAGGCTCGCGATCGCCTCCGCGAGGGTGTCGTCGTCGCGACAGGTGACGATCTCGACGCGGTCCGGCAGGAGCGTCTGGTCGAGCAGCTCGACGGCGTCGCCCACGAGGCGGGCGGAGAAGACCTCGGTCACAGCCGTGCGAGCACCCCGAGGACGAGGTCGGCCAGCGCGTCGGCGCTCGCCGCTCCGACCTCGAGCACCTCCTCGTGGGAGGTCTGGGCGCCCTTCTTGTGCACGTTGGTGACGGTGGCGATGCCGAGCACGCGCATCGCCCGTGCGCGGGCGGCGATGACCTCGTTGACCACCGACATGCCCACGACGTCGGCGCCCAGACGGCGCAGCATCGCGATCTCGGCGGGGGTCTCGAAGGCCGGGCCGACGAGACCCGCGTACACGCCGGTTCTGGCTCGCCCGCTCGTCTCCTCAGCCACCTGGGTGGCCAGGTCCAACAGCTCGTGGTCGTAGGCCGCCCCCATGTCGATGAACGTCGGCTCGCCCGCGCGCAGCAGGCCCAGTAAGGGGGAGGTGCCGGTGAGGTTGATGTGGTCGCTGAGCACGATCAGGTCGCCGGGAACGAGCTTGGTGAGCAGGCCGCCCACGGCCGCGGTGACGATGTAGGTGTCCGCCCCCAGGCTCGCGCCGACCTCGACCAGCCGGCTCACCTCGGCGGCGTCGTAACCCTCGTACAGGTGGATGCGGCCCATCTGCGCCAGGACCGTGACGTCGCCGATGGTGCCGTAGCGCAGGATCCCGGGGTGTCCGGGGACGCGCGAGACCGGCACGCCGGGAACCGCAGCCAAGGGGATGTCGATCGGATCCTCGATGCGCTCGGCGACCCCGGACAGTCCGCTGCCCAGCGTCAGGAAGACCCGTGGGGGCTCGGGGCGGAGGCGCGCGCGGACCGCCAGCGCAGCACGTTCAACCAGGTCGTCACGTTCACGCACGTCGGATCCCTCCGTGGGGCCGGCTCAAGGTACGGCGATGCGCTGCTTCAGTTCGGTGATCACGTCGACCGGACTCGGATCGACCTCGTCGAGCAACGCCAAGTAGACCGACAGCAGATCCACGTACAGCGTCGCAGCAGCGAAGCGGGCGAGCGGCGAGGCATCGGTCGGGACGGTGTAGGACCGGACCGCACCGAACCCGGTGCCGACCAGGTCGAGCGTCACCTCGAACCGCTTGGCGACCTGCGCGTGCTCGGCGGCGGGATCCCGCAGGGCCACGAGGCCGAAGCCTGCCTGCAGATCGTCGCGCCCCGACCACCCCACCACCTCGTTGTGGTCGAGTTCGGGAAGGACGGCGTGGAACGCTGGTCGCTTGCCGTTCTCGTTGACCTGGCACTTGCCACGCAGCGCCGCCAGCGCGGTCCACCCCGTCCCCCCGTAGAACACCGGCACGAGGTCGGCGAGTTCCTCGGCGGCCTGCTTGACCGGGTTCTGGGCCGTGGGGACGTGGGGACCCCAGTCCCCGACGAGTGGTTCGAGGACCGGTGCGATCTGCAGGAGGTCGTCGACCGCTCCCGGAGCCGCTCCGATCTGGTCGAGCACACCGACCACCGGCCCCGACAGGTAGCCATGGCTCGCACGCGGCTGGCGTCCGCCCGGGACGAGCACGATCGGGAACCCCCGCTCGGCCGCAAGTTCGCTGACCTGCCCACCCGACGTCACGGCGTAGACCGTCGCACCCGCCTCGAGGGCCTGGTCCAGACAGGACAGCGTCTCCTCGGTGTCGCCCGAGTAGCTGACCGTGACGACGAGTGTGTCGGGGCCCACCAGACCGGGCAGCTCGTAGCCCTTGACCGCGAGGACGGGTGCCACCCCGTGCGGGGCGGCGAGCTCGACGGCGATGTCACCGACGATGCCCGAGCCGCCCATGCCCGCGACGACGATGGCGGAGACATCCGAGGCGGTGACGCCGGGGCGGGGCGCCGACAGCGCCAGCTCCGCGGCCTCGCCCCACTGCTGGGGGGAGGACGTCACGGCTGCCAGCATCCCGGCGGGGTCGAGCCGGGACAGGTCGAGGTCGTCGAGGCGGCTCACGGGTTCGACTTCGGGCGGCGGCTCGTGCCCTTCGCCTCCTCGACGAGCATCACGGGGATGCCGTCCCGTACGGGGTACTGCAGCCCGCAGTCGAGGCACAGGATCACCTTGCGGCGCTCCTTGTACTCCACGGTGCCGTGGCAATCCGGGCAGATGAGGATCTCGAGCAGTTCGGGGTCCAGTGCCACGCGGTGCTCCTCAGGACGGGTCGTCGGCGGTGATCGTCGCGGCCACCTCGTCGCGCAGTCGCTGCATGGTGTCGGCGTCGTTGGCCTCGACGTTGAGCCGCAGCAGCGGCTCGGTGTTGCTGGGGCGGAGGTTGAACCAACCCGCTTCGGTCTCGATGGTCAGGCCGTCCTCGCGATCGATCTTGCCACGATCGGAGAACCGCTCTGCCACCGCAGCGAGTGCCGCCTCCTGGTCGGCGACCTCGAAGTTGATCTCGCCGGACGCGGCGTACCGGGCGTACGGGGCGACGACCTGCGAGAGCGGGGCGCCGGCCTCCGCGACCGCTTCGAGCAGCAGCAACGCCGCGATGAGTCCGGAGTCAGCACGGTAGTTGTCGCGGAAGTAGTAGTGCCCCGAGTGCTCGACGGCGAAGATCGCGCCGGTCTCGGCCATGCGCTGCTTGATGAACGAGTGCCCGACGCGCGTGCGCACGGCGGTGCCGCCACGTGCCGCGATCGTCTCGGGGACCACGTGACTGCAGATGAGGTTGTAGAGCACGGTCTCGCCCGGGCTGCGGCGCAGCAGCCGGTCCGCGACGACCGCGCCGACCAGCGATGACGAGACCGTGCGACCCTGCTCGTCGACGGCGAACATCCGATCGGCGTCGCCATCGAAGGCGAGGCCGAGCGCGAGTCCCTGGGAGGTCACGACCTGCTGCAGGTCGGCGAGGTTGGCCTCCTCGATCGGGTTCGCCGGGTGGTTGGGGAAGGTGCCGTCGAGCTCGAAGTACAGCCGCGTCAGCTGGAACGGCAGCGGATCGAACACGGGGGGGACGACGTGACCCGCCATGCCGTTGCCGGCGTCGATGGCCACCGACACCGGCTCGAGCGCATCGGTGTCGATGAAGGAGCGCACGTGAGCGGCGTAGCGGTCGAGCAGGTCGCTGCGTTCGGTCACCGTGCCGCGCTCGTCAGCGGGCACCGGGCCGCCGTCGGCCACGAGGTCACGGATCGTCGCGCCGCCACTGTCGATGGCGACCGGAGCGGCCCCCGCACGGCACAGCTTGATGCCGTTGTACGTCGGCGGGTTGTGGCTCGCGGTGAACATCGCCCCGGGCAGTCCCAGCTCACCTGAGGCGTAGTAGAGGAGGTCGGTCGACGCGAGCCCGATGTCGACGACATCCATCCCCTGCGCGACGACCCCCGCCGCGAACGCGGCGGACAGGGCGGGCGAGGACGAGCGCATGTCGCGTGCGACGATGAAACCCTCGGCGCCGTCGGCGATGACCGCGGCGGAGGCCGCGCCGATACGACGGACGAGCTCCTCGTCGAGCTCCTCGTCGACGAGTCCACGGATGTCGTAGGCCTTGAAGATGCGGGCGAGCCGCGGTTCCACGTGCGCTCCGGGAGGTCGGGGCCCGATCCTACTCAGCCTCGTCGGGCACCACCGGCTCGAGGGGCTCGCCGGAGAGGTGACGGCCGATGTAGCGCTTGCGGGTGCGGCCATCCTCCTTCCAGTAGGCGTACCAGTACGGCCCGTGGGGACACGACGAGCAGCGGTCCTTGCCGCACACGACCTCCTCCTGTCGGTACGTCAGCCCCCTCGGGAGGCCGGGTTCGGCGGGGCCGGGAGCGCCGTCGGCGTGCAACAGCAGACCGCGGATGATGATCATGAGCCGCCGCAGGTCGTACTGGTCGAGGCGGCGGATCTCGGCTACGAGGTCACGGGGCAGCGTCATGGGCACCTCCGTCCCAGCAGCGTGCGGCATGTCTGGGTAACCAGGCCGCGTCTTGGGTAACCATGACACCTAAGAAACCACATAGTCAACGCTCCAGGGTTGAGGGGCCACGGAACGCACCTTCCCGCGCACGGGGCGCACGGCCGGGCGGCTGAGCGGCGAGGGAACGGTGAGGGCGCCGCTGGCGGCGCGGAGCGGCGTCGTGGCCGATCACCAGGCCTGGGCGCGGGCTCCCTCACCGGCGGCACGGTGCTGACCAGCGGGTCCGGCACTGGTCGGCGGTGACGCTGCGTGGTCACTGCGGGCCACATCCGGAACGGCGTCCGCGATCGCCTCGATCTGCCGCAGGTACGTGTCGGTATCACGGGGCGGGTCGTCGTCGGCGATCTCGGCGAGGACGGCGGCGAGCGCCGCGAGCTCCTCGGCAGCGTCGTCGATGGCGCCGTCCGCGGCGCCAGCGGGGTCCGCGGTCGAGGGTCGGTCGGGCTCCGAGGCGGGGCGCGCGGCCAGCACGGGACGGGGCCGCGGGACGTCAGCGGTGACCACAGGCGCGTCGACGGGTCCGGCGCGATGCGGCACCGGAGCGGTCGCCGCGGCGATCCGGGGCGAGCGCTCGGTGGCGGCCGGCGGCTGCGCTACCGGCCCTCGAGTCGGGGCCGCGTCGTCACGACCGCGGTTGAGCGCTTGCGCCAGGACCGCGACCGTGTCCGGACCACCCAGATCGCGGGGCCGGTCGGGATCGAGGTCAGCGGGGCGCCGGCCGTCGCGCAGCTCCCACCCGTACGGAGGCCCGGTGCGGTCCGCGTGGGTCCCGCACAGGTCGTAGGTGGCCGGCGAGGACTCGTCGTGCAGGCCCTCGAGGACGAGCACGCGGTCGTCGTAGACCAGGCTCAGGGTCGCACGAGCGGGGGCGGGACAGCCGGGCCGCGCACACGCACGTCCGCTCGCCGCCGCCAGTGGACGGACGACCCGCTCCCGATGCTGCCGTGCCTCAGCCACGCCCGCACGGTACGACCGCGACGTCCGGCGACCAAGCAACCTCGACGTCAGCGTCCTCGTGCTCAAGCAGCGAAGCGGTAGCACGACCCGTCTCGTGCTCAAGCAGCGAAGCGGTAGCACGACCCGTCTCGTGCTCAAGCAGCGAAGCGGTAGCACGACCCGTGCCTCACGGCGGAACTCTTAGGTAACCCGCCGGCACCTAAGCCACCTGTTGTGGTTCGCTGTGGTGGTTCAGCCGTCAGTTGGCCCGGCACCGGACAGGTCCCGCCCGCGGTAGCGTGAGCGTGTGGACGATCGACGCGGCCGCCTGGGCCGCCGCCCCGTGGACGGCAGCCGCCGGCCCGACGCCGGCTACCGCACCCCCAGCCGAGCGAGCTTCGAGCGGCTCGCGCGAGGGGTCGTCAGGGCACTGCCGAGCACGCTGCTGGACGCCGTCGGGTCCTTCCGGATCGAGGTCGACCAGGTGCCGCCCGAGTCCGACGAGCCGATCCTGGCCGCCTTCACCCGCGGCACGCCCGGGCGGCTCGTGCTGTACCGCGGACCTGTCGAGGCCCGAGCGCCGACCCGAGAGGAACTCGCGAGGCTCCTGCGGGAGATCGTGATCGTCGAGCTGGCGGCGGCGACCGGCGAGGACCCCTCGGCGTTCGACTGACTCGGGGCGCCGACCGTCCCGACGTCCTAGGACGCAGGTGACTCCTGCTCGGTGGGGACGAGCGCTGGCTCCAGAGCAGGGCCGGAGTCGGTGCCGATACGACGGGACAGTCCCGGTTCGAACCGGACCGGCCTCACCTCGCGCCCGCCGCTCCAACGCTGGGACGGGACGCCCAGGGCCGCGGTCAGGTCGAGCTGGCCGTCGGACTGCAACGCCTGGCGCGCGGCGATGACGCGGCCCTCGGTGGCGACGACGAAGGCGGTCGCGCCGGTCGCGTCCGATGGCAGGTGGGCACCGATGTCCACCGCCGTCACCGAGCCTGCCGGAACGCTGATCCCGGTGAGCTCGGGCGCCTCGACGAGTCCGAGTCCGCCCCACAGCTCGATGTCGATCGTGGCCGCCTCAGATGTGGGGTTCAGCAGGTGCACGAAGGCGCCCCGGTCCGGGGCAGCGTGTCCCGACAGGACCCACATGGTGTCCGCCTGGGGGGCGGCCGACGTCACCGCGATGCCGGTGCGTTCGACGGCGTCCGCCGCGATGCGCGTGGCGCTGGCGGCGACCACGGGCACGCCGTTCTCGGAGCGCACGGTCCAGCCGCCCCGCCGCGGCCCCTCCGGCAGGAGGCCGGCGAGGTCGATCCGGCTCGTGGACCCGGGCGGGATGGTCAGCTCCTCGAGCCCGTCGGGGGTGACGCCGCCATCAACGGTGTGCAGCGTGACCGTCACCGCAGCCGGGCGGTCCGAGGGGTTCGCCACCCAGATCCAGCTGCGGGCACCCGGCTCCGCCGCTTCCACCTGGCTCTGGGGGGGAGGCGGTTCCTCGGCCGTGGGCTCCTGCTCCGGCGTCGGGGGCTCGGTCGCCTCCGGGGTCGCTGCCTCGACGGGGAGCGGCGCCCGCGGGGGGGTGTCGTCCTGGAACCACGGCGCGGTCCACGTCTCCGCCGGCTCGGCGGTCGCCGGGACGAGCGTGATCCCCTCCACCCCCCCGACCGCGGCGTCGAGGACCTGGTACGCCTCGGCCACCACCCGCCCGGCACGGGTCTCGACAACCAGACCGACGTCGAGCTCCTCGGGGCGGTGCTCGTTGACGAGGATGGTACGGACCGCACGTCGCGGGACGACCACGTTCTCGAGCAGGATCGGCTGGACGGGACCGTCGGGTGTCAGCAGGGACACGCTGAGCGTCGCGTCGGTCTCGAAGGGGTTGGCCAGCACGAGGTGGGCCGTCGCACCGCCAGCGGTCGTCATCCCGGGAACGATCCAGCGACGGCTCGGTGTCGCGGGGCACGGGCCCTCGACCACGCCGTTGGGTACACCGGCGGCGTTGACGTCCCAGACGCGGGTCACCACCGCAGGGTTGCGCCACCAGCGCGCGACAGCGGCGATGCCCTCCTGTCCGCCGGGGACCTCCGCGGCGGTGGCCGTGGAGGGGAAGACCTCGACCTCCGGACCGCGCTCGACCCGGCCCTCGGACAGCAGGTCGATGCGGGTCTCGGCGGACCGCGGACCGACGCTCGGCGCGGCGGTGATGAGCGAGAGCCCGTTGCCCTGCGCGGTGTCACCGACCGCGCAGTAGGACGCGCCTGCGGTCGAGGGGCCGGTGGTCCGGGTCTCGACCGGCCCGACCTCGACCGGGGCGAGGAGCTGATCTGCCCCGACCCCCACCCCGATGAGGACCAGGATCGCCGCGAACACGACGGTGGGCCGCATCAGCGCCTCCCCTCGCCGGTCGCGAAGCGAGGTGGCCGCAACATCAGCGAGACCACGAGCAGGAACACGAGGAGCTCGATCAGCACCAGTGCGGTGCGGCTGCTCTGACGCGCGTACTCGACCGTGATGACATCGGCCCGGACGGGCACACCGAAGCGGACGAGCCCGCTCTGTACTCGAAGCGGCAGGGCGGCGCCGTCGGCTCGCGCGGTCCATCCCCCGGCAGCGGCCTCGGACACGAGCACCTCGCCGGAGGTTGGCGCATCTCCGACGTAGCGCGTCGCGCCGAGCGGGACGAAGGGAACCGGGTCGGTTCCCAGCGGCAGCTCACCTCGGCGTGACAGCGAGTCGGCGACGGCGGTAGGGACGAACGCCACGCGCGGGAGCCACTCGGTGACGCGGTACACCTCTCCGGCGCTCACGGGTACCGGCTCGATCGCGAACTGCTCTTCGAACGCCTCAGAGACGGCCTCGCTCGTCCCGCCCTCGGGCACCACCACGTAGCGGACGTTGGCCAACGCCAGACCGGCGGCCGCCCCGGGATCGGTGGCCGACGCGGTCCGTTCCAGCGCGTCGCTGACGAGGGCGACCAGCGCGCGTGCTGGTGGTACGCCGAACTGGGTCATGAGTGGCCCGTTCGCGCCCGTTATGTCCCACTCCCAGCGCCCGTTGCGGTCGGCGAGCACGACCGTCCGGAACGGTCCGACCTCGGCGGTCTCGGTCTCGATGAACGCCGGCAGGATCGGGGCGGCACGCGCGATCTCGCCCCACGGATCGCGCAGCAGGTGCAACAGCGAACCGCCGATGCCCACGATGACGACGATGACCGTGATCGCGCTGGCGAGCTGTCGCCAGCCGAAGGCGTGCTGGGTCAACGCCTCCCCCGCGGACGCGAACGCGAGTGCCAGGAGCCCCGCGTACGCGGCGGCGGCGAGCAACAGGGGGATCCCCACCCAGACCCAGGTCGGTCCCGTGCTCCGGCCGGTCAGCCATGCGGTCGCGACGCCGACCAGCACCAGCCCCCACAACGCGGGCACCGCGACGGGCCGCCGTCGTAGGCCCAACGCCACGCCGAGCACGCCGGCAGCCACGAACGCGACACCGGCTGCCACGCCGGGGAAGCCAGCCGCCTCGGGCGTGAGCACGAGCCAGCGCCAGAACGGCTCAGCGGGGGCGGTCACGTCCCGGAAGCCGCCGAGGACGGGCGAGTCGGCGCGGAACAGTTCGATCGACCAGGGGAACAGCAGCAGGAACGTGGCGAGCGGCACCGCGAGGAGGCGCACCGTGACGATCCCTCGCTCACCCGGTTCGAACGCAGCGACGCGCACGCCCGCCAGCGCGATGACCAGGACGACCCCCGCGATGATGGCGAAGGGGGGCTCGAACGCCACCGTGGCGGCCAGGACCAGCGCTGCCGCTGCGGTTCCTCGCCAGGCACGTGCGGGGGAGGCCGACGGAGCGACGATCGCCGTGCCCGCGATGACCAGCGCCGGCAGTGCCACCAGCGCCACGAGCCCACCGACCTCGGCCGTCGTGACCGCGGCGATGGCGGGGGGGCTCAGGGCGTACGCGGTGGCAGCGGCCAGCCGGGGAACCCGTCGGTCGGTCACCACCAACCCCGCGCGCAGCGTGAGGAGCCACGCGAGCGGGATCGGCAGGAGCAGCAGGGCTCGTTGCGCCAGCCACGCTGAGCCCAGCGTGAGGTATCCGAACGCCCCCAGCAACGCCTGAGCCGGCGACGACGATGTGGAGGTACCGAACCCACCGCTGTCGTGCCACGCCGAGACGTACGCGGTCAGGAACGCACGAGCGCTGCTCGGCCACGGCGCGAGCTCGCCGCCGCGGAGCTGCCCCGAGCCCAGCAGGGGCAGCGCGACGACCACGCCGACGACCATCAGGATGCTCGCCCCGACGCTCAGAGGGTGGCTGCGGACGAACTCGACGGCGCGCCGGGTGGCGGTCGGCGGCTCCTCGGCTACCTCCTCGTCGAGGACGGCGGGTTCCCCGCCGCCGGCGATCCAGTCACCGACGGCCTCCGCGTAGGCGCGCACGCGGGGCGCGGTGCGCTCGAACAGCGGCCGCAGCTCGCCATCGGTGCGGACCCGGAGGCCCTGCACGGCCCGTCGCTGCCGCAGCGTCGCACGGAGGTCGCGGATGTTCCACGCCCAGGCTCGCACGGTCTGCCACGCATCCGAGACCCGCCGGGTAGCGACGAACCCCACGATCTTGGCGATGCCGACGACCAGGAACAGCGGCAGCAGGTAGACGAGGCGGGGCGCGCTGTAGTTCTTCAGCAGCGTGCTCAGCGTGTTCCGCTCGGCGAAGTAGCGCGGCCCGATGAACGCGGTCTGACCGAGCCGCTGGTAGTTGGCCGCCGCGGCGGCGTGGCGGGCGGTGCCGTGCGGGAGCACCTCGACCCGGTGGCCGGCCAACCACGCGCGCCAGCACAGATCGAGATCCTCGCGGAAGAGGTGGTAGCGGCGGTCGAAGCGGCCGAGCTGGTCGAACACGTCCCGACGCACGAGCATGCCCGCGCTCGAGACGTACAGCACCGGCCGGATCTGATCGCGTTGGCCCTGGTCGATCTCGTCGGGATCGACGCCCGAGTCGGCCCGTCCCGTGATGTCGATACCCATGCCGACCTCGCCGAGTCGGCCCGGATCGGCCCAATCGACGAGCTTAGGCCCCACGATGGCGAGGGAGGGATCCTCCTCGAGATGATGGACGAGCCGCGTGACCGTGTCGGGGTCGAGGGCGAGGTCGTCGTGCACGAACAGCAGGTAGTCGATGTCCGGTGGCGCGGCATCGAGCGCCATCGAGACCGCAGCACCGAAACCGAGGTCGCGCTCGGCCACGAGCAGGTCGTCGGGGTCGAAGTGCCGCAGGAGGATGTCGCGGGACCCGTCGGACGAACCGTTGTCCACGACCACGACCTCGAGCGCGTCGTAGGTCTGGTCACGCAACGCCTGGAGGGACGCATCGAGCCAGTGGGCGCCGTCGTGGACCACCACGATGGCGAGCACGCGCGGTGCCGCATCCACCAGGTCGGGCTCCTAAGGGACGGGATACCGGCGGGGAGCGGCACGCCGGTGAACGTCACGACGCCCGCCGGGGACGGCGGGCGGGCCCGGGACGGTAGCACAGGGCGGGGCCTGCCCCCGGCCGCACCTGGCGACGCGGAGGGCGCCAGATCGGCGCCGCGTCAGCCTCCTAGGTCCTAGGAGGCCATCCGCTTGAGCCGACGCCGCTCCCGTTCCGACATGCCGCCCCAGATGCCGAAGCGCTCGTCGTTGTCGAGCGCGTACTCGAGGCACTCGGTCCGCACCGGGCAGGCCGCGCAGATGCGCTTGGCCTCCCGGGTCGAGCCGCCCTTCTCGGGGAAGAACGCCTCCGGGTCAGCATCGAGGCACTTCGCATCGATCATCCACAGACGCTCGTCCTCGTCCTGCAGGATGAGCCTCTCGTCGACCTCCGCCGCGGCTCCAACCACCTGGCACTCCTCACCCGACATCACCGGCATTCGCCCGTGTCCGCTACGTCCGCCGTCTCCGTCCGGTCCGGTAACAGCGGCGTAACTACACGTTCGTCATTCTGGACCTTCGCCAGGGTCGCGTCAAGGGGAAGTCACAAGTGGTTGTGGTCGAACGGTCGGGGCGGCCCCTACGGGTAGTGCGCGGCGAGACCGCTCAGGCGCGGGGCGCAGTCGCCAGCGCGCGCTTGATTCGTCGCGCGAGCGCGGGGGTGATCCCGGGGATCTCGGCGAGCTCGGCGACGGGTGCGTTCGGGATGTCGAGCGGTGAGGGGTAGCGGCTGAGCAACGCCTCGAGCCGTGCTGGCCCGACGCCGTTCACCTGCGCCAACCGGTCGATCGTGGCCTCCGCGAGGGCATCGGCATCAGCCTCGGAGACCTCTTCGGCGACCTCGGGCTCCGGCTCCGGCTCCGGCTCGGGTTCGAGCTCCGCCGCATCGACCTCCGCCCCGCCGGCTGCGGCCTCGTCCGCCTCGGGCTTCGCACCGGGGGGTGCGGTCGTCTCGTCGGGCGCCAGCAACCGGTCGAAGAAGCCATCGGCGTCGTCCGCGACACCGACCGGAGACGGTTGCGGCGCTGGCATCTCCGCGTCGAGCTCGGCGATACGACTCGCCAGTCGCCGGCGATCGCGTCGGGACAGCCCCTCGGCGAGTTGGTCGAGTAGGTCGCGCATCGCGGCGTGGCGCTCGACCTCGAGCCGCTGGTCGCGCGCGTCCAGGTAGGACACCAGCGAGGTCTCGAGGTGACGCAGGTGCTCGAAGGTCTCCTCGAGACGACGAGCGGCCACTCGCAGGTCGTCGTTCGCGCTCTGGGCGTCGTCACGGAGCGTGGCGGTCACGCGCTCGAGGTCCGCCTCGACCCTCGCGCGGAGCTCGTCGGTGGTGCGCTGGAGCTGGCTCGCGGCGTCGCGGAACGTGTCACGTGACCCCGCGAGACGGGCCTCGGCCTCCTCGAGGGTGCGTTCGAGGCGTTCGATCAGCCCTCCCTGTGCCGTGGTCAGCTCGTGTTGCAGCGAGGTGAAGCGCTGATCGAGGCGTCCGTCCATCAACTCGACGCTGCTGGTCATCCGCCGGAGCGATCCTTGCTGCTCCTGGCGCAGATCCGCGATCGCAGCGGTGACGGTCTGCTCGACGGCGGCGATGGTGGCTTCGAGTCGGTCGCGCATCCCGACGGCCGCAGCGTCGAGGCGGTCGGTCTGCAGACGGGTCTCCTCGTCGAGCGTCGACCGCAGGTCGGCCCCGAGCGCCTCGAGGTGGCGGGACTGCTCGGCGAAGGTCTGCCCAACGGCGCCCAGCAACGCGTCGAGACGAGCGGCCTGCTCGTCGGAACTCGCGCTCACGCCGGCGAGACCCTCCCCCAGCCTGGACTCGATCCCCTCGGCGAGACCGGCGAGCACCCGGTCGAACGACACCGCCTGCTCCTCGACGAGGCGATCGATGCGGGCGAGTCGGTCGGCGAGTGCCGTCTCGGCCACCTCGGCGCGTGCGCCAGCTGCGGCGTCGGCAGCCTGCGCACGTTCGCGGGCCGCGCTCTCGGCCGCTTCAGCCCGCTCTCGGGCCGCCGCCTCGGCGGCCTCGTCACGCCGCCGTGCAGCGGCCTCGAAGTCCTCGAGGCGTTCTCGTGTGGCCATCTCGAGCGCCTGGAGGTGCGCACGGGTCGACGTCTCGAACGCCTCCAGGCGCTGACCCAGGGTCGTGTCGAACAGCTCGATACGGTCGCCGAGCGTCTGACGCAGCGACTCCGCGGTGCTCGTGAGCACGTCGTCGATCGCGGTGAGGCGACGCGCGGAACCCACTTCGATCGCGTCGAGCCGTGCCTCGAGTGCCGTCGCGATGAGTTCGCGCTGCGCGGCCAGCGCCTCGGTGACAGCGCTGTGCTCCTCGGCCATCCGCCGCGCGATCGACTCCTCGGACGCCGCGAGCTGGTCGGCGATGGTCGCGCGGTGCGCCCCCAGCTCGGCCGTGATGGACTCCTCCTGTGCCCCGAGCCGCTCGGCCACCGTGCGGCCCTGTTCGTCCAGGCGGGACGTGACCGCGTGCTGCTGCTCGGCGAGATGCTGCTCGATGGCTCGACGGTGCTCGTCGAGGCGGTTGGCGAGCTCACCGCGCTGCGTCTCGAAGTGCTCGTCGGTGACGCGTTGACGTTCCGTGACGAGCTCGGTGATCGCCTCGTCTCGACGCTCGACCAGCTCGGTGATAGTGCGACGCTGGTCGTCCAGCGCCGCCCCGAGCGTCTCTCGGTCGTTGCTCAACGCACGTGTGATGACCTCTTGGAGCGCCTCGGCGCGCCCCGCGATCTCCGTGACGATCTGAGCGACGAGCTCGGTCTGCAGGTTCTCGCGGGCGTTGGCCTCGTCGGCGACCAGCCGTCGCAGGGTCGCGAGCGCGGAACTCAGGTCGTCGAGTTCCTCGGACGTGCGCGTCGCCACCGATCCGATCCGTGCGGCGGTCGCGTCGACCGCACCGCGGTGCGCCTCGAACTGCTCGTCGAGGACCGCCCGTTGCGCGGACAACCCCTCGTCGAGAGCGTGGCGGTGCGCGGACAGTTCCTCCTCGAGGGTGCGGTGCTGCTCCGCGGTCGCGTGTTCCACGCTCGCCGTCAGCGTGTCGCGGAGCTGATCGTTGGTGGCGCGGACGTCGCTCGCGATCGTCGCGAAGCGGCCAACGAGATCCTCTCCGACGCTGTCGGCGCGATCGGCGAGCGAGACCGACACCGCCTGCAAGCGCTCCTCGAGCCCGGCGATCAGCCCCGCGAAGCGCTGGTCGAGGCGCTGCTCGACCGCATCGATGTGCTCGTCGGCACGGTCGCCCTGACGCGCGACGATTTCACGCAGAGCGCCCTCGAGTTCGCCGAGCCGCTGGTCGAGTCGGAGCGCCGCGGGGGCGAGGCTCTCGCGTGCTCCCTCCGCCGCCTCGGTCGCCTCGATCAGCCGCGTGCTCAGCCGCGCGAGATCCTCGGTGAGCGACGTCTGGCGTGCGTCGAGCCGGCCGATCCCGGTCTCGAGCGCACGGAGGATGGCCTCGGCCCGTTCGCCCAGCTGCACATCCGCCTGGTGCAGCGCGTCGATGCGATCGATGGGGACCGACGTCTCCCGGGTCTCGTGACGCAGGCTCTCGACCGCTTGCTGCAGCTCGACGCGGATCGCCACTCCCTGCGCCCCGATGCTCTCACGCAGCGAGCGGATCGCCGCGTCGAGACCCCCGAGCCGGTCGACGGTCGGTCCGACCTCGCGCGCGATCTGGCTCTGCATCTCGTCGATGCGGCCACGGATCGACGACAACGACGTCTCGAGATCCTCGAGGAGGCGGTTGAGGTTGCGCTGCTCCGCCACCTGACGTTCGATCGCATCGTTGAACAGCTGGTCGACCGCGGGCGGCACGGGCTCGCCACCGCCCCCGGACGGGTCCGTCGGCTCCGCCAAGCTGCTCCCTCCCCGGCCCACCCCACACCCTTGGCGTTGGGGCGGGTGCGGGGCGCGAACCGAGCCTAGCGCTCACGTGCTGCTGAACCCGCGGAAGACACCGTCCGGGTCCCTTACCAACTCAGCGGCCGAGACCGCGCTCTCGGCCGCGGGACCCGTGCGAACCCCCTATCGACGGTGCGGATGCACCGTCGCCATGATCGAGACCGCGCTCTCGGCCGCGGGACCCGTGCTACCGCCCTATCGACGGTGCGGATGCACCGTCGCCAAGGGCGGGGGCGATACGGGTGTAGGTGGTGTCACGCTCCGCGACGGGCCGGCCCACGGCCGCAGCGACCGCCCGGAACTCGTCGGGGTCGCGCGCGACACCGTGGGAGGAGCCCGCCATCCGACTGATGGTCTCCTCCATCAGCGTCCCTCCGAGGTCGTTGACCCCCCCGGTCAACAGGGTCGCCGCGCCCTCGAGACCGAGCTTGACCCAGCTCACCTGGACGTTGTCGATCGCACCAGCCAGCAGCAACCTCGCCACCGCGTGGACCTGGCGGTTCTCGGTCCACGTCGGTCCCGGGCGGGCGACACCGGCGAGGTAGATCGGGGCGAGCTGGTGGACGAACGGGAGCGGGACGAACTCGGTGAACCCGCCGGTCCGCTCCTGGATGGCACGCAGGAGCTTGAGGTGGGCGACCCAGTGGCGTGGCTCGTCGACGTGGCCGTACATCATCGTCGAGGTCGTCGGGATGCCGAGGTCGTGGGCGGTCTCGATGACCTCGATCCAGGCCGCCGCGGGGAGCTTGCCCTTCGTGAGCACCCACCGGACCTCGTCATCGAGGATCTCGGCCGCGGTCCCGGGGACCGACCCCAGCCCACGACGGCGAGCCTCGGCGAGCCACTCCCGGATCGAGATCCCCATCCGGGTCGCCCCGTTGACCACTTCCATCGGACTGAACGCGTGAACGTGGATGTCGGGCACCCGCCCCTTCACCGCGTCGAGCACCGCGAAGTAGTAGTCACCGGGCAGGTCCGGGTGGATGCCACCCTGCATGCACACCTCGGTCGCCCCGACGTTCCACGCCTGCTCGACGCGATCGGCGACCTGCTCGAGGGACAGGTTGTAGGCATCCGGGTCGTCACGTCGCTGGGCGAAGGCGCAGAAGCGGCAGCCCGTGTAACAGATGTTGGTGAAGTTGAGGTTGCGGTTCACGACGTAGGTCACGATCTCGCCCACCCGCGCCGCGCGGACCTCGTCCGCCGCGCGTGCGAGCGCGTCGAGCTCGACCCCCGTCGTCTCGAACAGCAGCAGCGCCTCGTCGTCATCGAGGACGGCGCCACGTTGCGCCTTGCGCAGCGCCGCACTCACGGAGGGGCGGATCCGCGACCGACTGGGACCGGATGCGCGACGCCGGTTGCTGGCGACGACACCTTGCGCGATGAAGTGCACGTCGCCGTACACCGCACGTTCGTGGTCGCTATCAGCCGCACGGGCGTTGCGACCGTCGGCCGCGGAGCCGGCAGCTTCGTCACCGCTGATGACGGCCTCCATCGCTGACGTCGTCTGCGTGTAGACGGGGTCGGGGTCCTGCCAAGCATGCGGCGTCGGGCGGTGCTCGGGGCGCGCGTAGCCATCGGGGGTCGCCAGCGCTTGGACGGGTCCGCGCATGCGCCCCGAGAGCCACGGGTCGGGGCGCCCGACGTACTCGGGGTAGACGCACAGCCGCTCGGTCAGCTCGAAGCCCATGGCGCGCGAACGCTCAGCGAGCTGGTCGAGCTGCGGCCACGGCATCTCGGGGTTGACGTGATCGGGTGTGACCGGCGACACCCCGCCCCAGTCGTCGATGCCCGCCCCGAGGATGCGCTCGTAGCGGTCGGGGCTGAGGTTGGGTGGAGCTTGCACGTGGACGGTGGGCCCGAGCGCGATCCGCGCTGCCGCGACCGTGGCGAGCAGGTCGTCGAAGCTGGGTTCGGGACGGTCGCGGAAGGCGGTGTCCGGCTTCGCGCGGAAGTTCTGGACGATGACCTCCTGCACGTGCCCGTAGCGGCGGTGCACATCGCGGATCGCGAGCAGCGTCTCCGCCCGCTCGGCGAGCGTCTCGCCTATCCCGATGAGCAAGCCCGTGGTGAACGGGATGCTCAGACGCCCCGCATCCTCGATGGTGCGCAGCCGCACCGCGGGGTCCTTGTCGGGTGAGTTCCAATGCGCCTCACCCTTCTGGAGGAGCCGGCGCGACGTGCTCTCGAGCATGAGACCCATCGAGGCGGAGACCGGTTTCAGGGTGGCGAGGTCGGCCCAGCTCATCACGCCGGGGTTGAGGTGCGGGAGCAGGCCGGTCTCCTCGATGACGAGCACGGAGACCGCCCGCAGGTACTCCAGCGTCGTCGCGTAGCCGCGCGCGTCGAGCCACCCCCGCGCTGCTGGATAGCGCTCCTCGGGCTTGTCGCCGAGGGTGAACAGCATCTCCTTGCAGCCGGCGGCCTGCCCCTGCCGCGCGACGTCGAGCACCTGCTCAGGTGACAGGTAGGCCGGCAGGTCACCTTTCGGTGGCCACGCGAAGGTGCAGTAGCCGCAGGTGTCGCGACACAGGTGGGTCAGGGGCACGAACACCTTGCGGCTGTGGGTGACCCGTCGGACTCCGCCGTCGCCGTACCAAGGAGCGACGTCGCGCGTCCGGGCCGCAACGGACAGCAGCCGGTCGAGATCGTCCCCGCGTGCGGTCATCAGCGCCGCGATCTCGTCACGGGTGAGGCTCTTGCCCGTCTCGGCTCGCCGCAGCGCGCGTGGTCGGGTGCGGATCAGCACATCGGTCGCGTCGTTGCCGCTGACGTCCAGGGTCTCTCCTCCGAGCGACCGCCAGCTTAGGTGCCGCGCAGCAAGCAGCCCGCCTCCACCCCCGGAACGGTGGTTACCATCCGGCCTCTCGACCCCGGAGCTGTCGTGCTCACCGTCCTCGCCGGAGGGATCGGCGCCGCGCGCTTCCTCCGCGGTCTGGTCCGGGCAGCGGATCCGCGCTCGATCACCACCGTCGTCAACGTCGGCGACGACATCGAGCTGCACGGCCTGCGCGTGTGTCCCGACCTCGACACGATCACCTACACGCTCGCCGACGCGATCCACCCCGAACAGCAGTGGGGCCGCGCGGACGAGAGCTTCACCGTCGCCGACGAACTCCGTCGCTACGGCGAGCAGACATGGTTCACGCTGGGCGATCGCGACCTGGCCACGCACCTGTACCGCACGCGCCGACTGCACGAGGGGGCGCCGCTGTCGCAGGTGACCGAGGCGGTCGCCCGCGCGTGGGGCCTCGCCGTGCGACTGATCCCCGCGACCGACGACCGCGTCTGGACCCGGATCACGACGGCCGACGACCGCGCGCTGCACTTCCAGGAGTACTGGGTGCGCGAGCGAGCTGAACCGGAGGTGGCCCACGTGGAGCTCGTCGGGGCCGACAGCGCCCGTCCTGCGCCAGGCGTGCTGGGAGCGATCGCCTCCGCCGAGGTGGTCGTGCTCTGCCCGTCGAACCCGGTGGTCTCCATCGGCACGATCCTCGCTGTCCCGGGCATCCGCGAGGCGCTCGTCGCCACCGACGCCCCGGTCGTCGGTGTCTCCCCCATCGTCGGCGGCGAGGTCGTGCGCGGGATGGCCGACCGGCTCCTGCCGGCGGTCGGGGCGGAGGTGTCCGCCGCCGGGGTCGCCGAGCTCTACCGCGACTTCCTCGACGGCTGGGTCATCGACGATCGCGACGCCGACGCGGTCGCGGGTCTACGGACCCGGGGACTCGCCGTCGCGGTCACCGACACCGTCATGCGTACACCCGAGGTTGCCGAGCGCGTGGCTCGGACCGCGCTCGAGCTCGCCGCGACCGTCGAGCGCGCCGCGTGACGCAGCTCGAGATCTTCGCGCTACCCGGGTTGCCAGAGGTCGTCGAGGGCGACGACATCGGCGCGCTGATCTCCGCTGCCGCAGCGGCCGCACCGCTCCGCGACGGTGACGTGATCACGGTGGCGCAGAAGATCGTCAGCAAGGCCGAGGGCCGCACGGTCTGGGTTCCGACCGACGCGGATCCCGAATGGTTCCGCCGCGAGGTCGCGCGTCGCGAGGCGGTCCGGATCGTCGCCGACACGGACGCCGTGCTCGTCGTTGAGACCCGTCACGGCTTCGTCTGTGCCAACGCCGGTGTCGACGCCTCGAACGCTGGAGCGGCGCGGCTAACGCTTCTACCTGATGACGGCGACGCCTCCGCGGCGGCCATCCGCGGCAGCATCCGCGATCGCCTCGGGCTCGATGTCGGCGTCCTTGTCACCGACACGTTCGGTCGGGCGTGGCGGATGGGGCAGACGGACGTGGCGATCGGCGTCGCGGGCATCCGCCCGCTCCGCGACGAGCGCGGTCAGCGCGACCGCGATGGTCGCGAGTTGAGCGTCACCCTCGTCGCGGTCGCGGACGAACTCGCCGCCGCCGCCGACCTCGTCCGCACCAAGGCCGACGGCGCGGCGGTCGTCGTCGTGCGCGGGGCGAGGGTGGCCGGAGACGGGTCCGTGACGGAGCTGGTCCGGCCTGCCCGCGAGGACCTCTTCCGTTGGGGGGGACCTCGAGCCACGCTGGAAGGTCTCGCCGCGCGCCGAACCGTTCGGGCCTTCGCCGACCGCCTCGTCCCCGACGAGGTGATCGACCGCGCTGTCCGTGCCGCCGCGACCGCTCCCGCACCGCACCACACCCGGCCGTGGCGGTTCATCCGACCGAGGGATGTGACCCGGCCACGACTCCTGGCCGCCATGGCCGACCGCTGGCGAGCGGATCTCCGTGGCGACGGCGTGGACGAACAGACCATCGAACGCCGGATCGCGCGGAGCGACGCCATCCTCGGGACCGCACCGGTGCTGGTGCTGCCGTTCGTCTCGCTCGAAGGGGCGCACGCCTACCCGGACCGCCTGCGCCAGCGCGCCGAGCGCGAGATGTTCCTGCTGGCAGGCGGGGCGGGGCTGCAGAACCTCCAGGTCGCGCTCGCCGCTCAGGGCGTGGGCTCGGCGTGGATCTCGTCGACGCTGTTCTGCGCCGATGTGGTCGCCGAGGTGCTCGACCTGCCCGACCACTGGCTCCCGCTCGGTTCCGTGGCGATCGGCTATCCGCCGCCCGACTTCGCACCGCAGCCGCGACCCGCCGTCGATCCCGGCGAGCTACTCGAGGACCGGTGAGCACGATCGCGCGAGTACCCTCGCCCGGTCGAGACACCCCGATGGACTGTGAGGATCGCGCGTGGCCGACGACGACCGCCTGACCAAGAAGGAACGACGCGAGTTGGCTCGTGCCGAGCGCAGGCGTAAGGAGGAGGAGGAGCGCAAGCGCGCGCGGCGCAGCCGCATCGTCAGCAGCATCGTCACGGTGCTCGTGGTCGGCCTCATCGCGGCCATCCTCTTCACCGCGTTCTCGGGGGACGAAAGCCTCGACGACGAGGTTCTGATCGACTTCGCGGCCGCTCAGGAGGCTCGCACCGCAGCGGGTTGCGAGGTGCTACAGGTCGCGCCCACGGCATCGCGTGATCACCTCGATCCAGCCACGGCCCCGCCCCCCGACGCGCTGTACACCACCCTGCGACCGACCGCATCCGGTCCGCACTTCCAGCAGTGGGGGCCGATCGCGACGTTCGGCAGCGCCGCCGACGAGCGCAGCGTCCTGCACAACCTCGAGCACGGCGCCGTGGTGGTCTGGTACGACGACACACGGGTCGAGGGCGAGACGATCGGCGAGATCGAGTCCTGGGTCGAGACGCTGAACGACAGCGGGTTCGAGTTCGGGGCGCGGGGCGGCGGCATAATCAGCTCGCCCTACAACGGGACGTTCACGTCGGGCAAGCCGATCGCGTTCCGAGCGTGGGAGCGCGCGCTCGACTGCGACACGTTCGACGAGACGGTCGCACACTCGTTCGTCATCGAGAACTTCGGAACGGCGGGCGCCGCGCCCGAGGGCAACTTCTCGCCCTTCCCGGAGGGCGTCCTCGCCTACGACCCCGACTCGCTGCCCACGGCGCCGCCGACCCAGGTGCCGACCGACGCCGGAACGGTCGAGCCGACGGAAGCCGGCACCGAGGGCACCGAGGCCCCGACGACCGAGCCCACCCCAACCGAGGAGCCCAGTCCCGCAGCCTCGTAGCGCAGTCGACCGCGAGCGAAGCGAGGCGGTGTCAGGAACCCGCGTCCGACGCGGGTTTCCGATGCTCTTGGGAAACCCGTGTTCGGCGCGGGTTCCTTGAGAGCACACGGTGCACCTGCCAACCCCGTCACCCGCCAGGCGGCACGCCCCGCACGCGCCGCCACCAGGTGCGGGCCCAGGCGCGGTAGTCGAACGCCCCGAACCACCGACGCACGATCTCGTGGCTGGGGTGCGGGGCGGCGTGGACCTGCGCCCGCTTGACGAGCATCCGACGAACCAGCCGGACATCAGGCAGCGCCGCGACGAACGCGAGTGGGACCGTCAGCAGCAGCTCGCCGGTCTTGAGCAGCAAGGTCAACAGGAAGCCGGGGAGCGCCGGCAGCAGCGCGGGCCAGGTGTCGTTCTTCCACAGCACCAGGAGTCGGTTCTGCCAGTTGAGTTGCTCCACGCGCCTCGTCCGACGCGGTCCCGCTCCGCCTCGCTCGTGCACCGCGACGGCCGCGGGTTCGTACCACGCCTCCCAGCCGTGCATCCGGGCGCGCCAGTCCAGGTCGACGTCCTCCCAGAACGCGAACAGGTCCTCGTCGAACACCTCGTGTCGGCCGGCGACATCGATCGCCACGTCGTCGAGCATCGCGCGCCGGTACAGGGCGAGCGCGCCGGAGACGCCGAACACCTCGCTCGGTGCGTCGTACTGCTCACGGTCGACCTCGCCCTCCCCGCGGTTGCGGAAGAGTCGCGTCCGGAACGCGACGTGGCCGGTGGTGTCGATCACCGCATCACCGCTGGGAGCCGGCGCGGTCCTCAGCAGCTTGCCCTGGACCGCCCCGCAGCGTTCCCTCGAGCGCAGCACCTCGACCGTGCGCCGGACGTAGTCGGGGCGGGCCACGACGTCGGGGTTGACGGTGAGGACGGCATCGACCTCATCAGCGGCCGCCAGCCCGTCGTTCACACCTCCGGCGAACCCGCGGTTGGTCGGGTTCCACAGAACGCGCACCCGGTCGAGGTACCCAGCTAGCACCTCGTGCGAGGCGTCCGTGCTGGCGTTGTCGACGACGAAGACGTCGAGGTCGCGATGGTCCTGCGCGAGCAGAGAGTCGAGACAGGCTGCGAGGTGGTCAGCGCCGTTCCAGTTGACGACGAGCGCGGCGACACGCACGCCTACGCGCCCGCGAGCACGACCGGTTGCCCACCCTCCCCGCCGTCCTCGTCGTCCTCGTCGGCTTCGATCTCGTCCGCGCGCATGGCGTCGAGGTCGACCGCCGGACCGTCCGCGACCGCGGTCGAGGCCTGGAAGTCGGCGAACCCGGTGCCACCGGCAGCGGGTTGGACCTCGAAGACGATGGCCTCGGGATGGGCGTCGTGGACGCGCCGCCCCGTCGGGTCGGTCGTCACCGGCGTGATCGTGTAGTGCCCCGCCAGCACGTGAGCCGTGAACTTGATGTCCACGCTCGCGGTCTGGCCCGCCGTCAACGGACCCACCCCCAGACCCTGCCAGGTCGTGTGGACCTCGTAGACGTGCTTGCCGTCACCCGTGCGGAAGACCGCGCCGACGCTGCACGCCTCGACGTCCTCGATGGCACGGACGCGCACACGCAGCACGAGCGGTGTCGACGGCATGATGCGGTGGACCGGAGCGCCGGAGCTGTCGAGGAGGCTCGAGCCTGCGACCTCGACCTGGCCGCTGCCGAAGCGGTTGCCGGAGTGAGGCCGGTCGTCGGGCAGCGACGCCGTGGCCATGAGCCCGGCGTAGAGCTGGACCCCCTCGCGCGCGGGTCCGTCGAACTCGAGCTTGCCGTGGTGGAGCACGATGGTCCGGTCGCACAGCTCCTCGATCGAGTCGAGGTTGTGGCTGACGAACACGACCGTCTTGCCCTTCCGCTGGAACGCGCGCATGCGGTCGATCGACTTCGTCTGGAAGTGCACGTCGCCGACCGACAGCACCTCGTCCACGAGCAGGATGTCGGGGTCGACGTGGACCGCGATCGAGAACCCGAGGCGCACGTACATCCCGGAGGAGTAGTTGCGCACCGGGGTATCGAGGAACGGCCGGACCCCCGCGAAGTCGATGATGGCGTCGAAGTGCTCGTCGATCTCGGCTCGGGTCAGACCGAGGATGGCACCGTTGAGGTAGACGTTCTCGCGCCCCGACAGGTCGCCGTGGAAGCCCGCTCCCAGTTCGAGCAGCGTCGCCACACGGCCGTTGATCTCGATGCGGCCCTCGTCGGGCGGAAGGATCCGCGCGAGGACCTTCAGCAGCGTGGACTTGCCTGACCCGTTCGGCCCGATGATCCCGACGGTCTCGCCCTGCTCGATCGTGAAGCTGACGTCCTCGAGCGCGTTGAAATCCTCGTAGTGGGAGCGGCGGAACCGGTAGAGGCGCTCCTTGATGCCCAGCGGCCGCTCGTGGAACAGCCGGAACGTCTCGGTCAGGTGCTCGACCTCGATGGCCGGTCCCTCGTCCTCGTGGCGCATCAGGTCGCGGAGCTGGTCGAACACCACCTCAGACCTCCTTCGCGAAGGTCAGGGCGAAGCGGTGGAACGCGAGGTACCCGAGCGTGAACACGACGAGGCTCGTGAGCGTCACCGCACCGATGAGCTCGATGCTGGGCCAGCTCGAGGGTGCGACGGTGAACGGTTCGACCCCCTGAGTGGCCACCTCCACCGTCCCGTACATCGCGTCGCGGAACAGCTTCACGAACCAGGTCATCGGGTTCAGGCTGATGATGTGGCCGTAGACCTCGGCGACCTGCACGCCCCGCTGGATCTGCTGCTCGACGAGCGCGACCGGGTAGATGATCGGCGTGGCGTAGAACCAGATGAGGAAGACGACGACGATCAGCTCCTGCAGGTCGCGGAACTGCACGTTGGCCCCGGCGAGGAGCATCGAGAAGCCGCTGGTGAAGATGGTCAGCAGGACGATGCCGACGGCGAGCGCCGGGAGGTGGCTGAGGATGCCCCAGCCTCGGGTCCAGATGAAGTAAGGGCTCACCGCGACCAGGGCGAGGAGGAGGTGGATGAGCTGTGCCAGCACGATCGACAGCGGCAGCACCTCGCGGGGGAAGTACACCTTCTTGATCAGGTTGCCGTTGCCGACGATGGCCTGGATCGAGCCCTGCACGGAGTTGGAGAAGAACATCCACGCGAGGTACCCGGCGAGGAAGAACGCCGCGAAGTCCTGGATCCCGAGTCGGAACACGAACTGGAACACGACCGTGAAGACCACGGTCATTGCGGCCGGGGTCAACAGCGACCACAGGAACCCCAGGGCCGAGTTCTTGTAGCGGACCTTGAGTTCCTTGTTGACGAGCTGGCGCAGGAGTTCCCGAGCCCGCCACAGGTCGCTCAGCTTGTCACGGAGCGCACGCACGCCGCGGAGTATAGGACCGCCTCCGACCCCTCGGCCTCCGGCACCCGCATGCCCGGCCGTTCGCCAGGCGTGCGCGGCGTCGTGCCGACGGCCACGTCAGAACGTGCCGGTGGTGCTCACCGCCTCCTCCTCGGGTGGCAGCAGGACGACGTGGCCCGACTCCTCGCTGTTGTCGCCGTCGGCGCTGATGTCGACGAGCCAGTTCACGCCGAACCAGTTGGCGCCGCCGTGGACGCTCGTCGGTGGCGTCACCGGTTGCGGCACCGGCTGGCCACCGACGGTCGTGTTCGACCCGAACGTGATCTTCAGCAGGTTGCCGGACTGGTTGGCGCTCGACCCGCCGCTCCCGGCGCTGCCGAACTTCGGGTTGACGAGCTTGTCACCTGCGAGGATGACGATGCCACCGTTGCCGCCCAGCGGAGGGCCGATGTCGTCGAGGGTGACCCCGTTGAAGAACAGCTCGAGGAAGTCGCCCGCTTGGAGCTCGGGGCCGGTGGGCGGGTTGGCGGGCAACCCGTCGTTGGCACGGATGCTGTTGAGCCGGCGGATGAGGCCGTCCCGACCCGCGACCGACTCGTTGCCGTTGTCGTCACGGACGTAGAAGTAGACCTCCCAGCTCGGACGGACGCGCTCGTTGGGGATCCTGCCCGTGCTGCCGTCCGCCTGGCGGACGACGGTCGCGTCCGTCTGCCACGTGGTCGTGCCGAGCGACGTCTGGCCCGGCCGGTACACGAGGATCGTGTCCTCGAACGCAGTGTTGCCGATGCCGTCGACGAAGAACGTGGACGCCACGGGGGTCTGGCGGATGCCGAGGAGAGCGCGGTCGGCGGCGGTCAGCCCGGCGGGGATGGCGCCGTCGTCCTGGCAGAAGGTCTGGTCAGGCCGGCTGTTGGACTGGTAGGTCCAGATCAGCTCGCCGCCCGGGTCGGCCGTGTTGTTGCGTGTGGTGGTGCCGGCACTGTGCGCGAGGGTCGCGACCGGCGCCGCCGGACACGTGGCGGCGGAGCTGAACACCCGGTAGGTGCCGCTGGGAGCGGCCGCGTCGACCACGAACGTCACTGACCCGCTCGGGGCGTTCGTGCTGCCGTTACCGCCACCGACGGCCTTGGAGCCGTGGACGAGGTGGATGAAGCCCACCGTGAAGGTGGTCGTGGTGGAGACGCCGCTGCCGATGCCGTCGAGGGGGCTCGCGACGATGTCGAGCTCGAACTGGCCGGTCTGGAGCGGCGGCGCGTCGAAGTCGATGCGCTCGTCGCCGGCGGTGCTGTCGCCGTCCGCGCCGTCGTTCTCCACCGTGATGGGCGTGGCGATCCCGGGTCCCGACAGCGTCACGCGGGACGTCGTGGTCGCGTCCTTGTTGAACACGACCTCGATGGGGACGGCGCCGCCGTCGCGGAAGCCGTAGGGGTCGAACGCGTTGTTCGGCGGATCGACGGCGAGGATCCCGAACTCGGCGGTCTCGAACAGGTAGCGCACGGTGTTGGAGTCACCCGAGCGACGGGCCGCACCCTGGATCGGGTCGGCGATGCAGGTCGACGGCGAGGTGAACACCGCCGGCTGCGCCGTCACGAGCAGCGGGTGGGCGCCGCCGGGGAGGGTGTAGTCGCTGTCGCCCGGTCCCGCGTTGATCACGAACTGCCCACCCGACATCTGGTTCGGGGTGAGGCAGAACGACGCGTCGACCTCGTCGTTGCGGTAGACCTGGAGCCGCTGGTTGCCAGCGGACGGATCGAGGTTGCCGACCACGATGCGCGGGGTCGCGTCGATCCCGGGGGCGTCGGGGATGCGCTGGTCGAGCAGGTCCGCCGGGTCGGTGTTGACCGCGGCGATCGACTCGATCACCGGTGTGGGCAGGTGCTGCGCGTTGACGTCGAGCCGCCACACCGTGGAGCGGGTGCCCTCGTTGCCGGTCGCGTCCTGCATCGCGACCGAGATCGACCGCTCGCCGGTGGCGTTGAGGGCCACGAAGACGCTGACGATCTGCTCGGCGCCGGTGGGATCGAACTCGTCGGAGTCGTCCACGGCCGAGAGACGGGTGTCGCCGTCGTAGACGGCGATGCGACCGAGGGTCTCGGACGCGCTGTAGGCGCCGGCCGGGACGACGGCGTCGACACGGAGCGTCGTTCCCGCGCGCATGCGCGAGTTGTTGGTGGTGCCGACGAGCCTGCGGTCCTGGTCGATGTTCACCGCGTACATCGAGGGTGTGCCGGCGGGCGCGTTCTGGTCGGGGTTCTGCTTGTCGAACGTCCACTCGGTCACCGGTGACGTGCCGCTCTCGTTGGCGGGGCTGGAGGTGTCGAGCACGCGGTAGCGGTAGCAGTAGCGGATGCCGTCCTTAGCGGTCGTGTCGATGAAGCTGGTGGTGCTCCGTGGGGACACGTTCTTGACGTGCGCCCACGACAGGAAGGGGCTGTCGCAGGGCTCCTGGATCGGTCCGCCGCCCGTCGGCTCGGCGCGTTCGATGCGGTAGGCGGCGGCGTCGGCCTCCGGTGCCCTCTTCCAGCTCAGGCCCACGCCGGTCGTCGTGTTCTTGGCGGTGGGTGCTTCGCTCGGGGCGGCGGGGACCTCGTCCTCGAGGGGACCGGCGCTGGCGACCGCGGAGAGGCCGGAGCGGTTGCCGAACTGGTCGACCGCGTCGACGGCAACGTCGTAGCTCTGGCCTTCGGTCAGCCCGGTGATCGTCAGGCTGGTCTTGCTGGTGGTGCGCCGCGTGCTGTTCGCGCGCGTGAGCGCCTCGTCGTCGGCGTTGTTGCGGAAGTAGACGTTGTAGGTGATGGGTCCGGGGTTGTCGTCGGTCGACGCGGCCCACTTGACGTTGACGTTGGTGCCGTCGTCCTCGGGCCGGTCCGTCGCGCTGACGTTGGACGGGCGCGCTGGGGCGGTGTTGTCCTCCTCGAGGCCGCCGGCCTCGGCCGCTGCCCGGAAGACGACATCGTCGACCAGGCTCACGTCACCGACGGCGATCAGGCCGGAGATCGACGGGTTGTGCTGCGCGAGGTAGCAGAGGGTCGCCCGGGACTGCTCGTTGCCCGAGCAGCTCGTCGGCTCGGTGCGGTTGACGAGGAGGATGGGTGCGGCCTCACGCCGCGACAGCTGGGAGGCGGCGAGGCCGTAGGCGAAGTTCGCGCCCCAGCCGTTGACGATGATGAACGCCTTGCCGTCGGTGGTCCGGTACCCCCAGAGGTTGCTCGCCACGTCGACCGCGGTCTCGATGCGGGTCGCTCCGGCGAAGCGGTTGACCTTGATGCCCATCGCCGCGATGTCGTCAGCGTGTGCCTGGGGTACGGCAGCCGGGCCACCGCAGATGAAGACCTCGGAGATCCCCAGCCGCTGCAACATCGACCGGGTCGCCTCGGGGATGCGCTGGGGGTCGCGGTTCTTGTCGGTCAGCAGGACCGGTGTCTCGCTCAACGCGGCGTACCCACCGCAGCTGACGGAGTCGACCCATCCCTGGGTGCTCTCGATGGCGCCGGGGTCGTCGAAGGCACGCGCGATGATGGCGGTACGGCCCGGACCAGCACCTACCGCGAAGGCGGCCTCGGCCGCGGTCTCCACACGGGTCTGGCCCCCCAGACGCGGGGTGCGGTACCCGCGTGCCTGCAGCTCCTGTTCCACCTCGACCGAGATGGCTGCGACCTCGCCCATGATGTAGACGTTGTCACCCGGCGCCAGCACGCGGTCGATCTCGTTGCGGGTCGCGGTGTCGAGGTCGGTGCTGGTCGTGTAGAGGACGGGGCCACCGAACTCGGCCGCGACGGTGCTGCCGCCCAGGGCGTCCGGGAACTTGTCCTTGCGAGCCAGGACGACCGCCTGCGCCCCGTCGTTCCCGAACAGGCGCTGGGAGATGTTGACGCCGATCTCGACGGGGTCATCTCCGGGGATGCGCTCGGTGTTGGGGTAGTCGATGGTCGTGGCGCCATCGGATCGTGATGGCAGGGCGATCAGCAGCGTCGCCGCCAGTGCAGCCGCCACCACGGCGGCCAGCGGACGGAGCGAAGTGATGTTGGACAAGATGGGCCCTCCTCGGGCACGCCCCCGTGGCGCAACTGCCGGTTCTCGGTCGTCTGCCCCAACGGCAGACGGGTTACCAGCGAGGTGGTTCGACGCCTCGGTTCCGAGACCCTTCCCCGCCTCCCGCGCCGGGTCTAGCCCCGACGTGAGAGGTACGAAGAGTAACAGGTGGGGCCGAGATCCTCAGGTGGCACCTACGGGCCCGCCGGCGGCGGCTCAGCGGCCCAACCGGCGTCGGACGGTCTGCTTGGCCATCTGCGCGGCAGTGGACCATCCACGCTCCCGCGCGACCGCGACGAACCGTCTGGCCAGATCCGCGGGGTTGCGCTGGAAGATCCCGGCGGGCCCGCGGTCGACGTAGCGCTTCCGTGCCGCCGGATCGAGGTCCGGGGCGCGTCGAGGGAGCCGACAGAAGGACACGAGCGGTTGCAGCGCCTGCTCCCACGTCATCTCCGGCGCCAGCTCGGCGATGCGTCCCTGGATGTCGGAGCGGCGTCCCGCATCGGCGAGGGCGAGGATGCCCCGCGCCACGTCCTCGGGATCCTCGGCCCGGACGACCTCGCCGAGGTCGTGCGTCCTGACCAGCCGGGACAGCGAGTCGCCCTCGGTGCACAGGATCGGCAGACCGGCCCAGATGTAGTCGAGGATGCGCGTGCGGTAGCTGAGCTCGGTCTCGATGTGGAGGAAGTGCGTCGACACACCCACGTCGGCGTCGAGCAGCCAGTCGGCACGCTGTTCGTACGGGACCCAGCCCTCGTTGAAGAACACGTGCTTGTCGAGCACGCCGAGCGATCGCGCGGTCTGCAACGCCTCCCCCGCACGGAACATCGCGGGGATCTCGGGGTTGGGGTGCGCGGTGCCCAGGAAGAACAGGCGCAGGCGCGGATCCTCCTCGGCTGCCTGGGCCATCCCGCGGATCAGCGTCGACGGATCGAACCAGTTGTAGATCCCGCCACCCCACAGGAAGACGAGATCGTCGGGACCGATGCCCTCAACCGCACCCCTGATCGCGCTGCGCTCCTGAACCGGAGCCTCCGGAGGAAGTCCGAACGGCGCGACCTCGAGCAGCGCCCGCAGATCGGGATCCTGGTCGTAAGTGGCCGGGTTGATCCGGCCGAGGGACGCGAGCTGACCGAGCCAGAAGTCTCGCTGCTTCTCGGAGGCGCAGAGGAACAGGTCACCGCGCTCGAGCTGCTGGTTGACGACCTGCACATCGCTCTTGGCGAAGGTCCAGCGCTCCTGAAGGGGCTGGTGGCGGCGCAGCTCCAGGGCCTCGATGTGGAACGGGTCGTACAGGTCGATGACGATGGCCGCGCTGCTCTTGACCATCTCCGGGTACCACCACATCGTCACGCCCTGGGTGACGATGACCTCGGACCACGCGATGCGTTCACGCATCTTGTCGGGGGTGAGGTGCTCGACGCCGAAACGGTCGCTGGTGAGGCCGGGCTCCGCGAGCGTGCCGAGGACGACCTCGTGCTCGCGCGCCAGCAGCTTGGCCATCTCCCACGCCCGGATCGCGGGACCAGCCATGCGCTCGCCGAGGCGGTCGGCACAGACGATCAGGATCTTCTGCTGCGCTGATGCGGCGGACAGCAGGTCGAAGGTCCGCACGAACTGGTCGAGGATGGCGTGGTAGCGCTCCGACGGGATGTTGCTGATGAGGGGGTGGCGGAACAGCGGCAGCAGCTCTCGATCCGCGCGACGGCGCCGCGCCTGGACGAAGTCGCGCTTCTCGCGCCACTTGTCCAGCTCGAGGCTGAAGTCGCGGATGGCGGCGAGGTGTGCGCCGGTGAGGTCGGTGATGATCGGCTCGGGACGGGTGCCCGCTGCGCGCTCGGTGATGCGGTAGTCGCCGAGGTCGGTGCCCTCCTCCTCCACGCCCCGAACCATCGAGAGGATCGTCGCGGCCGGGAACGTCCGTGCCAGTCGGTCGTCCTCGTAGTTCTTGAACAGCGTGGCGAGCCCGTTGCGTTCGAGCAGGTAGCGCTCGCGTGCGTCGCCGAACCGCTCGATGGTGCCGTGGTGTCGGTGGTAGAGGATGGAGGTGGGGATGAACAGCACGTCGTGGCCGAGGATCCACAACCGCCAGCCGTAGTCGACGTCCTCGAAGAACGCGAAGTAGTCCTCGTCCATCCCACCGATCTCGAGGAAGAGCTTGCGACGGGTCGCCAACGACGAGCCGGTCGCGAACAGCGTGGGTCCCTGCCGCAGGTCCTCAGGCGGCGGTTCGCCGTGCCCGATCGGGAAGCCGTGTCCGTGCCAGCCCGCCGCCCCGCCCGCGAAGTCGACGGTGAGGCCCTCGGCGTCCAGCACCAGACCGCCGGTGCACGCGACGCGCTCGTTGAACAGCATCGGGGTGATCAGCTCGCGCAACCACGCCGGGTCGGCGACGGCATCGTTGTTGATCAGCGCGAGGTACTCGCCGCTACCCGCGCGGGCTCCCTGGTTGACCGCGGGAGCGAAGCCCGTGTTGGTGTCGTTGACGATGACCTGCACGCTCGGGAACCGCTCGCGCACGAGTTCGACCGACCCGTCGGTGGAGGCGTTGTCGATGAGGATCACCTCGACACGATCCTCGGGGTAGTCCTGGTCGAGCACCGACCGCAAGCACGGCTCGAGGTAGTCGCGTCCGTCGAGGTTGATGACGACGACCGTGACGGTCGGCAGCGGTTGGTCGGCCATGGCGCCGCACTCTACAGGCGGGTGGTCGGTGTCCCAGGGTGCGCTCCCCCGCTGGGGTCGCTCGAACGGGCCCCTCCTCCCCAGCATCGGTCGCGGTCCTCCACAGATCCAAACTTCTTCGCCCGAGTGCTTGACATGCATACGTTTGTTCGGTACATTAGTTCCCTCGCGGCTGGGAGACTGCGACCGGGATGGGAAGCACCGACACGATGCGGGCCTACGGGCCAGCCTCCGACACCGCCACACCGGTGCCCGACTTCCCCCGTGCCCACGACGCGATCGACGCGCTCGCCGCCACCGACCCCCTGCAGGTCCACCCCGACGAGCTGCCGGCCGGGCTGAAGCAGATCCAGGCCCTGTCCAACAAGCTCGCCACCGTCCGGGCACGCTGGATCGCCGCCACCGAACAGCGCAACTCCAACGGGGCCGAGCGCCACAGCAAGTGGCTGAGCGGCCAGCTGGGCGTCGACGGCGACGTCGCCGCCAAGGACGCCGCCGTCGCCAAGACGGTCGAGGCTCACGAGCCGGTCGCCGAGGCGGCTGCGGCGGGCGAGATCTCCCCCGAGCACGTCCGCGTCATCGGCAAGGCCGCCGGCACCGTCGAAGATGAGCACGCCGACGCGCTGGTGGATGAGCTGGTCGCCTACGCCCGCGAGCACACCCCCGAACAGACCGCTCGGCGCGCCCGCCGACGCGCGATGCAGCAGTCTGCGGATCGGGGCCGGTCGACCGCGCAGGATCAGCTCGCCAAGCGCCGGTTCCGGTTCGTGGAGCGTCGCGACGGGATGATCCACGGCGAGGGGCTGTTCACGCCCGAGGTCGCCAACAAGCTCCAGTCCGCGCTGGAGCCCCTGACCGGCTCCGACAACGACGTGCCGGAGGATCAGCGTCGCAGCTACCCCCAGCGCCTCCACGACGCGTTGGGTCAGCTCGCCGACATCGCCATGGGCACGCCCGGGTTCCCCGACTCGCGCGGGCTACCCACCCAGGCGATGATCATCGTCGACCTGCCGTGGCTGATCACCGACCGCGGCCTGGACCTCGACGAGTACGGGCTGCGGATGCGGTCCGGCCCCGAACCGGCGATCACCTTCCAGGGCCAGCCCATCCCCGCAGAGACCGCGCGGCGGATGCTGTGCGACGCCGACATCTCCCGGGTGATCACCAACGGGCCCTGCCAGGTCCTCGACGTGGGCCGCTCCACCAACGCCTGGCCCGCCCCCATGCGCCGCGCCATCTACGCCCGCGACCGCGGACGCTGCCGCCGCTGCGGCCGAGCGGCCCAGACCGCCCACCACATCCGCCACTGGCTCGACCTCGGCCCCACCTGCGTCGACAACGGCATCTCGCTGTGCCTGAGCTGCCACCTCGCCGTCCACGAAGGCCACTGGCGCATCACCCTCCACCCCGACAACTCCGCCACCTTCACCGCACCCCAAGGAGACGTCCTCGAACGACCACCCCCCTGACCCGCCCGCCCCCGCCACCGGCGAGGGCCGACCAAGCACACCCG